>DAOOQW010000001.1:0-14446 GCA_035388945.1 Flavobacteriales bacterium
TATAATAATTGCCGCTGTCAAGCTCAACCGCTCTGGATGCATTGCCTGCTAAATTAGCCGTGTCATTGTAAGTACGCTCAAAAGTTGGAACCTGAGCTAAAAGCGATTGAAATGAAATAAGAAGAGCGAATGCAAACAAATTTTTCATAGCGCCTGTGATATTTTGCATATCTATTAACTATTTGTCCTCGCCACGGAGATCAATAAATACAGTCTTTCAATAATTTTCCGTGAAAAATTCTTTTTACTCTCTTCTCACTTCTTTCTACTCCTTACTCTCTACTCTTTACTCTCTACTTTGTACTTTCTACTAATCTAAAGATCCCAAACCCGCGTCTTGCTCGATTGAATCAAGTTCTTGATGCGCAGAATAAAGGCCATGTGCAAATACACAATAATGGGAGAACCTAAGGTGAGGAAGGAGGCGTAGATGAAGAACAAGCGAATTTGTGATGACTTCATTCGGAGCTTATCGCCCAGCCAAGTGCAAACGCCAAATGCTTGTCGCTCAAAAAAATCGGAGATAGACTGAATCATGGTTTGGCGTTGTTCTATGTGTTGGCTAATATAGCGAAAAGGATTTCTGATTACAAGCAAGCAAATCACATTCAGAACCGACTCTTTCTCTACCTTTGCGGTCCAAAATCACGTCATGATCAAAGGTTTTTTTCATCTCCCAAAAGCTGTAAATGAACCGGTAAAGAGCTATGCTCCCGGCAGCGCAGAAAAAACAGAACTGAAAGCCATGTTGCAACATCTGCAGTCGGTGCAGCTCGATATACCCATGGAAATTGGTGGTCGTTCTGTATTCACCGATCAGAAAATTGAGTTGCGCCAACCACATAAACGTAAGCATGTACTTGGAACCTTTTCGCGAGGAACCGAGCAACATGTGAAAGATGCTATCGACGCGGCATTAGCTGCCAAAGCCAATTGGGAAAAAATGAGCTGGGAAAACCGTTCTGCCATTTTTCTCAAAGCGGCTGATTTAATTGCGGGTCCTTACCGTGCGCGTTTGAATGCAGCTACTATGTTGGGGCAATCGAAAAGTGCATATCAAGCAGAGATCGATTCAGCTTGCGAAATCATCGACTTCTTGCGCTTTAATGTGCAGTACATGAGTCAGATTTATTCTCAACAACCTGAATCTTCTGCAGGAATTTGGAACCGTGTGGAGCAACGTCCTTTGGAAGGATTTGTCTTTGCGTTAACGCCATTCAACTTCACCGCTATTGCAGGAAATCTTCCAACTTCTGCTGCCATGATGGGCAATGTGGTGGTTTGGAAACCAGCCGATACGCAAATTTATGCAGCACATGTGTTGATGGAAATTTTCAAAGAAGCAGGCGTGCCAGCTGGGGTAATCAACCTCGTTTTTGTGAGCGGTCCAACGGCTGGAAATGTCATCTTCTCGCATCCTGATTTTGCTGGTATCCACTTTACCGGATCAACCGGTGTTTTCCAAAACATCTGGAAAACCATTGGAGATAATATTCACAAGTACAAAACCTATCCACGCATTGTTGGCGAAACAGGCGGGAAGGATTTTATCATGGTGCATTCTTCTGCACAACCTGCTGTAGTGGCTACTGCCATTGCACGTGGTGCCTTCGAATACCAAGGACAAAAATGTTCAGCGGCTTCTCGCTGCTATGTTCCCGATAATATTTGGCCAGCTGTAAAAGAGCAATTGGTTCGCGATATGGCGAGCTTCAAAATGGGGCCAGTAGACGATTTTAGCAATTTCATCAATGCGGTGATCGATGAGAAATCCTTCGATAAGTTGGCTGCTTATATCGATGCTGCGAAGAACGATCCGAATGTCGAAATCGTTGCCGGTGGAACCTACGATAAGAGCGAAGGCTATTTCATTGCTCCAACCGTCATCTTGGCAAAAGATCCGAAGTACACGACTATGTGTGAAGAGTTGTTCGGTCCCGTGGTTACTATATATGTATATGAAGCCGCTAAATTTTCCGAAACTTTAAAGCTTGTCGACGAAACTTCTATATACGCTTTGACCGGTTCTATTATCAGTCAGGACCGTTATGCTGTGGACGAAGCTACCTATGCGCTTCGCAATGCTGCGGGTAATTTCTACATCAACGATAAGCCAACAGGAGCTGTCGTAGGACAACAGCCATTTGGTGGCGCACGCGGTTCTGGTACGAACGATAAAGCTGGCTCGATGATTAATTTGTTACGTTGGGTTTCTCCACGTACTATAAAAGAGACCTTCGTTCCACCAACCGATTATCGCTATCCATTTTTAAAGGAAAGCTAAACGAATCCAATTTTTCAAACGCCTCAAAGGACTATTCATTTGGGGCGTTTTTTTTGTGGGCAGCTGAACCGGGCTATACGTTTCAATCTTTTGCTCGAGGGCTCACAAAAGGATTTTCACTCCTATCCCTGCTGCGGGTAATTTCGATGTAAGAAATTTATTGCACTGATTATGAGCTCAATACGCGCTTGTAATAATGCCGCTTAATCCTGCGTGTGATTCAAGTTGAAAGAGTCGTGTTTTGCGATTCTCAACCAACCAACCATCACATGAAAAATTATTTACTAGCCTCTTTGGCTTTTCTTTGCCTGATATTGAGCGTTTCGGCAAAGGACGGAGAAGGCAGTCAGCTCTTTCAAAATGTTCAACGCAATTTTGCCAGAACGGCACCACAAAGTTTTTCATTATTCAAACCATCCAACCGAGTGTATGTTCCCGGATCGGTTAAAGGAATCGAGAATGCTACATTCTTAACTATCGATCAAAATCCTTTCTATCAACTTTTTACCACTCAACCCGAAACAGTAACCCTTCAAGTTCCTGCTCCCGATGGTTCTGGTACATGGAAACTAGATTTGTATCGCTCCCAAATTCTTAGCAGCGATTTCGAAGTGAAAACTTCCGATGGAAAGAAGTTCTCAGCACCTGAAGCAATCTATTACCAAGGAATTTTCAATAACGATCCTCAATCGATGGCGGTTGTATCGGTATTCGAAAACCAATTAATGGGTATGTTGTCAAACTCACACGGGAATTACGATTTAGGTGTTTATGGCGAAGATCAACTAAGCGAATATGTTTTCTACCGTAGCAACGAAGTCGGTCGACAGCTTCCTTTCGATTGTCATACGAGCGATGTGGACGAACCCGTTGAAACAGCTCTAGTAGCGGGCGATTGTCGCGTTGTTCGCGTTTACTTAGAATGCGATTTTGATTTATACACTAAGCGCACAAGTGTGGCAAACGTTACCACATTCGTAACCGGATTTTTTAATCAAGTAGCAGCAATTTATACCAACGAAAATATACAAGTTCAAATATCTCAAATCTATGTTTGGACCACTACCGATCCGTTTATTAGTCAAACTACATCAAGCGGAGTTTTATCTGCATTTCGCACAACACGCACCACATTCAATGGTAACATCGCCCATTTAATTTCTACTCGATCTACCAATATGGGAGGTGTCGCATACCTCGATGTTTTGTGTGCCACAACCTATCGTCACGCATTTAGTAACATCTATAATTCGTACGGTAGTTTTCCTACCTATTCTTGGACAGTAAACTGTTTCTCTCACGAAATGGGACATAACTTCGGTTCCAATCATACGCAATGGTGCGGCTGGACAGGTGGAGCGCTCGACAATTGTTATACAACCGAAGGTGGATGTGCAGCTGGACCAGCGCCTGTGAATGGTGGAACAATTATGAGTTATTGTCATGTTACTGGATACGGAGTAAATCTGGCAAACGGTTTTGGAACTCAACCAGGAAATAAGATTCGCACCAAATATTTAGCAAGTACCTGTCTAACTGGCGGTGTTGCAATTAGCGTTGTACCTGCAGGAGCGACGATTTGCTCAGGTTCTAATATCACTCTTACTGCGTCCGGAGCAACAAGTTATACTTGGACGCCTACAACTGGATTAAATGTTCCCAATACAGCTTCGGTAATTGCTACACCATCTGCAACAAGTACATATACTGCCACGTCGGTCGTGAATAATTGTACTGTAACTGCAAGCAGTATTGTAACTGTTTTAGCTTCAGTAAATCGCGGAACATTAGCAAGCGGAAATCAAACATTTACCACATCGGGCGATCCTGCTGCAATTAGTTTTTCAACAGCAGCAACGGGAGGTTCAGGAACATTTGCCTACCAATGGTATTCAAAAGCTGGAATTCAAACTGCGCCAACAGGAACATCAACTACAGGTTGGACGGCCATTTCAGGAGCAACATCGGCTACCTATAATCCAGGAGTTCAAACTGCTTCTATTTCATACGCTGTAACAGTTGATGCAACAGGAACAGTAGATTGCGGTGGAGCTGCATGGGCAAGTGGAGTTCGTCAAATAACAGTAAATGCTTCTACAGGCTTTAGTGCTGGGACTTTGACAAGTTCTAATCAAACTTTTTGCAGTACTGGTGGAGATCCAGCGAATATCATTTTTTCGGTTGCCCCAAGTGGCGCAACATCCTTTTCGTACCAATGGTATTATAAAAATGGGATTGCTGCAGCACCAACAGGTACTTCAACAACCGGCTGGACGATTATCAACGGAGCAACAGCCAGCACGTATGATCCAGCATCAGGTTTAACTCAAAGCAGAACCTACGCATGTAGAGTTACGCCTTCAACAGGAACAGCAACTTGGGCAAGTGGAGCTCGTCAAATAACTATACTTCCGGCATTTAATCCTGGAACCGTTGCTAGTGGCGATCAAAGTTTTTGTGCAACAGGTAATCCTGGAGCAATTAATATGTCTGCGAATCCGGTTGGATCGGGCGCTTATACTTGGCGTTGGTATTATAAAGAAAGCACTTCGATTGCTTGTCCGACAGGTAATTCAATCACCGGATGGTTGACCAATACAACCAGTGCAAACATTAGCGGGACTACCTTAACTGGCGCAGGAGTTACATTTGATCCTATTTCGGCTGGTGCAATAAATAATGGTCGGACTTTCGCCGTGTTAATTACACCTATTGCTAATGGAAGTGTTCCTGCATGTGGAACGGCAGCATGGGCAAGCAATTGTCGTAAAACGTATGTGACAACTTGTACTGGTGCTATGCCAGGTGAAGAACTGGTTGAAGGCAGCCAGCTTGATTTAGGACAGAGTTTTCCGAATCCAACTAATTCACATTCAACAATCCAATACAGTTTACCTGATTCCTATAATGGAGCTCGATTGGTGTTTTACGATCAGTTAGGTAGAATTATGTCGGAACAAGTTGTCCCTACAGGAATGGCAAACGAATATGAGTTTAAAGGAGATTTTCTCCCTTCAGGAACCTATTACTACAGTTTAGAATTTGCTGGTACTAAACTGGCAACAAAGAAATTAGTGCTAATCCACTAATAGTTAAGTCAGGTTTTGGGTTAAAAAAATCCCGGCCTTTAGAGCTTGATGCTTTAAGGTCGGGATTTTAGTTTTAAGTAATTGCCTTAGTTTTCGTTTGGCAAGAAAGAGTAACGTTTTCCGTAATCCAACATTTGACTAGAAAATGAAGCTGGATATTCAACTTTCACATCCACAAATTTTCCGCCTTCAATTACTGGAACCAAGCGCGGTTGGATAAATCCTTTATAAGGAGCAGAAGCTAATTTGCTAAAGCGATCTTTCACTTCTTTGTGAATGGCAGGATCTACTTTAACACCATAATTTTCGATCAAATCCTGTCCAGCTGCAAAGTCTCCTTGCGATTTTATACGTTGAATTTCGCGAAGCAAATCACCAAATAGCGCACGTAATTTTACGTAATCGTTGATTTGAACGTAGGTTTTTCCATCACGTTTGATGAGTTCAACTACGTTGTTGGCTTTCCCTTTTTCATAAACCCATTTAGCCACTAACTGACGATTACGCATGTGTGCTTCTTCGATTTCTTTTCCAATTTCCACACGATTTAACTGAAGCATCAAACCATTTAGTAAGTAGCTATCGTATTCGGCTTTACCGCAATCGGTGCTTGGCATAACACCAATTTCAACCAATTTCGGATCGGTGATATAGTATAATGCTACTAGATCGGCACGGGCTTCTTCTAGGGCATTTTGGTAGTTCTTCAAGGTAATATCTGGAGTAGCAACGCCATCTTCTAACTGACCGCTTGCATGACCTATAACTTCGTGCATATCGGTATGAAGCTCAGAAGCTAGATTGCCATATTTACGAGCACGTTCCTTTGTTTCATCATTCAAGCTAAATTCATCCGTAACCGGACTTTTCGCAGAAGCAACATTGTATGCGTTAACGATATTTCCAAGAGCAACCGATTTAGAACCATGTTCCGCACGAATCCAGTCGCTATTGGGAAGGTTGATTCCAATTGGAGTAGAAGGAGAAGAATCGCCACTTTCAACAATTACAACGATTGATTTTCCGATGATACCTTTTACTTCTTTCTTTTTGTGTTTAGGGTCCAATGGAGAATTGTCTTCAAACCACTGAGCATTTTTAGCAATGGTTTCGATTTTCTTGGTGGCTTCGAAATCTTTCAAAGAAACTACCGCCTCAAAACTTCCACGTTTACCTAGTGCATCTTGATACACCTCGATAAAGCCATTCACATTATCAATCGTTGAATTGACGTCACTTACCCAAGCAATGTTGTATTCATTGAATTTCTTGAGGTCGCCTGTTTTATAGTATTCCACCAAAAGTTCCAGTGATTTTCTTTGTTCTGGAGTTTCCGCAAGAGGAACAGCTTTTTCGAGCCAGTAAACGATTTTTTCGATCGAAGCAGAATACATTCCACCAACCTTCCAAGGAATCTCCACGATTTTACCATCTACTTTCTTGAGTTTGGAATTTAATCCGTACTCAATTGGAGTTTTATCAAGTGGATTACTTTTAGCAGCGTAATAGTCTTCTACTTCTTTTTGGGTAACGCTTTCGTAGAAGTTATTGGCAGAGCCAGTAATGTTATCGATTCCAGATGCTAAGTTCACGGTTTTCGCATCCACAGTTGGATCGAACATGACAGGTTTAAGGAAGGCAAGAAATTGATCAACAGTTTGATCTTTAGCAAGCGGTAATTGTTTCGAATCGGAAGCTTTCACCCAAGCTGAGAAGCTTTCGAACGAAAATGTTGGGATGATTTTATCGCTCGCATAATGGTGATGAATTCCGTTTGAGAACCAAACTTGTTTCGAGTATTCTTCAAACTTCAGGAAATCAGGAGTGCTTTTAGGTCCTTTGTAGCTGTTCCAAATAGCTTCGATTGTACGACGAACTTTTAGGTTGTTTCTATATTTCTGATCCCAGATCATATCTCTACCCGAAAGTGCTGCTTCGTATAGATAATACGCGAGTTCTTTTTGCTTTATGTTTAGACTTTCGAAACCTGGGATTTGATAGCGAAGTACTTGCACATCTGCAAAGCGATCGGCTTCTACTTTGAATTCTTCGGGTTTGCTATCGGGACGAACTTTACCCGGTTTGGTAGTTTGTGCCAGGATGGGTTGCGATGCCGTTGTAAAGGCAAGTGCAGCCATCAGAATAAAGGCTTTATTCATGATTGTTTTATTTTAGGAAAGAGCGACAAATTTAACCGAATCTGCTTAGCAGCAATTATTTTCGAAAGGTGAACCAAACGGCTAAAACCAAACAGATAAATGCTGCTACATGATTCCAATCG
Source organism: Flavobacteriales bacterium (assembly GCA_035388945.1). Taxonomy (GTDB): domain Bacteria; phylum Bacteroidota; class Bacteroidia; order M30B66; family M30B66; genus CALQRR01. The sequence goes on from DAOOQW010000001.1 coordinate 7,655, forward strand.
AATTTCTCCGTTCGAAAGACAAATACAGCCATCAAAGCAAAAACAGTAAGCGATATAACTTCTTGAATAACTTTTAGTTGAATCAAACTAAATGGTCCGCCATTACTTTCGTGCCCTATGCGATTTGCAGGAACTTGAAATACGTATTCAAAAAATGCAAGTCCCCAGCTTAGCAGAATTATACCTAATAATCCCCATTTCATTAAGGGAGAAGATTTTTTCATGTACAAATGGCCATACCAAGCTAGTGTCATGAAAACATTGGAAAGTACTAGTAGTCCAAGTGTGTAATACCCGCGCATTATGCTTTTTGTCTTCTACGTGCTGGTTTAACTGGAGCAGGAGCGTTTTTCCAAATGAAAATATCGGAACGTTTTGCTGGGCGATGTTCTCCTAACCAGCGCAATCCACGCAATTGGATTTCCTCTTTGGTTGGTTCATTCACCGGATAAAGAGTCGCATTTGGATCGCTAATAAATGTGATGCTTTGCACTTTGTTACTATCGATATAAATATTCATATCGTTACAAATTGCCTTATTCACGCCCATGTATCCATCTCCATCACCTTGAGCATAATAGACCGATTCTCCATTAGCGACCACTTCTATTTTCACCAATTCATTCTTCACAAAATAACCAGTCACATTTCTACCGCTAATCTGGTTAAAATGGACACTATCTTCCTGCGAAGCAATAAATCCATTCGTTCGTAAATAAAGTGTTTCCAGATTATTGTTAGCAAATTGAATCCTTACTGTATCGGCTGTTAGCTGATTTTCTTCGTTCCAAATAACTGGATCTTTATACAATCGCATCATGCTATCTAGTTCCGAATAGGTAAGCGAATCGCAGCGACCTTGAAAATCCTTTTTGAAAAATTTCACTTTGTGATACGCAAACAAAGTTCGTTTGTCGGTAACCGTATCTAAAACCGAACGCAAGGTGTCGCCATGAAGAAATAAGGTGTCTTTGCCAAATTCCTTTTCCATCACAGCGCTGTCGGTCATAAGAATTCGTCCTGTAAATTCATTATAATCAGCAAAATGTCCAGTGAGAACAACAGCTTGCGATGTATCACTTATACGAACATTTTGTCGCGCACGTCCATCACCAGTTTTACGGTTATAAAAAAGCTTCTCGGCTCTAATTTGTTGTTTCTTACTATCGAGTCGAGCGTTCTTTCCAAATTCTGAAATATCGGTTTTCGTGTTGTAGTATCCGTTTTCGCAATAAATCAGGTTGTTCTTGGAAGTGATCGTAGTTGGACCAAAAAAGTAGGACGTTTTATTTACCGTTGAATACTGCAACGTATCACACACCATCACATAATCTTTGTTGGTGAGCTTTACATTTTTACGAAAGTAGAATGTTCGATTGGTGCTATTATACATCCCAAACTGACTAACCAACTCGTTTTTCTCGCTGATGATTTTTCCACCTGTTGTGTATCGAGCTTGCTTGGTGTTATTATCGAATTGCAAACGGTTGGTGGTTAAAACCGAGGATGGATCAGTCATTCTCACATTTCCCACGATATCAGCTATTTTGGTTTTGCCATCGTAGGTGAGATTTTGTCCGGTTACTACCACGCTATCACCAACAATTCGCACATTGGAGTAGGCTTCTAAGCGGTTTTCTTTATCGTAGAGATAAGCACTATCGCAATACAGCAAAGTGCCATCGTGTTCGAAAATCACATTCCCAACAAGACGTTGCGCATCAACACGGTCGTCGAATTCGAGTGTATTCGCGCTTTTGATATTAATTTTTCTACCCGTTTGCGCCGAAAGCATACTCGTGCTGAGCAGCATGAGCATGAGAAGAACAGGAAATTCTCCCCGGAAAAAACGAGCAAATGAATCATTCATAAGTATCGCGCAAATGTACAGGATATTAAACGATTGAAAAGAGCGTTTCGCATCTATATCAATGGCTGTTTCTACCTGCATTTTCGAGAGTGAATGCCAAAAACACTAAGTTTGCCACCTAATTTTAGCTCATGAGTTTCCCTGTTACGCGCGTTACTGAATCCCGTTTGCCATCTATCAATCTGGATCATCTTCCATTTGGAAAGATTTTTTCTGATCATATGTTTATCGCAGAGTATGATGGGAAAAATTGGATTAACCCACGCATCGAGCCTTATGCTCCCATTTCTTTAAGTCCGGCTGCTTCTGTATTTCACTACGGACAAGCCATTTTCGAAGGAATGAAAGTGTTTCGCAGTGACAAGGACGAGCTTTTATTTTTCCGCCCGGAGGAGAATTACAAACGCATGCAGCAATCGGCGATTCGCTTATGTATGCCACCTGTTCCTGAACATATTTTCATGGATGGTTTGCGTCAATTGGTTGATTTAGATGCTGCCTGGGTTCCTAAAGGGGATGAAAACTCACTTTATGTTCGCCCCGTTTTATTTGCTACTGAACCAGTTTTAGGGGTAAAGCCATCAGAAACATATTCTTTTATTATTCTCACTTCTCCAACAGGTGCTTATTATACAGAGGATTTGAAGGTGGTGATTGAGAAAACATATTCACGTGCAAGCCGCAGCGGGACTGGTTTTGCCAAAGCTGCTGGAAATTATGCAGGTGCTTTATATCCAACTCAACTCGCTCAGCAAAAAGGCTACAATCAAGTAATCTGGACCGATGCCGCTACAAATACCAAAGTAGAAGAATCGGGTACAATGAACTTGATGTTTGTGATTAACGGAGTGTTGATTACACCATCGTTGAGTCCGAGTAAACTGGCTGGAATTACCCGTGATAGCGTAATTGAATTAGCGCGTCATTGGGGAATGTTGGTGCAAGAACGTGATGTTTCGGTGAGTGAGATTATTGGTGCTTTCCGCGCTGGAACGTTAGAAGAAGCTTTCGGAACTGGAACAGCTGCTAACATTGCACATATCTCAGTCATTGGTCACGAAGGAGAAGACTTCAAAGTGCCAGAATTACATGCTGATTTGTTTTCCGTTAAAGCTTTGAGATTCTTAAACGATCTGAAAGCAGGTCGCACAGCTGATCCATTTGGTTGGATCACGAAACTCTAATTATTAACGTAAGCGAATGGTTTGTTCGCGATCTGGTCCAACAGAAACAATCGTTACCGGAACTTCTAGTGCTTGTTCAATATAACGGATGTAGGCTTTTAAGCTTTCTGGGAATTGATCAAGGGAACGAATTCCAGTAAGGTCTTCATTCCATCCTGGCAAGTCGGTGAAAACTGGCTGAACGTAACGTGGATCAATGTCGAAAGGGAATTCATCGGTTTCCACTCCATCCACTAGATATGAAGTACAAACTTTCACCGTCTCAAAGCCACTCAGCACATCGGCTTTGGTCATGATCAACTGCGTTACACCGTTGATTAGAATCGAATATTTCAAAGCTGGTAAATCTAACCAACCACAGCGGCGCGGACGACCGGTTGTTGCTCCATATTCGCGACCTATCTGACGGATTTTCTCACCCGTTTCATTTTCTAATTCGGTAGGAAATGGTCCACTTCCAACGCGTGTACAATATGCTTTGAAAATACCAAGCACTTCACCAATTCTACCCGGTGCAACACCTAAACCTGTGCATGCTCCGGCACTGATAGTATTTGAGGAAGTTACAAATGGATACGAACCGAAATCGATGTCGAGTAGGGAACCTTGTGCACCTTCGGCTAGTACTTTTTTACCGGCTTTAAGTTGATGATTGAGGATGTGTTCGCTATCGATGTGTTTAAAACCACGCAGATGTTCGATTCCTTCAAAAAATGCTGGTTCGAGTTCGGATAAATCGTAGTTAAACTGATAATGAGCGAGCATTTCCTCGTGCTTCTGAACTAAGAAACGGTAGCGTTCCATGAAATCAGGACGCATGATATCGCCCACACGAAGTCCGTTACGACCGGTTTTATCCATGTAAGTTGGACCAATACCTTTTAGCGTTGATCCAATTTTTGATGTTCCTTTTGAAGCTTCCGAAGCGGCATCAAGCAAACGATGAGTAGGAAGAATCAAATGAGCTTTACGAGAAAGGTGCAGGTTTTTATGTGCATCCACCCCAAGTTTACTCAAAGCATCAATTTCTTTTTTGAAAATCACTGGGTCGATAACAACACCGTTACCCACGATATTCATACATTCGGGATGAAAAATACCGGATGGAATGGTATGTAAAACGTGCTTGATTCCGTTGAATTCGAGCGAGTGACCGGCATTTGGACCACCTTGAAAACGAGCAATTACTTCGTATTCGGGTGATAAAACATCAACAATTTTACCTTTTCCTTCATCGCCCCATTGCAGGCCCAACAGAATATCAAGCTTCATTTTTTTGTTCAGATTTTCCGACAGAAAGCACTTGAATGGCTTCGTCGGTAGTTTTAGTTTGTTGTATAACTGCGTCGAGTTTGGTAATCACTAGCAGTCGGAGAAGTTTATCGTTAATGTTGCACATAATCACTTCTCCACCGGCATTCCGAGCACGGGTGAAAATATTGATCAAAACATTTAATCCACTACTGTTGAGGTAATCGAGTGCTTGTAAATCTAAAATGATTCGTGCTTTATTCTCAGCAAATAACTCGGCAGTTTCATCTAGCAGTTCTTGTGCTTCATGTCTTTCCATCAAGCTACCTTCGAGGCTAAATACCGGAAATGCTAGCGATTCATCTAGCTCAAACGAAAATGCCATCAGGATTTTTGATTAGGGTGATTTTCACAAAAACCTTTCTCCGACAGCTTATTACACTTTCCATAAAAAGTTAGCGAGTGACTGCTAATGTTAAAATTGAGCAATTCGCCTGTCATACTTTGAATTTGTTGAATCCTTGGATCACAAAACTCAAATACCTTATCACAATCGGAGCAAATTAGGTGATCGTGTTGCTTGTATTTATATGATTTCTCAAACTGTGCTTGGTTTTTACCAAATTGATGGCGAGTGACCAAGTTGCAAGTGAGCAATAATTCAATGGTATTGTACAAAGTAGCGCGACTAACACGGTACTTCTTATTTTTCATGTACACGTACAAGGACTCGATATCGAAGTGTCCGTTGTGGGAATAAATCTCATCCAGGATTGCAAATCGTTCGGGTGTTTTACGGTGCCCGTTTTGTTCCAGATAATCAGAGAAAATCTGTTTGACGGTATCTTTTGTATCCTGGTCTGACATATTAATTCGAACAGGCGCAAAAGTAGTAAAAAGCCAGTCTTACGCGATAAATTACAAGCTTTCTTTCAATCAGTTGGAATCAATTCGTACAACAGAGGTTACGCCCTTTACCTGCTTGATTTTTCCCATCAAAGAAGTAAGGTGATTCGTGTCGTGAACGAATACCATGATATTACCTTCGAACACACCATCGAGCGAATCGAAACTTATCGAACGCATATTCACGTTTAGCTCATTGGAAATGATTCGGGTGATGTTATTTACAATTCCCACATCATCAATTCCATTCACGCGAATACCAGCCATAAATGCTAATTGCTGCTGATTCATCCAGCGCGCTTTCACAATTCGGTAAGCGTAATTCGACATTAAACTAATCGCATTCGGGCAATTGGTTTTATGAATTTTGATGCCTTCGTTGATGGTAACAAAACCAAATACTTCATCACCTGGAATTGGATTGCAACATGTTGCCAATTTGTAATCGATGCGATCCATATCCTCGCCAATAACCAGCATGTCGGTTTTGCCGCGGATGTCTTTAACGATATTTTCAAGCGTAACGGGTTGATCTTCTTTGCTGTCGGAATCGCTTCGCTTAAACTTATCCCGAAGTACTTTATACCAGCTATTATGTTCTCCTTTAGCAATCTTGGCAATGTTTTCCAGTTTGATGATTCCCTCACCAATGCTGTAAAATAAATCAAGCTGACTATTTACTTTGAAGTGCTTCAACAAATTGTTGATGATATTCCCATCGAGCGCAATCTTGTTGGCTTTGAGCTTTTTCTCTAAAATGTCTTTTCCTTCATCAGCTACTTTCCGTTTTTCTTCTTTAAGGGCTGATTTTATTTTCGAACGAGCCTTTGCTGTGACAACAAAGTTGAGCCAGTCTTCTTTCGGTTTTTGTTTACTAGAACTGAGAATTTCGATCTGATCACCACTTTTCAACTTGTGGCTAAGTGGAACGAGTTTATTATTCACCTTCGCTCCAATACACGCCATTCCTACTTCGGAGTGAATGTCAAAAGCAAAATCGAGCGCTGATGAACCACTTGGAAGCGTTTTCAATTCTCCTTTAGGAGTAAATACAAATATTTCTTCCGAGAACAGATTGAGTTTGAAGTCGTTAATGAACTCCAAAGCATTGGTATCGGAATTTTCCAACATCTCACGAATACGTCCTAACCACTCATCAATTCCACTTTCGTAATCGTTGCGTTCTTTATATTTCCAGTGTGCAGCATATCCGCGCTCAGCAATATCATCCATTCTGCGCGAACGAATCTGTACTTCTACCCATTTACCAGTCGGGCTCATCACAGTTGTATGCAAGGATTCGTAACCGTTTGCACGCGGGGTAGAAATCCAGTCACGCAAACGATCTGGACTTGGTTGATAGATATCGGTTATGATGGAATATACACGCCAGCAATCGGCTTTTTCGGTTTCAACCGGAGAATCGATAATGATACGAATGGCGAAGATGTCGAAGATTTCCTCAAAGGGAATTCCCTTAATCTTAATCTTATTGTAGATGGAATAAATCGATTTGGGGCGACCTTTAATATCGAATGTGAATCCTTGCTCCGTTAGACTATTCCGAATCGGGTTGACGAA
>DAOOQW010000001.1:14546-52883 GCA_035388945.1 Flavobacteriales bacterium
AATATTTTCCTGAAATTCTCAGCTTGGATGGATGAGCTTTGGTCAAAGACATTCTCAATTTTAGTAAGTCCGTCGATGATTTTGGCTTCAGTTTCACCAAACATGGAGCGGATATCTTCGAGCGTAACGTCGGTATCTTCAACTGTATCGTGAAGTAGGGCACAAATAACGGCTGTAGCTCCCAATCCCATTTCACTTACAGCAATTTGAGCAACAGCAATTGGGTGATAGATATACGGCTCACCCGATTTTCGACGCATGTCCTTGTGGGCATCCAGCGCTAAATCGAAAGCTTTCCGAATTTGTTGTTTTTCGTGTTTATCGATCTTATCAGCTAAAGGACGCAGCAAAGCCGTGTACCTTTTAAGTATCTCTTTCTTTTCTTTTTCCAGATCGATCACAGGGGCAGACATGTTCATTCAGATATACTGTAAAAATAGGGAACACGAGTGCTCTACATCAAGCACCTAAAAAAATTACCAGCGGTAGTATGTTGAAGAAAAAAATTACTTCGAGATGACCGTTGTCGTTGGTCGTTCCTGATAATTTCGAGTTGGTTCTTCTTTCCAATCACTTTTGTCAGACAAGTACTGATAGATATCGATTTGAGCTCTGCCGCGTTCTTTAGCAACAGATTTACGATACGTATTGTTCTGAATTTTATTGATAATCCGAGCTTTGGTATTATCATACCATTGAAGACGGAAAATCTCCAATACTTCGTTGCGCAAATCTTCCTGATAGATTGGGAAACCTACTTCGAAACGGCGACTTAAATTACGTTCCATCCAGTCGGCCGACGATAGATATACCTTAGGTTTATTTTCGTTGCAGAAGATGTAAATCCTGGAATGTTCCAGAAAGCGATCGACAATGCTAATGACTTTGATGTTTTCGCTTAAGCCTTTAATTCCGGGAATTAAACAACATATCCCACGAATAATCAATCGTATTTCCACACCTTCCTGACTTGCTTCGTAGAGCTTATCTATGATAGCAGCGTCTTGAAGACTGTTGAGTTTTAGATAGATATATGCGTCTTTTTTCTTCAACGCATTTTTTATTTCCTGATCAATAAGCGTGTATAAATCGTGACGCATGTGATCGGGTGCCAAAAGAAGGTGCTTGAATTCCCGTTTGATGCGTGTATCAGCTAAAATATCAAACACCGCAGAAACCTCGCGCCCCATGTATTTATCTTTCGTAAACAAAGAAGAATCACAATACAAGCGAGAAGTATTTTCATGGAAATTTCCCGTGCTTAGGTAAACATACCGTCTGAGTTTATCTTCCATCCGTTCGATACAAACCATTTTAGCGTGCACTTTAAGAATTGGAAAACTATACAGCACTTTAACTCCAGCCTCTTCTAATTCTTTGGAATAACTGATGTTCGATTCTTCATCAAATCGAGCTTTTAATTCCACAAATGCAGTAACGTTTTTACCGTTCTGAGCAGCCTTGATAAGTGCTTCAACAACCTTTGAATGAGGAGCAACTCGATACAAAGTAATTTTGATTGCCTTTACTTTTACATCTTCAGCCGCTTCATTCAAAAAACGAATCACGTAATCATACGAATGATAGGGAAAATGGATGAGGAAATCACGTTTGCTAATTGCCTCAAACATGGATGGCGATTCATCCAAGGTTTTTTTCTTCAAGCAAGGCAGATTCTCGTAATAAATTCCCTTTTGATCGAATCGAGGGAAATTCATTAAATCGGAGAAATTGTGATAGCGTCCGCCAGGCAATAAATCCTGATTACCGATGCTAAATATTTTTTTCAAATGCGACAAGAAATCTGCCGGCATGGCACTGTCATAAAGCAATCGAGTAGGTGTGCCCTTCGCACGATTGCTAAGTCCTCGCTTGATTTTCTTGAGCAAACTTCCAGAGAATTCATCTTCTAACATCATTTCCGCATCGCGCGTCAATTTGATGCTGTATGCGTCGATCAATTCATAATCGGGAAATAATTCGTTGATGCATAAACGAATCACATCACCTAAAATCATCACATAATGTTGTCCGTTTTTATCAGGTAGAATTAAAAAACGGCTAATTTTTCTGGATGGAATTTCAGTGATAGCATAGTCGTAAACGCGCGGACCGGGACGATCGAAATCGCAGAGTTTTACGGCTAGATAGATAGATTTTTCGTCCAACTCAGGTGTGTTGCGACGCGTATTTATCATCACTGGACGAATATGAGGAAGAACCTTTTCGCGAAAATATTCTTGTACAAAAACAACTTGTTCGGGAGTTAAATTTTTCTCGTTTACTAAGTTGATATTGCGTCCTTCTAATTCAACAACTATCTGATTCCAGAATATATCGTTGAATTCGTTGAGGTGTTTTTTTACTGTTTTATTTATCTTCTTAATGACTTCTCTTGGATCTTCCCGAAGTTCCTTTTTGGTCTTCTTGGTCAGTTCCATTAGTCGCTTCCATTCAGCTACCCGAATGCGGTAAAATTCCTCCAGATTTGAAGAGAAAATTGCTAAAAATTTCATGCGCTCATAAAGTGGCACACGTAAATCTTTAGCTTCCTGTAATACCCGTTGATTAAATGAAAGCCAGCTTAAATCACGATTAAATGTACGCTTAACACTCATTTTATTGTTTCTTTTTCGGAAAATCTAAATCTTCGAGTTTTCCCATCCCTTTTTCCCATCCGTTCCAACGATTACTATTTACACGAATTCGAGCAACAGCACAAGTTGGAATTTGCGCTTCTTCGGTTCCACATAGCCAATTAATATAATCGCTAACACCCGGATTATGCCCAACCAATAGTATTGTATCTATATCAGGATCTTGGCGTGAAATCAAACGAGATAAATCATTCCGTTCTGCTTCGTAGATAGAAGAATCTTGTTTGATTTTTTCTTCCTGAAGTTTAAAAGCAATGGCCATTAAACGTGCAGTGCTGATAGCTCGCTTAGCCGGACTACTTAACAGAAGTTGAGGTGCAGCACCATTCGTAAGAATACGAACAGCCATTTCAGGGGCGTTTTTTATTCCTCGATCTGTTAAAGGCCGATCAAAATCTTTTAACTCTTCCTGCTCCCAGCTAGATTTGGCATGGCGTACAATGTAGAGTGTTTTCATCTGTATCTTTAATGTGACTGCAATGTTAAGTATAAATTAAGCCTTGCTTGGTTGGTATTGAAAAATTTAACATTGGAATTATTTCTTGTTTTGCCTTTTTCGGGTTTTAGTTTTCTCTACTTGTTCATTCGAATCACTTCCTGATGGAACAAATGTTTTAGAGCTTTCATCCCAGCGTTCTATTTTACGTGTGATAGCATGAATTCTAAAACGAAAACGATCATTCCAAGGATCTTTCTTAGAGCGAAAAACGGCAATCTTATAAGGATTTTCGCGAGTTGGTTCTCCGCTTAAATACATACGTAGTCGTAAATCTTCTCGATCAGTCGTATTTAAATCCTGCCATGTAGGATTCTCTTTCAGCGACTTATCAAACCAAGTAATTTCAGGCAAAGAGTATAGTGTGTCGGAAATTAAATGGAATGGAAAAAACTTAAATGTCTCTGGCAATCCACCTGATTGTGCTTCACGAATTAATTCGGCACATAGCTGTTTTATCTCTGAACTAGGAGCATTGAAATTATTCAGGAGCACCGAAAAAGCTATTTTTCTATCATTTACATCTTTCAAATAACCTGCATATCCTCTTACACCACCTATACTACCCGATTTTGCTCGCACATTCGGAATTTCCGGAAAGGATTTCATGGAACCACTTTTTCCTGCTTCTGGTATCGTTTTAATGAAATCTTCAAATCCTGATTGAGATGCTACAGAACGTAGAAAACTGGTTTGAAAAGCAGTACTAATGTGGTTTGTACGGGAAAGTCCGCTGGCATCTTGCAAAATCATTAGACTATCGGATAAAAACAAGGAATTCTTTAGATAACCACGAATGGCTTGAGCTCCATCTTCAGCACGAGTGCCTATTTTAGCTTGCTTTCCTAACATTTTTCCAACTGTTTCAGCAAACAAATTATGACTCGTATGATTAATTTCATTTACAATATTCAATAAAGGTGGTGACGCAATCACTCCAAGCGTATCACAATTGACTAATGACGAATTTTGAATACCGGCAACTTGACTTTTACCACTAATTCGTATCCCTTTATTTTTCAAATAGGAATCTAATTCACCAATAAATTGAGCAGGCGGATTAGGAATAGAACCACGTTCTGTTTGACTTTCACCTTTTGGTTTTTGAACACCATCCAAATAAATGATAGAACTCAAAGGAGCCGAATACACATAAATTTCTTCAGGAGTATTTCCAGCTTTTATTGCATTACGGAATTCAACATTATATAACTCTGGAATTGGTCGAGAATACTTGGAGATAGCACCAATCGTATCGCCCGGACTAAAACTCATTTGGAAACTATTTTCTCTCCAATTTAATCCATACGAACCTGCACCGTAATAATTTCCTATGTCTTCCCAAGGCCAGTTGCGAGGAACTGCAGTATGATCAAATCGAAAAAAATATGGATCAATAATTAAATTCCCTTTTATTTTTCGGATACCTTTTTCGTGTAAAATCTGATAGATTTTTTCTAGAATATTTTCAGCAGTCATTGCACCTGCTTTCCCGCTACCTAAAGTTGGATCACCACCACCAATCACACATAAATCTCCTCGAAGAACATCATCTTTTATTTCACCCTGAATGACGATTTGGGTTTTGAAAGTGAAATCGGCTCCTAATATTTTCAATGCAGCAGCTGTGCTGAATAATTTGGCTGTTGATGCCGGCATCAGATACGTTTGCTCTTGGTAAGTACTTAAAATCTGCCCCGTTTCTACATCCCGAAAACACCAACTTACCACAGCTCCTTTTGTTGCATTCGATTGCATCATTTTTCGAGTGGCTTCAGTAAAAGAATTCGACTGTGCTTGAATGTCAAAACGATTGCTATAAACCAAACATATCAGCAGAATGGTGATTCGGGTAAACACTTTCATCTTCCAAAAGTAAGTTTTCAAACGATTCTTCCCCAATACAAGCTACGAAGGCTTATTTTTGCCCCATGGCTGGAAACTCCCACGGTGTTTTATTTCGATTTAGTAGCTTCGGGGAATCGCACGGATTAGCGATTGGTGGGCTTATTGACGGATGTCCTGCCGGTTTGAAACTCGATTTGCTAGCCATACAACATCAACTCGATCGTCGTCGTCCTGGACAATCGAATATCAGCACTAGTCGAAAAGAATCAGACACAGTTCAATTTTTATCGGGCATTTTTGAGGAGAAAACCACCGGAGCTCCAATTGGATTCACCATTCCAAATTCTGATCAGCATTCGAGCGATTACGATGCGTTGAAAGATGTATATCGCCCTTCACATGCCGATTATACCTATCAAGCCAAATATGGAATTCGGGATCATCGTGGTGGTGGACGATCATCAGCTCGCGAAACGGCAACACGCGTGGTTGCTGGCTCTGTTGCTCGTCAGTTATTAGCCCTTCAGCACATTAGAATTGTTGCATTTGTAAGTCAAGTGGGTGAGGTGATTCTTCCTTTGCCTACAACTATTCCAAGTGAGAAACAGGTTGATGAAAGTACCGTTCGTTGTCCCGATTTAGAATTTGCAAAGTCGATGGAAGCCTTGATTTTGCAAGCGAAAGAAGAAGGCGATTCGCTTGGTGGCGTGATAACATGTATGATTGCTGGAGTTCCTGCAGGTTGGGGCGAACCGGTTTTCGATAAACTTCATGCTGATTTAGGAAAAGCAATGTTGAGTATCAATGCGGTGAAGGGATTTGAGATTGGTAGTGGCTTTTCGGCTGCTGCCATGCGAGGTTCGGTTCATAACGATGCTTTTATCCAAAACGAACAGGGCGAGATCCGAACTATAACTAATCACTCTGGAGGTATTCAAGGTGGAATTTCCAATGGAGAACTCATCTACTTTCGAGTAGCATTTAAACCTGTTGCTTCGATTCGAATATCTCAAGAAACCGTTTCCCAAGAAACTGGAAACACTAAAATTGAAATTCCTGGTCGCCACGATCCTTGTGTTGTTCCGCGTGCTGTTCCTATTGTGGAAGCGATGGCTGCACTTGTACTTGCCGACCATTACCTACGATCTAAAGCAATAAATTCAAACCTTTAAGGTTAATTCTTCAGCTCATCTCCTATGCTCAAAAAGATTCTTAAAATCACCGGAATTACTTTTCTTCTTCTCTTTATTATGGCTTTGATTTTACCTTTTCTGTTTAAGGATAAAATCATTGCAAAAGTGAAGGAGGAAGCGAACAAGAATCTCAATGCTAAGCTCGAATTCCGCGATTTAAGTTTAGGGCTAATCAGCAGCTTTCCTAATTTCAATATCGAATTACAAGGATTGTCATTATCTGGAATAAATGAGTTCAAATCCGACACTCTTATTTCGGCTGAATCACTTGCTATCACTACCGATATCATGAGTGTTATTGGTGGAGGAGAAATTGCCATTAAATCCATCGATGTAGATAAAGCTCGAATTCACCTGAAAGTTTTAAAAGACGGAAAAGCCAATTGGGACATTACAAAACCATCAGCTACGCCCGAAACTCCATCTACAGAACCTTCTACTTTCAAAGCTAAATTGCAAGAGTATTCCTTAAAATCGAGCCGTATTTGGTATGAAGATCAAACAATGGATTTTACCGCTTTGCTTGATGGAATAAATCACTCTGGATCGGGCGATTTTACTGCCGATGTGACTAATCTAGAAACCCTAACTACAATCGATTCGATGGATGTAGTTTATGGAGGAATAGCTTATTTGAAACGTGCCAATTTAGAGTACAAAGCCGATTTCAATCTCGACCTAAAAAACTCGGTTTATGCCTTTAAGGATAATGAACTCCGATTGAATAATCTTTTACTCAAATTTGCCGGTTCTATTGCAATGCCGGCCAATGATATCACCATGGATATCACGTATGAAGCATTGAAAAATGATGTAAAGAATTTTATTTCTATCTTCCCGGGTGCTTTTACGAAAGATTTTGAACAGGTTAAATCATCTGGGAAGCTTGCATTCAATGGGTTTGTAAAAGGCGTTTATAATGAGAAAAGTATTCCAGGGTTTGCCTTTAATCTGCTCATCGAAAACGGATCAATTCAATATCCATCATTACCTCGAGGTATTTCTAATTTGCAAGTGAAAACTTCGATTACTTGTCCGGGTGTGGATGTCAACAAAACCGTGATTGATGTATCTAAACTTCACGCCGATTTAGGGCAATTTCCAATTGATGCGCACATGATTGTTAAAACACCTATTTCTGATCCGGATATTGATGCAGCAATCAAAGGCAAGGTTGAATTGGGGACATTGAAAGATATGTTACCACTTGAAGCAGGTACAAATTTAACTGGTGAAGTTGCTGCTGATGTTAGCTTAAAAGGCCATATGTCAGCTGTTGAGAGTGGTAAATATGAGCAATTTGCTGCAGCTGGAACTATGTCTGTAGCTCGATTCCGTTATGCTGCAAAGGATTTACCTCAGGAAATTCAAATTAATCAAGCGGCGCTTAATTTCAATCCTAAAGCTGCACAGCTAAGTCAATTTGACATGCAATTGGGTAAGAGCGATATTCACGCAACAGGAAGCCTCGAGAATTATTTAGCTTATGTTTTCCGGGATGAAGCAATTACTGGAAATCTATCTCTAACGAGTAATTTTCTTGATCTAAACCCATTCATGACTACCGAAACCGGAACAACACCTCCACCTAGCAATGCTTCTCAGCCTGCTGATGTGAATGGGTATATCAGAGTTCCCCAAAACATTGGATTTACCTTGAATTCATCCATAAAAACCTTGCTGTATGATAACATGCGCTTGGAAAACGTAAGCGGACAATTATTGGTGAAAGATCAAAGTGTACGATTGAATCAATTAAAAATGAATACGCTAGGTGGTGCAATAACCATGGGAGGTTTATACGATACGCAAAGCGAAACTGGACCATCCGTAGCGCTCATGCTTGATATGAGTAATTTGAATATTCGTGAAACTGCTAAAACATTTAATACAGTAAAACAACTGGCTCCGATTGCAGAGAATACAACCGGAAGTGCATCTATTAAAAATTTCAATTTCTCTTGTAAAGCTGATAAAGCATTTAATCCAGATTTGAAATCCATTAATGGAAGTGGAACTTTGAGTACATCAGCACTCGAAATTGAAGGTTTTGAAATGGTGAAACGCATTGCAGGAGCCTTGAAAATCGACAAGCTTAAAAAATGGAAAATGGAGCCTGTGAATGCTGGATTTACTATTACCAACGGGAAAGTAACGCTCAAGCCATTTAAAACTAAAATTGGAAATTATGCTACCGAAATTGGTGGAGAGAATGGATTAGATCAAACAATCAATTACGCTGTTCATATCGATATACCTCGTGCTGAATTTGGTGGTGCTGCGAATTCGGTGTTAAATGGTTTGGTTTCAAAAGCGAATAGTAACGGACTTCAAACTCAAGTTGGAGATATGATTCCAGTTGCGATATTAGTGACCGGAACTTTTAAAGATCCAAAAGTAAAAACCGACATTCGGAATCAAGCAAATAATGCGATGAATGACTTGAAAAATCAAGCAGAGCAGCGTTTGAAAGATGAGGCAGAACGTCAGAAAAAAGAATTGCTTGATAAAGCAAATGCTGAAAAAGAGCGTTTGAAAAACGAGGCTGAGAATAAAATTAATCAAGAAAAAGAAAAAGCTAAACAAGAATTAGATAAAGCAAAATCAGAAGCTGAACGTAAAGCGAAAGAAGAGGCCGACAAAGCCAAGAAAAAAGCGGAAGAAGAAGCGAAGAAAAATCTGAATAAATTATTAAAAGGCAAGTAATACGTGAGTTTTAGAAGATTTCTAATTGTATGGCTCTTACTTCTTCCTGCGCTAAGTTTATTGGCACAGGAAAAAGAAGATCCTTGCCCATTATCTTCCAATAAAAAGGCACGCAAACTTTACGAAAAAGCTATTGATGCCGCACGTTCTAATAAAAATGAAGCGAGAAGTATCTTAACAGAAGCTCTCGAACTCGATCCCGAATTTGGCAGAGCTAACTACATGATGGCCGATTTACTCATCAAGGCTAAAAAAAGTAGCGAAGCGGAGCCATTTTTAAAGCAAGTAGCTGCTATATGTCCCGATTTGGATCCGCTTACTTTTTATCGTTTAGGTAGTATTCAATTTGGTGCTAAACGATACCAAGAAGCTAAAACGAATCTTTCTCGCTTTCTGGAATCGAATGGTGGAAAGGAAAAAGATCGTAGCGATGCACGCGAACAACTCACTGCCGCAACTTTCTACCTCGAAGGTTTTGCTAAGCCTGTACCTTTTGATCCCAAACCCTTGGCATCCATTTCATCCGAAGCCGATGAATATCTACCGGTTATTACTGCCGATAATCAACGTGCTTACTTTACCCGCCGAACCATGGAAAAGGCAAAGTTTACCGGTGGAATAGAAGCGGAAGTGAAATCCATTGAGCGTTTTAGCTGGAGCATGGCACAAGCCGAAAATCAGTTTGAACTGGGTCAACCTATGCCTCCACCTTTCAATAAACAATCAAACGAAGGAGGAGCAAGCCTATCAGCCGATAACCGAATTCTATTCTATACCATTTGTAAGCAAGAAGGCGGGGAATTGCTCAATTGTGATTTGTGGTATTCTACGTTCGGTCGTGATACTTGGTCGGAGATTAAGAATGCTGGACCAGTCATTAATGGCAAGAACACTTGGGAATCTCAACCATCGCTATCCTCTGATGGAAAAACGCTCTATTTCGCTAGCAATCGTCCCGGTGGAATAGGGGAGTTGGACATTTGGAAATCTGTAAAAGATAAAGATGGGAATTGGGGTGCACCTATCAATCTTGGACCAGAAATTAACACACCCGGAAACGAGAAATCTCCATTTTTCCATTCCGATGGACAAACCTTATATTTCTCTTCAACCGGACATTTAGGATATGGTGGTTACGACATTTTTTTCGCGAAGCTTGATAAAGAAACCGGATGGCAAAAACCTAAAAACATTGGTTATCCGATCAATTCGGAGAAAGACGATTTAGGCTTTTTTGTTAGCACGGATGGGAAAACCGGATATTTTGCTTCCGATAAGCTCAAAGGAGTTGGTGGCTGGGATGTGTATGCATTTGGATTATATAAAGAAGCCCGTCCTGAGCGCGTTGTATTCCTTTCTGGAGAAATAAAAAGTGAGAACAATCAGTCGGTTGCTGATACACGGGTTGAGATTCAAAACATCCACACCAAAGAAATCACCACAATCGATGTAGATTCAGTTACAGGAAAGTATGTGGCGGTAATGGCTTTTAATGAAGATCATATTTTAACAGTTAAACAACCGGGAAAAGCATTTACGAGTGAATATTTATCTGTTGCTGATTCTTCGCTGAACAAACCACGCAAGCTGGATGTAGAAGTGAAAGAAATTCAAGTGGGGAAGGCATACAAAATCAACAACCTGAACTTTAACACCAATTCAGCTGATTTCAATGCACAAACGGTGAGTATCGTTCTCGAATTAGCCGAGTTTTTGAAAGAAAATCCAGCAATTAAAATCGCCATCCATGGACACACCGATAATGTAGGCGATCCGCAAACCAATATGGCTTTATCGAACGACCGCGCCCGCCATGTATACGAACTGCTACTTTTAGAAGGCATCAAATCTGATCGCCTTACTTGGAAAGGCTTCGGCATGACCAAACCCATTGCATCTAACCTAACCGAAAAGGGTAAAGCTTTAAATCGCAGGACGGAGTTTGTGATTACAGCAAAGTAGATAGTATTAAGTAAAGTGTATTAAGTATTAAGATTTATAGAGAATGCTAGTTTAAAGCAATTCGTAATACTCTGTACTCTGTACTTTTTACTAAGTACTTTCTACTCTATACCTGTTCCAATTTCCCACACCATCACCGAACGATCATCACTTCCCGAAATCAGGAAGTTTTTATGAGATGACCAATGCAGCGAATTGACCGAATTTATGTGTCCTTGAAATTGGGCAGCATCGATGCGAAGTAGAAATTCACAGGAATTCGCATCCCAAATTTTGATGGTTTTATCTCGGCTGCCAGTTGCGAATAGTTGCTTGTTTGGATGGAAAACAATGGAATAAATAGCATAGTTATGAGCTGGAATGCTCACTAGTAAACGGAAATCTTCTTCAATATCCCAGCTTTTCAAATGTGCATCTTTTGAACCGCTCAATAAGCTTGTACCATTGGGATGAAAGCAAAGTGAATTTACCGACATCTCGTGTGCTTTCCACTTATGTACAACTTCTAGATTGCTACTGTTTAACAGTACAATAGAACCTTCACCAGTTCCAATGGCAACTAATTTTTGATTTTCCGAAATAGCTACCGTTCTGATTTTCTTTTCCGAAAGAATCATCGACTTCACTGCATGAAAATCATGCACACTCCAACTAACCCAATGTCCATTACCACCACTACTATAAACCTGTTCTGTGAGTGCATTC
The DNA here is from genome assembly GCA_035388945.1 of Flavobacteriales bacterium. Classification (GTDB taxonomy): domain Bacteria; phylum Bacteroidota; class Bacteroidia; order M30B66; family M30B66; genus CALQRR01. Next base: position 26,114 of record DAOOQW010000001.1, read on the forward strand.
CAGGAAAGCGAATACACACCTTTTGTATGACCAAGCAGATAGCGCACTTCAGCTTTTTTTACTAAATCAATTACATGTATTCCCCCTTGGTCATTCCCAACTAAAAGCAGGTTGTATTCAGGAATTAAACAGGTGCAATAAATTACTCCCGGAGTTCGGGCTAGCACATGAATGGGCTTATTTGTCTCAAGCGACCATTCAACTACCATTTTGTCGCTTCCTGCTGATAAAAAAGCATTGCTTTCAGGCGCTTGATTGACAGTATAAACAGCACCATCATGACCTTTTAATTGAGCGATTCGTTTAGCAACGATTTTCATATAGCAAAGGTAAGAGCAAATGCAAGTTTGATATCCTTTACTTAATTGTATTCAGATTTATTTTAATGAAATTAAATTCTCTAAAACGATCTAACATTAAATCGTACTCAAATAGTCCGAGTATGTATAGGTATCCTTCATTATTTGTCCAAGATACAGTTGGTGTTGGCAGGAAATTTTTAATCTCAGGTAGTACTTTAATATAAGAATGAGAAATCACTCCTTTTTCGGATAACTTATCAATACGTATCACATTAGAAGGCTGTCTCTTATAAGGTTTATAAATCATTTTGGTATTTATTTTAGGAATGGATTCTCCTAAAGATTTTCCATTTATTGATAAATCATCTAAATCAGATATAACACTTATGTTCGATTGTAAGTCATTCATTGTTAGGAATACATCTTCTTTTAGAACCTCAAATGAATATCCTAATCCCAATGTGCCATCAGTACTTTCTTGAAATTTGGGTACCAATCTTAACCATGAATTATCTTTCGATTTGGGGTCAAATCGTGCAACTAAAATATATCCAGAAAATAGAGTTTGGTCCATTCCATAATCGGTTGAACTACATATTATCCAATTGCCATTATCTGTTTTTTTTATGTCAGAGATCCTGGAATAATATGTTGCTAATGCCATTTCTGAACTTTGCTTGGTAATGTTTTCCTTGTTAGGCATGCACATTGCAGTTTGAGCAGGGCTTGGTCGTAATTCACAAGAAGAAGTTTCCAACAAATCTTCCATGTTTAAAGTGACTATTTCATAACCCGGAATATACATTACTACTTTCTTGTCTTCTCGAATTGTATCTCTGAATAAGGTTATTAAATGGATATTCGAATCATCTATTTGCAAATGATGTTCAAGCAACCTTCTGCTAGGGCGGAATAAATTCATTCCGTTTCTTTCGAATTTATCTGATTTGACTTTTCCTGAGTAAATAATAATATCTTCTTTGTCAGGACCAATATCAATTTTTTCAGAATCCACGCTTACAATTTGAAATTTCGGATTTCTCGAAAATCCAAGAATCAACTGTTTTGATTTAGTTAAATTGAATTGTGACAATTCATAGTTCAAAACTGGTACATCTGTTTGGAGTTCCGTTTCTGATTTTAAATCCAGAGAATTAATATCAAATTCTCGAACATTAATATTATACTGTTTTTCAATTTCACTTTGATTAATTCCATTTTCTGATGACAAATATGAACTAACGACAAGCAAGGAAGAGCTGTCATCACTGAGTTTAAAATATCTCGTTATATTTTGCTTATTAGCTTGTTCAGATTGATTTGAATTGTCTAATTCGAAAACATCAATTGATGTTGCGTCTTCATCAAATGGTTTAAGTGTGGAAGGTTCTACTGAATAAATAGCGACACAATTTTCCTTTTCTTTTTCACAGTCATATCCAAGAATAAATTTTAAATGATCATTCATCAAAAAGACATCATATAAGACTAGATTATTTGTTGACGCTTGATTAGGTAAAATTGGATAGGTGAATTTTTCAGTTATGATATTATTATTATCTAAATTTTCTAAGTATACGAGGTAAGAAGCTTTACTATAAACATTCCTCATAGTCTTATAATTTTCAATACGACCAACGGCTTTCCCGTCTATTTTTCCTAAAATATTTAGTTGTTGATAATCATTTACCTTAAATGAAGGCGTATAAGTTGCTTCAATTGTTTGCGATTTAATTTCTTGGTTAGTACAAACTAGAAGTGTAATAAAAGTGAAATACGTTAAAATATTTTTCATCCGATAGTAATTTCTCAAATATAACTTCTCGTCATTAATAGCGCAAAATATTTGTCATTTTGTCACCTTTCTCTTACTGGCACTTACTTTGAAAACGGCGGTAGTCCTAATTAAAATTGAATTATGTCAACCGGAAAAATCAACGTAAACACCGAAAACATTTTCCCTATTATTAAGAAATTCCTGTATTCAGATCATGAGATCTTTTTGCGGGAATTAGTTTCCAACGCAGTCGATGCTAACATGAAACTGCGCACCCTTGCTGCAACCGGAGAAGCCAAAGGTGAATTGGGAGAACTTCAAATTGAAGTACGTATCGATTCAGAAAAGAAAACACTTACCATTTCGGACACCGGTATCGGTATGACTGCCGAAGAAATTGATAAATACATCAATCAAATTGCTTTTTCAGGCGCAGAAGAATTTGTAGAAAAATACAAAGACAAACCTGAAGCAAATGCCATAATCGGACATTTTGGACTTGGATTTTATTCTTCGTTCATGGTTGCATCCAATGTAGAAATTATTTCCAAATCCTATCAAGAAGGAGCTGAAGCTGTTCGTTGGGAATGTGATGGAAGTCCCGACTTTACACTATCTGCTGCTGAAAAAGAAAGTCGCGGAACGGATATCATTCTTCACATTGCTGAAGATTCGCTCGAGTTCTTGGAAACTGCTCGTATTCAAACACTCTTGAATAAATATTGCAAGTTTCTACCTATTCCAATCCAGTTCAACGGCGAGCAAATTAATAATGTAAAACCAGCTTGGACTCAGAAACCTGCCGATTTGAGCGATGAAGATTATTTAGCTTTTTACAAAGAGCTTTATCCGTATTCAGAAGAGCCTTTATTCCACATTCATCTCAATGTAGATTACCCATTTAACTTGACTGGGATATTGTATTTCCCACGTTTGAAGAAGAACTTCGAGATACAGAAAAACAAAATTCAACTTTATAGCAATCAGGTTTTTGTGACCGATTCGGTTGAAGGAATTGTACCCGATTTCCTCACTTTATTGCATGGTGTATTAGATTCACCTGATATTCCTTTGAACGTTTCTCGTTCTTATTTGCAGAGCGATGGAAATGTGAAGAAAATCAGCAGCCACATCACTAAAAAAGTAGCCGATAAACTTGAGGATTTATTCAAAACAAATCGCGAAGATTTCGAAGCTAAATGGGATGATATCCGCATGTTCATCCAATACGGAATGCTTAGTGATGAGAAATTTGGAGATCGTGCACTGAAATTTAATTTGCTTAAGAATGTAGCTGAAAAATGCTTCACACATGAAGAATACCTCGATCATGTTTGTCCTTTGCAAACCGATAAAAACGAACAAGTCATTCTTCTATATGCTGCCAACAAAACCGAACAACACACTTTTATTGATGCTGCTGTTCAGCGTGGATATGATGTGTTGTTAATGGATAGTCCGCTTGATTCGCATTTGGTGAATATGCTTGAAAGCAAAATGGAAAAAGTTCGATTTGTTCGAGTTGATTCCGATACTGTTGACAAACTAATAGTAAAAGAGGATGCGCTTCCTTCAAAATTATCAGAAGAAGAACAAGAGCGTTTAAAACCACTAATTGAGAAACAGGTGGAAGGTAAAATGCTTTCTGTACAATTAGAATCAATGAGTGAATCGGATGCACCTGTGATTGTGACTCGTCCCGAATTCATGCGACGTATGAAAGACATGGCACAAGTTGGAGGTGGAAATCCATTTATGGCCGATATGCCTGACAGTGCAAACTTGGTCATAAATACCAACCATCCACTAATTGGTCGAATTTTATCTACCGATGATGCTGATAAGCAAGCAAATCTCATCCGCCAGGCTACCGATCTTGCCTTGTTAGCTCAAAATATGCTGAAAGGTGAAGAGCTCACTCGGTTTATCCGGCGAAGCGTCGAACTAATCGACTAATCTTAAACTTTCTCAGGCCCTGAATTTCTCGATTCAGGGCTTTCTTTTTTTTCTGCCGCGGTGTGTATCAGATTTTTGGTATTTTGCCTCTTCAACCAGCGCTATGAAACACCTTGTTACTTGTTTTTTGATTGTAAGTGGATTAAGCCTTTCAGCACAAACTCCTGCTGCAGATTCTAAACCCACATCCAATAAACGATTCAGCTTATCCGATTATCAATTAAATGTATCGTTCAATGCTTACAAGCCTGAATTGACCGACTATCAAACTTTGAAATTGATTGCTGCAAACGCTGCGGATTTAAATCTACCAACAAACATCGATTCGTTTAGTCGCCGCCCCGATAGCCAAGAAGGAAGTCAAGGAACAGTTTTGGTTGTTTTATCTGCTTCATTTTCGCCTTACAGTAAGAAAAAAGAAGGATACAACAAGCAACAATTATGGCGAGTTGGGCTTTCATTTCGCGATGTGAATACGTATGAAAGCTCTTACAATTTTGCTCAAACGATAACTCAAGATAGCAGCACTTCACGCGATTATTTGGTAAATGCTAACCAAAAAGTACTTGGACTTGAAACGATGTACACGTTTAGTACAGATGTTGAAAAGCCCGTTAATGTATACGTTGGATTAGGATTAACTGCAGGATATTCGATTTCATCTAACATGGAGGTGAATTCGAATTTCAATACCATCATGAAACAGCCTGATGGTGTGAATCAAACCACTTTCACCCCAAGCAGTTCGATTATAAAAGGAAAAAACGCCATGTACATGGGAGTATTTATTCCAGCAGGCTTTCACGTGAGAGTGAAGAAAAATATTGGAGTGTTAGCTGAATTTAGATATGGTATGTATTCCACTACAATTTCTAGTGGTCCTAAATTCTCAAGAAATTCTGTATTTGCTGGGATTGGACTTCGTTATACATTAGGTGTTTTCGAAGATAAAAAACCAGCTTACTAAGATTAAGTGCTTTTACCTTTCCAGTTGCGGTAAACCATAAACCCAATTCCACCTAAAACGATATATGGAATAGACATTAGGTAAAGAATGCCATTATTAAGGCCTTTTCCTACTGTTTTACCACCGTTTTCGATGTTCGACTCAACTGTTGCTTTACACATTGCACATTGAGCCATTGCTGGACCTTGTGCAGCTACAAAAAAGATTGCAATCAACAGGTAAACAGAACGCAGGCTTTTCATCGTGTATTTTATTGAGGATAATAAGGCGAAATCATCACGTAAACAATTACCCCGGTAAGAGTGATGTATAACCACAAAGGTAGGGTGATACGAGCAATTTTGCGATGTTGGTCGAATTTCTCTGAAAGCGCTCGTACATAGGTGATGAGAACAAGCGGAATAATTGCAATCGAAAGAAGTATGTGAGAAGCTAAGACGAAGTAATAGACATATAGCAAAGTTCCACTACCCGGATGTTTGGTTGTTTCGGTAGAAAGGTGAAACAAGACATAAAAGACCAAGAACAAAAGCGATAAGGCAATTGCTGAGGTCATCAACATTTTGTGAAGGGCAATATTTTTTTGTTTGATTGCGTAAAGTGCCAAAAGAAGAACAAGAAATGTTGTTCCATTTATAATGGCATTGAAAAGAGGGAATATGTAATAATTGAATTCCCCTAAAATTTCCATTTTAGGAGCAACCGCCAAAATCCCAACGACCAATGGAATTGCTACTCCTGCAGCTATAATCCAAGGTAAAAACTTCTTTTCTTTTGAAACAGGAACTTCCATTATCGAATCGGATTCACATTTTCTTTCTTGGCAGAATTGTATTCAGCAATCAAGACTTTTATTTCATCAATTAAACGCTTCACGTCTTTCATACTCGTGCCTTCATAAATTCCACGAATATGTTTATCGCGATCGATTAACAACATCATATCGCTATGTAAAAAGCCACCTGGTGCCGTTGGGTCTTCCATGGCATTTACCATGAAACCTTGGTAGGCTAAATCATAAATGGCTTTTTTATCACCCGTTAAAAAGTACCAGCGACCTGGATCTGCCTTAATCTTTTGAGCATATTCTTTTAGAACAGCCACCGAATCGTGATCCGGATCAACCGAAAAAGAAACCAATCGAAAATCGTTCAGCTTTTTGAAATCATCCGTGTCTTGAACCTTTTTCATTAAGGTTTGCATAGCCGGACAAATACTAGGGCAAGTGGTAAAAAAGAAATTGGCGACATAGATCTTGCCTTGAAGATCTTTGTCGCCAAAAGGTTTTCCATCCTGATCGGTAAACTGAAAAGGGGGAATAGAATGGTAAGTTGTATCTCCTTCTTTGGCGCCGGGGATTTTGGTTCCAAAATATCCCAGTTTCTTGATGTTATGTTTTCCTGTTGTGAGAACCAGGTATGCCACGGATGGCACTAACAAGATCATCAGAAGGATGACAGCTTTTTTCACTTTATTTCATTAAGTCCTGAAAGTATTGAAGAAGATGTTCTCCTTCATATAGTGCAATAAAAATCAAGTAAACAACTAACACCATAGGCAGTAGAATTGTTGTACGAAGATTTTTACGTTCATCACCCAAGTGCATAAATACTAGGACAATGTATCCTGCTTTAATCAAAGTAAGAACAATGTACATCCACTTGATGATTGTCCATGTATTAGCAGATACATGTGATTGAGAATAGAAAATCCCAACCATTACTTCGAAAATGGTGATAACCGAAAGAAGTAAGGTAACGAAAAGTATTTTTTTGCGAACTGCGCGACTTTGCTCTGGTGTACGAGGACCGTGGCCGGCGCTGTATTCGAATGATTGATCAACAGTTTGTTCCATAGTAGTGTTGAAGTTTTAGATCAGAGCAGGTAGAAGAAGGTAAATACGAAAACCCATACAAGGTCTACAAAGTGCCAGTATAGACCAGCTTTTTCGACCATTTCATAATGACCGCGTTTTTCGAAAACTCCGTCGGCAGCTTGTTTCCAAATGATGGCATTAATTACTACTCCTGAAAATACGTGGAAGCCGTGGAATCCAGTAATAAAGAAGAAGAAATCGGCAAAAGCTGTATGGCCATATTCGTTGTATTGAAGATTAGCTCCTTGAACAAGAATGTCGGTAGGAACACCATCAACAATTACATTTTTCATCACACCTTCACCCCCAACGATGAATGTGTACCACTCCCAAGCTTGAGAACCAAGGAATATTAAACCTCCAACAACAGTAAGACCTAACCAGAATAATACACCGTTTTTGTTATTGGTATGCCCAGCATCTACTGCCAATACCATTGTAACACTGGAGATAATCAAGATAAAGGTCATCATCCCAACATACAACAACGGAAGATGAGCATGTGTGAACGGGAAGTGATGGAAAACTTTCTCTACCAAAGGCCAGCTATCGGCATGCACGTGACGTGCGTAGCCTAGCGCAATTAGCAGTGACGAAAAGGAAAAGGCATCTGATAGTAGGAAAAACCACATCATCAGTTTTCCGTAACTAGCGCCAAATGGAGAAGTTCCACCTCCCCAAAGTTGTTTTGATGGAATTTCGATTGTTGCTGAGTGAGCCATATCTTGATTCAGAATTTTGCTGCAAGTTTACCCAAAAATTTCATTTGGGAATTGCCTTTACGCAGGAAATCGTGTTCTGTTTTAATTTTTTTTATTGCATCAGGAGTAAAAACACAAAAAGATAGACCCAAAGTCCATCCAAGAAATGCCAGAAAATCCCGCAATGACGCACTCCAGCATGATTTGTTGAGTTGTATTTTTGACTTAATGATTTGACGAAAATTAATCCGGCATAAAGTATCGCAGAAAGTATATGAAGCAAATGAACTCCCGAAAGGATGTATAAAAAGCTTCCAGATGGATTTGCCGAGCTTCCCGCAAAGTAAACTCCGCCTTTAGTCAATTCTTGCCAACCTAGAATTTGAGTGATGCAGAATGTTATTCCTAGCAATAAGGTCAAGCCTAAAGCCTGAGTAACTTGACTATAACGATTGTTCTTGGCAGCAATTAATGCCCAATTGATAGAAGCACTGGAAGCTAAAATCACTCCTGTACTAATCCAAAACATGGAAGGAAGTGTGAACTGTAACCAATTGCCATCTGCTTGGCGAACAATATAGGCTGATGTTAGTCCAGCAAATAGCATCACACTACTGAAAATACCTATATAAAGCAGGTTTCTGTTTATTTTATCCCGAAGCTCTTTTTCTTCTAGATTGGATTCCGATAGAGTTGTCATCGAACGTAATTAAAGTTTGTCGAACAGTAATGCTAACTGAACAACAGGGAGATAGATAAAGGATGCATACAGGAGTTTCCGTGCATCGCTAATTTCTAATGTTGAATGAAGCTTGATGGCTTTCATTAAAAAGTAAATTCCAGTCAGTGTGATGATAACCGCCGAAACTGGACCAGCCATTTTAAAGACAAAAGGAAGTAATCCAAATGGGATCACACTAGCTGTATACACCATTACTTGCAAAGCCGATGTTTTAGAACGACCATCGGATGCAGGTAACATGTGAAAACCAGCTTTTTTGTAGTCATCATCCAACATCCAAGCTAGCGCCCAGAAATGTGGAAACTGCCACATGAACTGAATCCCAAATAATATCAAAGCTTGAATGCTCATTTCACCCGAAACGGCAACCCATCCTAACATAGGAGGAATTGCTCCTGGAAATGCTCCTACAAAAACTGCAAATGGTGTAATTCGCTTAAGCGGAGTGTAAATAGCAACATAAGAAACCAATGCAGCTATACCCAAAATACCACTTAAAGGATTGATGAAATACCACAAAATTCCAACACCTATCAATCCGATTAATCCCGAAAAGAATAATGCTTCGGTATGTGTTAATCGCTCTTTGGGCATAGGACGATTCTCAGTTCTTGCCATGAGTTTATCCAAATCTTTCTCGATGATCTGGTTAAATGCATTGGATGAACCGGTAACGAGAAATCCCCCTAAGGTGAGTAAAACAGCTACAGTCCAATCAGGATTTTCTGCGGCCATCAGATAGGAAACCACAGCCGAAAACACAACTAATGAAGCTAGTCTGAGCTTTAGTAATTGCATCAAATCTTTCACTTTAGAAGCAAAAGCAGATGATTCGGTAGTATGGGAAACGTCTTGAGCCAACACCTAATTTTAGAATTGCGGCAAAAATAGGTAAAACCTATGCTCTGCAAACGTATTGTTCCTTTATTTGTTCAATTCAAAAATCATAATACCGATTCGGTAAGGCTGTTCGAAAACTCACAAAAAACCAATTGGTATTTCGAGTGATACGCTCATTCTCCTGCATTCTCCTCGAAAAAGTTAGTTCCAAACGCATATTGGTTCGAGTATTCACTAACCAAGAAACAGTCAAATCGGTAAAGAGAACGGTGTTTTTCAATCCTTGAAGGACATAATTTCCATAAATCGAAGGAACCATTGTAGGTCCGCTTCCAATTTCCGCTGTGCCTGCAAAAATGTTCTGTCCAAAATTGGATGTTTGCCCAGATGCTGAACTTGTATCAGCCCCATATTGCGACATCAAAATCTTCCCCTGAAAACCCCAACGTTTATATCGATATCTTAAAAACTGAACGTTTTCGATGAAGTTGGCACCTAGTGGATGAGCTAATGGTTGAGCAAAGTGCGTATAGCTTTGTTCTCCTGTAAAGTGACCATATGTATATGGACGAACGAGATTGAATTCGTTTTGCCAAACCAAGTTTTTAATTCCCAAGAATCGATAGAATTTCCATCCAATTTGAGCCGCTTGTTTATTAGCCCACCATCCGTTTCCGGCTTTTACTTCTTTCAACGAAAACTCATCTAATAATATTTGTCCGTATAGCTGGTACTTTTTCAAAATCATAGCTTTGAAATTCAATCCTATCAAGACATTATCGGGTGATCCGCGTGAAAATTCAACTGGACGATAAAAGATAATAGGGTTGAGGTAATTCACATCGAAACCTCTTCGAGCACCAGTAGTATCGCCACCTTGCCAAATAATCGATTCGAACAATCCGATATTCAACCATTTAGTAGCATTTAAACTTAAATGATGATAGGTGGCAAACTTCTGTAAATATCCACCAATGCCACTATTGGAGGCATTTCCTACGTTTTGGTAGCTGACAAATAAATTGGTATACCGAATCTTCCAAAAGCTGGTGCTTATTCGGAAATAAGGCTGGTTGTAGGCATTGTCGGAAAGAAACAAAGAACGGTATCCATCACCAATAAACAGCTTATCATTCCCAAATTGAAAATTGAAGTATTTTGATGGTGAATACGAAACATAACCAGTTGCCATCGAATAATCCCAGCCATTGCTACCAAAGGGTTTTACGCGGCCTTGTCCGGGTACTACATGATTCTTTTGAATAAAACTATCCACATAATTCACCATACTACCTTGGTTTTCCCAAAAGCTGGTATAGAAAGAGACTTTCTTACCCACATTCCCGAAAACTTGTACACCGCGTGAGTTTTGGTAAGTAGTTTTTCCGGTAAGCTGATCTTTTCCGATATCGAACGAAAACAAGGGATCAACTGCTAACTGATAATCATTCGAATCTAAACGGAACAGATTATCTCGAAACAGTTTTCGTCCAATCCAACGATTCGAAAAACGTGATTTGCCAATAGGAACACCTGCTGCCGTATCAGGATTAATGATTTTACGGATATCCTCCATCCGCCAAGGTTTTACCGTAGTATGTTGGTTCAAGCCTTTGGCATTCATGGCTTCATCAATCAAATTGTATTGAAAGTTATCCAACACAAAATTGGTTTGCTGCGCCGAAACGGAGGTATACCAAACCAACAAGAATAGACAAACCGGAATAGCCTTCATAGGTGATTTTTTTGTTTTCTGAGCTTGGTTACCCGTGACCAAAGGACTGCCGTGAAAAGTAAAGCGGGTAGGGGAATAAGGAATAGAATGTAAACTAACTCAACTTCTTTATCACACCAAGTTAGTAAGTATGTGGTGATTCCAGCACTTAGCAAGGAAAGTCCAACTAATTGCAAAGTAGCACCCACATGACTTAATCCATTTTCTAAGAGCAAATGATGCAGGTGATTTCGATCTCCGCTAAATGGATTTTTTTGATGACGGATGCGTATAAAGAAGACCCGTACCATATCGAAAAGCGGCACAATCATTAAGGAAAAAGCGATCAAAGGTTCTTCGGGCAGAATGGTGCTTGTTCCGCAGTGATTATGGAAACTCAATTGCGTCATCCCAAAAGCTAAGGTGTAACCGATGGGCAATGAGCCGCAATCGCCCATGAAAATTTTGGGTTTTAGGAAATTGAAGAATAGAAAAGCCAATAATGCTCCGGCAAACGAAAAACTTAAGTGATAGATATCGGGTTCGCCCATGATTCCCATGCCTATCAAAGCTATCATTCCAATACTTCCTGCCAAGCCGTTGATGCCATCAATGAGATTAAATGCATTGACGATCCAAAAAGCTAGAAATAGCGTTACAGGAAATTCAAAACCGGGTAACCAAGCAATATCGGGTGCTAATTCATGAAGTGGCATGCGGTTAAACCACGACATGAGTACAATTGGAATACTCTCGCCCAATAATTTGATAAATGGGCTAACCGGTTGCATATCATCCCATAATCCAACGAAAAAAAGGATTAGTAATCCGGCAAGAAAATAGCGAAGATGAATTAACGTATCTGGGCCGGCAATAAGCAAAGTGCTGATGAGCAATGCGCCCATGATTGCTACCCCACCTAATCGGGGAATTTCAGCAGAGTGAATCTTACGTTCGTCGGGAATATCAAATAACCTGCGGGTAGCTGCAAAACGAATGACAGCAGGGGTAAGAATTAAGCAAAATAGAAAAGCTGCAAAAAAGGGCTCCACGCTCGGGGTTGTTCCGGGCGAAATTAACGGTTTTTCTTTGTGCTCTTATACCAGCGTATCATCTTCTCCATTCCAAACTCAATACTATACTTTGGTTTGAAGCCCAATTCACGGATGTAATCTGCACCATGATTGGTTTGGGTAATTAATTTAGCAACACGTTTGGATGAGATTTTCAGGTTTTTACCGCTCAGTTTAATCGCCACATCAAAGGGAAATGCCAAAATCATCGCCATCCAACGTGGTAAAATCATTCGGATTTTCTTGCCTAAGAATCGTGCTTGCATGTTTGCAATTTCTCGACTACTCAGTTGAGGCTCATCTACATAATTGAACAAACAAATGCCTTCATTTAATTTATTAAGAGCGAAAAGGCTTGCATCCACAATGTTCTCCACGTATGCAAGTGATTTTATATTATTCGATTTACCTACATGAAAATACAAACCTTCATCAATTGCTTTAATCAAATTGAGCACGTTTGCCAAATTGTGCGGTCCAAAAACCACTGTCGAACGCACGATAATGAGTTTTCTACCGGGAGCTGCATTTGCCCATTTACTAAAACGGGCTTCTGCTTCTAACTTAGAAACACCATATGGATTGGTAGGAGCTGGTTCGGTTGATTCGTTTGTTGGGCCTGGATTACCTTTTCCTCCATAGACTGCTACTGAGGAGAAATTGATGATGGTGTTGACTCCAGCTTTTTCTGCTTCAGAGATTAGCACTTCCGCTCCGCGAACATTCGTATCAAAATAGGCTTCATCGGCAATACCAAAATCGTGATGCATGGCAGCCAAATGAATGATCATATCGACTCCTTGAAGCGCATTTCGAACATCATTCAAATTCCGGATATCGCCTGCATGATAGCGTGCATGTGAAGTATAATCTGGCGCGCGTAAATCGAGATTGACTATCTCTCGATCTTTAAAACGTTCCACAAAATACCGTCCGATAAATCCCGAACCTCCGGTAATAAGCAATCTAGCCATCGGCGCGAAGGTACATTCATTTTTTTTCCATCTGCTTAGAAGGAATATATTTGCGCATATGGGCAGTAAAAATCTACTTTATTACCAGTCTAGCATATTACTCATCTTAGCAATAGGGATACTTGTTGTAGTTAATTACTTCAATCAAAGCACCTACGACACAGGCGATTCGGTCATGCATTTTTTGTATGCTCGCCATGCGATGGATCATCCAATGCTTTACCTAGAACATTGGGGAAAACCTCTTTTTACCTTGTTCGCTTCTCCATTTGCCATTTTCGGCTGGACAGGAATGAAAGTTTTTAATTTGCTCGTAACGTTATTGAGTATGTTCTTTTTGTCGGCAACGGCAGAAAAACTTCTCCCCAATAGTCGTGGAGCAGCTGCATTAATTTTTGCATCTGCCCCACAACTTTTATTAATGACAGCCAGCGGACTTACCGAACCATTATTTGGTTTGTTAATGAGTATCGCTATTTGGTCCGAATCAAGAAAAATGTATTGGCTAGGAGCTGTAATTATTTCTTTGAGTCTTTTTTCTCGTTCCGAAGGTCAAATCATTCTTATTATTTGGCTGTGTTGGTTTGTCTATCAAAAACGTTGGAAAGAAATCCCTCTATTTTTTAGTGCATTTATCGTGTACGCAATCATTGGATATTTTTCTAAATACCATGATTTCTGGTGGTATTTTAACAAGAATCCATATGAGCAACCTCGTTTTGTTTACGGTTCAGGGCCATGGAATCATTTCTTAGTCAGTTTCATCAATATTACTGGTCCAATTTTACTTGTTCTGACCTTCATTGGAATTATTGGCTTTATTTATATAGTACTACCGGCATTCTTGATTAAAAAGGATAAACAAAAAGGTGTTTGGGTATTAGCATTTCTGAGTGTTGCTGGATTCTTCTTTTTCCATTCGTATGCTTGGGCAAGTGGACGATTTGGTTCTTATGGCTTACTCCGAGTTATTTTGGGAATTTACCCATTAACCGTTTTACTCATGGTTTATGCATGGCAAAGTTTAGCGGATAAACTAAATGGAAATTGGAAGTTAATCGTGTCCAATGGTGTTTTGCTATTGGCTTTGATATATCCTTTTATTGGTTCAAAATATTCAATTCATAAAGTTGATTTGCAACCACATCCCTCTTTAATGCAAATGCAAGAATGTTTGGCTGATATGAATCAACTTACTTATCCTGCTCTAGTTTCAGCAGCGCCGCTTCCTGCATTTGTTTTAGGGGTTGATTATTTTGATGATACCAAATTCAGGTACCTCAATACAGTTGAATTGCCTTATACTCAGGAAGGTTCAATAATCGTTTGGGATCATCATTTTGCCGGTTCTGATTTGAAACTACCTGCAAATGCTTTTTTGCAAGACACTGCTCGTTTTGAACTCATCAAAACTTGTGTTCCAAACGAGGGACAAAAAGGAGATTCAATCCTAGTTTTTAAGCTTTTGATAGCTCGATAATCGTAATCTCCGGTTTAATTCCAACACGGCCGAGATAACCTAAAAAGCCTAATCCACGGTTCACATATATATGTTGCTTTCCTTCGGAATATAATCCAGCCCATTGCTTATATACATATTGCGATGGACTCCATTTGAATCCCGGGATTTCAATCCCAAACTGGAATCCATGCGTATGTCCCGATAAGGTTAAATCAATATCGGAATGACTTTTTAATACTTGCGCATGCCAATGTGATGGATCATGTGAAAGCAAGATTTTTACAGGAACTTCGGGCATTCCAGCTTTTGCTTTTACGATATCTCCTTTTCGTGGGAAACGTAAAGCCTCGCCCCAATTTTCTACTCCTAACAACCCAATCTGATCACCATTTCGCTCTAGAATCCGGTGTTCGTTGTTGAGCATATCCCAGCCCATTTCTTTGTGAATTTCCTTTAGACGTTGCAGGTTGGCTGCTTTTGCTTCTCTCGAATCCCATTCCACATAATCGCCATAATCGTGATTACCTAAAATCGAATAAACACCTAAAGGAGCACTTAGCTTTTTCCAAGTTTCAATGTGTCGTTCAGCCTCAGCCGATTTATCATTGACTAAATCACCCGTGAAGAAAATCACATCAGGTTTCTCACTCATGATCATCTCAACTGCCCGTTTGAAAGGCTCATCACTCGCAAAAGAACCACTGTGGATGTCTGAAATCTGAACAATCTTCAATCCTTCAAATCCAGCTGGTAGATTGGCAATTGGAATTTTATTTCGGCGGATGGTAAAGTCGAAGGCTGTTTTTATCATCCCATAAATCATCGAGGTAAATGGAAGTGCAGCAACCGTTAATGCTGTATAACTGAGAAATTTTGCTCGACTAATTCCACCAGATTTTGCTCCATCGGCCGGTATAACTCCTTGATTGAAAAAACCAATTACCCAACGAACCAAGCGTTGTAAATCATCCACCATCAAAAATAAACTACCAATGAGCTTGCTGATTACTACGATGAAAATGAAGCAGAATACATACAAATAGATGTACTTATTGAACCAAGGATTTTGGTAAGTAAGCATCGAAAAGAGACCAAACAACAAGCTAAATGCACTAAAGCCCCAGTAAATACGAAAAGTCCACATTCTGCGAACATCTGTCCATCCGCTTGATATGGTTTTTACTGCCTGGAAAAAATAAATGTCGATTAGCAGTAATACTGCAAAGAGGATGATAAAACGAATAAGCATGAAAGTAGCCAAAGGTTCAGAATGTGGGCGCGTTTGTCAAATGGCATGCAATTCGGGCAATACAAGCATGCAAGTACCCGAACAATATACTGGTGAAAAGGTTTTCGCCGCAAACATACAGGATTCCAAGCTATCTGTTGCCAAGGACACGAGTCTGGAAGACGAGCGACGGAAAGTCGTATTTAGTGCCATTTTTGCCGGATCACTCATTTTAGTGCTCTGGGTGGTGAAAATCTACGAATGGATTTTCGATCTCGATTTACACGAATTCGCCCTTCGCCCAAGAACATTGTCTGGAATTCCAGGAATCTTTGCAGAACCGCTACTACATGGCGATTGGAGCCACCTAATTTCGAACAGTGTTCCCTTATTTCTGCTTTTGATGGCTACTTTGTATTTTTATAAGGGTATCGGTTTCAAAGTTTTAGGTTATATCTGGATTATCACCGGAGTTGGAGTTTGGCTCATTGCCCGCAACAGTTACCACATTGGTGCAAGTGGAATCGTCTATGGCTTAGCTTCCTTCCTTGCTTTAAGTGGGGTTCTCCGTAACGATACTCGATTAATGTCGGTCTCGCTGCTAATCATCTTTCTATATGGTGGAATGGTTTGGGGCGTTTTACCTTTATTTCAACATATTTCCTGGGAATCACATCTCATGGGCGCACTCGCCGGAATATTTTGTGCAATTCGCTACCGGAAACAAGGTCCACCTATTCGTAAATATTTTGAGGATGAAGAAGAAATTCCGCTCAGTCCTTCCGAAGAAATGGGGCCTTTTCTCCCGCCAGATTTCCATCCGGGGCAACCTTCTCAAATTCATCCCGGAGGTTTCTATTACCGATATGTACCGAAACAGCCAGAAGAGGAAGCAAAACCCTAACTTCGCGGCGTGAATTATTTACAAGTAGATCGTCTCTCCAAATCGTTCGGAGAAAAAGTATTGTTCGAAAACATCAATTTCGGACTTCAACAAGGCCAGAAAACAGCACTCGTAGCTAAGAACGGAGCTGGAAAATCAACTCTCTTGCGCATCCTGATGGGAAAAGAAATTCCTGATACGGGTGAAGTAGTTTTTCGGAACGACTGTGAAGTTGCATATCTAGATCAACATCCGCCATTTGAGCCGGAACAAACTATTGTTGAAGCTGTATTTGCTTGGAAAGATCCGCGTTTGGAAGCCATTCGAGAATATGAGGAATTATTGGAAACAGATCCTCACAGTGAACGTCTGCATGAGGTAATTCAAAAGGTTGACGATCTCAAAGCTTGGGATATGGAAGCCAAAGTGAAGGAAATCTTAGGGAAACTCGATATCCATCACCTCGAACAGAAAATGGGGCAACTTTCGGGCGGGCAACGGAAACGTGTGTCATTAGCGGCATTGCTCATTCGTGAACCCGATTTGCTTTTGCTCGATGAGCCTACCAACCACTTGGATGTGGAAATGATCGAATGGCTCGAAGGTTACCTGCGACAAAGCAATCTTACTTTGTTGATGGTTACCCACGACCGGTATTTTCTAGATAATGTGTGTACCGATATTTTGGAGATTGATCGTAAGTCGGTATTGCGTTACAAAGGAAATTACGCGTATTACTTAGAGAAAAAAGCGGCTGCTATTGAGATGTTCAACAGCGAAGTGGAGAAGGCAAAAAACACATTCACCAAGGAATTAGAGTGGATGCGAAGAATGCCGAAAGCTCGCGGTACCAAAGCAAAATCGCGTATCGACAGCTTTTATGAAGTAAAAGAAAAAGCTTCTCAAAGACGTAATGACGATAAGGTTGAATTAAGTGTGAAGATGAATCGTTTGGGAGGAAAAATTCTCGAACTCATCAAGGTTTCAAAAGGATATGAAGGACGTACCTTGATTCAGCCTTTTACTTATACGTTTATCAAGGGAGAGAAAATTGGGATTGTAGGCAAGAACGGTTGTGGAAAATCGACCTTATTAAAGTTGATTATGAGCCAACTGGAACCAGATTCCGGTAAAATTGTGGTAGGCGAAACGGTCATCTTCGGTTACTATTCGCAGGATGGAATGAAGCTAGCCGAAGATAAGCGGGTGATTGAAGTAGTAAAGGACATTGGTGAATATATACCGTTGGCTAACGGAACAAACCTCACGGCATCACAGCTTTTGCAATTATTTCTTTTTCCGCCTGAGATTCAATACACCTATGTTTCTAAGCTGAGCGGTGGAGAAAAACGGCGTCTATATTTGCTCACGGTCTTGATGAAGAATCCGAACTTCCTGATTCTCGATGAGCCAACGAACGACCTCGATATTCAAACACTCAATATTCTTCAGGATTTCCTAGAGAATTTCAGTGGTTGTGTATTGATTGTATCGCATGACCGTTTCTTCATGGATAATCTAGCCGACCATCTTTTTGTATTTGAAGGTGGCGGAGTGATTCGCGATTATAACGGTAACTACACCGATTATCGTCAGGAGCAGGCTGTTTTAGATAAAGCGAGTAAATCGGAACCGGCAGTTGTTGTTCCTGAAGTAGTTGTAAAGCAAGCCGCACCTAAGAAAGAGAAATCGAAACCGAGTTTTAAAGAAGTTCACGAGCATCAACAACTCGAAAAGGAAATTCCACAGCTTGAAGAACGTTTGGCAAACTTAACAACCAAGCTTAACAGCGGAATTACCGATCATGTGGAACTTCAGAAAATAGCTCAGGAAATAACAGATTTATCTAACCAAATCGAGGAAAAGTCGATGCGATGGTTAGAGCTTTCCGAAATTGTAGGTTAAGCCTTATTTATCACCAAGGTTTTGGTCATTTGGTCATGTAATCCTTGTCTTTTCAAGGTGAACAAAGCCATCACGCAACCAAATCCAGCTGTAAAAAAGGAAAACAATCGGGCGAAGTAGCGGAAGAAAGCTTGTGGAACAGAAAGTTGATTGTGATCAACTGAGCAGATTTTGATTTTGAGAGCTAATTTCCCTACAGTTGCGCCTAATCGACTACTTTCCATGAGTATCGAATACACACCATATACTTGAAAGAAAAATAAAGTGTTGATTTTTCGAAAGGCTTCATCACCAGCGAATTCTCCTGTGATTATCCAAGAAATTAATCCTGTAATTATACTTACAAGAATCCAATCGATAAAAGTGGCAACTACTCGTTTCCAAAAGGCTGCGTACTGTTCTACCATAGCTTGAGTTGAACTACAAATTAATGACAAATCGAACGGTTCTTTTCTATCCTTTTCACTATTCTATCAGAATCCTATCTTCACCAAAAAAATACGCATGAAAAAATTGTTGCCCATTGTACTGTTTGCACTGTTTTTAAGTGCTTGCCAATCGACCGTTTCGTACACTGGATTGCGACCTGCAGATGTGAATCTTCCAACTGAAATAAAATCAGTTGTATTAGTGAATCGCTACAAAGCCGATAAAAAGAACTCTTGGATAAATATTGTTGAAGGTATTTTTACGGGTGAAGTCATTTTTGCTGATAAACGTGGTGTTGAACAAGCGTTATCAGGCCTGCAACAACGTCTTCAGAGTGGTCCAAAATATACGGTTACAATTGCTAATGATCAACTAACTGGAACCGGCACAGGTGTTTTGCCTCCACCATTGAGTCAAGGTGATATTCAAGCGTTATGTACGCAATACAATGCTGACGCGGTTATTACACTAGAAGCTTTCGATTCGGATATTGCAGTTACTCATCAGCAAAAGATTAATAAACGCACCGAAAATGGGAAAGTGATTGAAGATATTTATTTTGAAGCTTTTGAAAATGTGCGAATTTCTATGTCTTGGCGTTTGTACCTTAAAAGTACAGGATCCATTTTCGATCAGCATCAAATGAGCACCAATCGTTCATTCAGCAGTACAGGTAAAACTCCTGATTTAGCTCGAGCTGCTTTATTATTTCCTGTTGATGCCATTATGCAAACAGGATTTCAGGGTGGAGATTCGTATGGAATTCGTATCGCTCCATCGTGGGTGAGTTATAATCGAATGATATATACCCGTGCAGCACGTCGAGGTGGAATGAAGATCGCTAAACGCATGGCTTATCGCTCCGAGTGGGCTGAAGCTGCTACAATATGGGAGAAATTGAGCCAGTCGTCGAATCGAAAAGTAGCTAAACGTGCAATGTATAATCGTGCAGTTGCTGCCGAAATGTTGGGGAATTTTGATGAAGCATTACTATGGGCTCGTAAAGCAGCTAACCAACATGGTCTTCGCGCAGCCGATAATTACATCTATCAGCTCAACAGCCGATTGAACGAATTACAACGTTTGGATCAACAAATGAATCCGAATCCCTGAAGTACATGGGTAAACCAGTAGAACCGGGGTATTCAGTCGAACAGGAATTAAGCGAAATTCAAGCTTCGCTGAAAAATCCACGGGAATTCGAGAAAATCTATTCTCGTCATTTTTCTACAATTTATGCCTACATCAAAAGTGCCACTGGAGATAAAAATCTAGCAGCTGACTTATGTTCGGATGTATTTTATTCAGCATTAATCAATCTTGCTAAATACACTACCAGTGAAATGGGAATCAGACCTTGGTTATTTGGTATTGCCATAAATCGTCTGCGGATGTTCTTTCGTCAATCGGGACGAATGATGTATGTGCCAATTGATGATTTAAAATTGCAACAACTAACAGAGGAGGACTTGTCGCTCGAGAAGAAAGAAAGGAGGAAGCAATTATCAGCCTATTTATCTTTACTTAACGAAGAAGAGCAAGAGTTTGTTCAACTTAGATTTGTAGCCGAATGCTCCTTTCGCGAGATTGCACTTGTCAAAGGAATTAGTGAGGAAGCCTGTAAAATGAGGCTTTATCGCTTATTGGAAAGAATGCGAAAATCAATGGATAAGGATACCTTATTATGAAAGAGTTCAATCGTAAAATTCAGGTAACCGATTCCAGTCAGCCTGATGAAAGAGAGCTTCAGGAAGCACGTGATTTTTCTCGCATTGTCACCCGATTGGATGAAGCGCGTAAACCACTACCGAAACGTAAATTATATCAGTCGAAACAACGTTGGTTTTTTCTCGCTATACTTTTAATCATACTGATACTGTTGATTTTACTCGAAGTATTCTAAAAACCGTTCTTCTTACCGTTACTTTTTTTCTGCGCGTGCATTTAGCTAATAAATCCTCGCTATGAAAAAATCACCTAATTCAGTTTTGCTAGCATGTATTCTTTATTGCATGCCGTTTTTTGTATGCGCACAACCTGATATCAAAGATTCCCGGTATTTAAAATCGGGTTTTGTTCATTGCACCATAACTTCCATGAAAGGCATCCCTAAGCAAGGCGAGACCGTTGTATTTGAGGGAGAAAAATCCAAAAAGCAAGTTCAATCGGTTTCCGACTCAAAGGGAATTTGTGATGTATGGCTACCCAAAGGGGATGTGTATTTAATAAAAGTGCTAACTGTTGGGAAGGAAGAAGATTATTCGAGCATTGAAGTGCCCGATAAACCTGGAGCGTTTCGAGGAAACTATTCCATACAGTTTGATTTACCCACAACAGTTACACTCGATGACGTGCTTTTTGAAACAGGAAAATCGGTGCTTAAACCTTCATCTTTTCCATCCTTGCTCAAAGTAGCCGAATTACTCAAGCATAAGAAAGGACTCGTGATCGAAGTGGTTGGACATACCGATAATCGTGGTGATGCTGCTGCCAATATGAAACTGTCGCTTCAACGAGCTCAAGCTGTAAAAGCATACTTAGCCGAACATTCGGGTGCTGCAGAGCGGATTAAAGCAGATGGGCGTGGAGCCGATGAGCCAATTGCTGATAATGATTCGGAAGAAGGACGTAAGCTAAATCGCCGAACCGAAATTCATGTATTGAAAGAGTAATCAGATTCCTATCGGATGCCAGGTCGTTTTCACTTCCAAATAATCCATAATTCGGTAAGGTGATTCCTGCTTGGCATCTGACCAATTTGGCTCTGCTTCGATACGAACTCGTTTCACATTCAAAGCAGCATTCGTTTCGGCCGATTTTTTCTGTGCATCATCGGAGGTGCAGATGTACAAGGCATTCACATCCATGTGCGTGGAGAAGTGCGACAATAATTCTTTCGTTTCCCCAGTAAGTATGTTGACTACTCCGCCCGGAACATCAGAAGAATTAAGCACTTCAGCAAATGTTACTGAACACAAAGGAAGGTCGCGGGAAGCTAAAACAACACAGGTATTTCCTCCAGCGATAACAGGAGCAATAACAGAGATTAACCCAAGCAATCCACTTTTTTGAGGTGCAATCATAGCAACAACGCCCATTGATTCGGTGGATGAGAAGTTGAAGTGTGAACTACTCACCGGATTTACTGTACTGAAAACCTGATTATACTTATCGCACCAGCCGGCATAATAAATCAAGCGATCAACTGATAATTCCACTTCTGCTTTTGCCGAAGCTTTTGTGCTTCCTTGTTGGATTAATTCTTCAACAAATTGAGCCGAACGCGTTTCTAACATTTCTGCTATACGATACAGAATCTGACTGCGATTTAAAGCTGCTCTACCTGCCCAACTATCTTGTGCGTCGCGTGCTTTCACAACGGCATTTCTAAAATCCTTGCGGGAAGAAAGACAGATGTTGACTACTTCACCATCGCTTAAAGTCAATGGATAATAGCGACCCGATTCTGTTCTAGGAAATTGTCCGCCTATATAAATTTTATAGGTTTTCAAAACCTTGATTCGGTTGCTTGATGTTGAATTGGAATCAGCTTTACCATTGGCACTCACAGCAGATTTAGTTTCTGCTGGAACTGCTTTGGTTACTTTATTCGGTTTAGCTGTTGCTTTTGTTGATGTTGCCATGAGAAAATTCTTTGAAATCAGGAAAATTGGAGATAGGGTAGAAGTCCGTGAAGGCCTCCTTCGCGACCAAAGCCACTTTCCTTGTATCCGCCAAATGGTGATGACGGATCAAATTTGTTATAGGTATTTGCCCAAACAACACCCGCTTTGAGCTTGGTTGTCATATTGAAAATCTTGGAACCTTTATCTGTCCATACTCCAGCACTCAATCCAAATGGTGTATTGTTCGCTTTCTCAATCACTTCTTCTACTGTTCTAAACGTTTGAACAGCTAGTACAGGTCCGAAAATTTCTTCCTGAACTACGCGATGACTTTGAGATGTATGTAAAAACAAGGTTGGCTTGCAGAAATATCCTTTAGCTGGAACGGAACAATTCGGCTGATAAATCTCAGCACCTTCATTCACACCAATTTTCAGGTATTCGTTGATTTTCTTGAGTTGTTCTTTGGAGTTAATTGCTCCGATATCGGTGTTTTTATCCATCGGATCGCCTACAATTAAGCTTTCCATCCGATCTTTCAATTTGCGAATTACCTTATCTGCCACGCCTTCTTGAACAAACAAACGAGAACCAGCACAGCAAACATGACCTTGATTGAAGAAAATCCCATTTACGATTCCTTCAACCGCTTGATCTAAAGGAGCATCTTCAAAAATGATATTGGCAGCTTTTCCTCCCAACTCCAACGTGAGTTTCTTCCCAGTACCTGCAATTGCTTTCTGAATGATTTTACCCACATCGGTCGAACCGGTAAAAGCAATTTTGTCTACACCTGGATGATTTACAATAGCAGCTCCGGTTGCACCAGCGCCTGTAACAATATTCACTACTCCAGCTGGTAATCCTGACTCTTGAATGATCTCAGCTAATTTCAAAGCTGTTAGCGGAGTAGTTCAGCTGGTTTTAGAACCACGGTGTTTCCTGTTGCTAATGCTGGAGCAATTTTCCATGCTGCCATTAATAAAGGGAAATTCCATGGGATGATTTGTCCGGCTACGCCAATCGATTTTACTTCTCTACCCGGAAATGCATATTCTAATTTATCTGCCCAACCAGCATAATAGAAGAAGTGATTAGCTGCTAAAGGAACATCTATGTCGCGGCTTTCACGAATTGATTTTCCACCATCCATGGTTTCGATCACTGCAAATTCACGAGCGCGTTCTTGAATCAAACGAGCAATGCGATAAATATACTTTCCACGTTCCTTTGCGGGCATTTTGCTCCACACATTTTCGTATGCGTTTCGAGCAGCTTTAACAGCCTTATCGACGTCTTCTTGAGTTGCTTCTGCTACACGAGCAAGCGACTGTTCGGTGGATGGGCTGAATGTTTCAAAATAGCCACCTTTAACAGGTTTCACCCATTCACCGTTGATGAAAAGCTCGTACTGCTTTTGCAAACGAATGTGTCCGGTTGATTCCGGAGCCGGAGCATAAGCAAGCTTAGAAATGAAATCGAGCGACAATTCTGACGCGTCGGCTGATTTCGATGATTTATGCGATTTTTTCGACATGGTATGATTGGATTGGGGCAATGCCCTTAGTCGTTCGAGAAATAGTTCAGACTTTGATAAACACCTGTTTCCTGTTTAACCAGTTGCATGATGATATCGTTTGTCAATTTAGAGGCTCCAAAGCGGAACCAATCAGGATGAAGCCAATCAGCACCAAGGGTTTCTTTCACCATAACTAGATAATGCAGTGCGAGTTTAGAATTGGCAATTCCACCAGCAGGTTTCATTCCTATCATTTTACCCGTTGCGTAGTAGTAATCTCGTATAGCTTCAAGCATAACCAAGGTAACAGGCATGGTAGCAGCAGGTTGAATTTTTCCTGTTGAGGTTTTGATAAAATCTGCGCCAGCTAATATGGCTAAGTCGGAAGCTTTACGAACGTTATCAAGTGTGCTGAGCTCTCCTGTTTCGAGGATAACTTTCAAGTGAGCTTTTCCGCAAGCTTCTTTGATTGCAGCAATTTCATCAAATACGAAATTGAATTCACCGGAAAGAAATTTACCTCGGCTTATCACCATATCAATCTCATCGGCACCTTCTTCAACCGCAAAACGGGTATCGTCCAACTTAACTTTTAGTGGCGCTAAACCACTAGGAAATGCTGTAGCAACAGAGGCAACATGAATTTTACTTCCTGCCAAAGCTTTACGGGCAACTTTCACCATGGTTGGATAAACACAAACTGCCGCCACCTGAGGAATTCCCGGAAAAGCATCATGTGGATGCATAGCCTTGTAACACATTTGCTGAACTTTCCCAACCGAATCTTTCCCTTCGAGGGTAGTTAGGTCAATCATGCTCATGGCGAGTTTTAAGCCGGCAATCTTAGTTTCGTCTTTTATGCTTCGTGTTTGGAAGCGTGCACATCGTTCTTCAACGCCAACCTGATCTATGGTCGGACTGAGTGCAGGATTGTATGATTTTATAGTTGTTCCCATCTGCGGTTCTTGCTCAAAAGTAGGAAATTTGAATCAACGTAACTTACGTGGTAATAATGGCAAACAAATCCAAGCTAACAAACACCCTAAAGTATTTGCAGCAAAGTCGCCAAAATCGGCTGTTCTATCGGTATAAAATGCCCATTGAAGAAATTCAATTAAGCCACCATACATCACCACAAAAACGGTAACCCAAAGACTTGAAATTCCTGAATTTGTTCCAAAGCGTTGCCAGCGTAAATACAAGAGATTCAATAATCCAAACACACCTAAATGGGCGAATTTGTCAAAATTGATCACATGTATTTCCGGCAAGTCTTTACCGGGCAATAAGGTTAGCGTACTAACAACGATTGTCCAGATTATGGCAGGCAGAATATATCTGCGCATGGAATTAATGTCCGATCAATGCCTTGTAATCGGCAGCTGAAAGAAGTCCGCTAGTATCACCAGGAGAGCTCATTTTCACTTTGATCATCCAGCCATCACCATAAGGATCGCTGTTTACCGTTTCTGGTGAACCATCCAAGATGTTGTTAAACTCAATGATTTCGCCAGCAACTGGCATATATAAATCGGATACAGTTTTAACCGCTTCTACTGAACCAAAAACTTGTTCTGCTTCAATTGTTTCACCAACTGTATCAACTTCTACGAAAACGATATCACCTAATTCGCTTTGAGCAAATTCTGTAATGCCGATTATAGCAGTGTCACCTTCGATGCGAACCCATTCGTGATCTTTAGTATAAAGAAGATTATCAGGAAAATTCATGCGTGTTGATTTTGTTTCCAAACCTACGTGTTTTGTTCACATACAGCAAGGAAACCGAGTAAATAAAATAAGAGATTATTGATTTAAAGTAAAGCGCAAACTCAGACCAAAACTGGTGTTTGAATTTGGAAACTGATTCGAAATGAATGGCTTATTTGAAGTACGATCGAAGAATAAGCGAATTGTAAACTTCGAATTCACCACGTAATCGGCTGTAGTTTTAATCGTGAAATTCTGCTGCCCGGCTGATAGAATTGGATCAAACAAGGTTTCACCTTCAATTGGAATTTTACGTACCACTGTTTTATTTGTACGAATAGTCACATCGCAACGTACATTCAAATCGCTCTTAATCTTCTTCGTAGATCCAACCACTTTAAATGGTAACTCTACATTATTGAAGATATAACCCGAACCAATCGTAATTTCCTTACCGTTTACCTCTGTGATCTGAGAGTTTTGTAAGCTCAGTGATAAATCGCGTGTCTTACGCATCTCAAACTTGGTAATCAAGCTATTTTTCCAAGTCATATCCACATTCACCATCGGTCCAAATTGTTCCGATAAAGAAGCCATCAGAATGTTGAGTTGAGGAATGATGTTCCCTGTTTGATCGGTTGAATTGGGATCTTGTATTGCGAGCAAATTAGTCGTAAACGAACCGATATTGAATGTTGATCGGTAAGCATGACTCAGGGAAATTGTCTTGAAATATTTCTTGAAGAACTCAAGTTTAGTCAAACCATCATATGTGATTCGCCAGTTTGGTTTCGGAATATTCGGGAAGAGAGAAAGATCTTGACGGGTTGGATCATTACCCATGTATGTCGACATAAACGAATACAACAATACATCCTGTTGCGTACTACCAAAACCTGTCGGATAATTGGTTGTTGGATCTATACCATTGGTTGTTAATCTACTTGCTACTGCTTTACGATTATCTAAGAAGCGCTGGAAATTACTCGATCCGTGAAGCTTATTATCCAATTTTTCAAATGCAGTTCCCCAAGTATTTGTCGACATACTGAATGTTCCAGTTTTGAGTGTACTCAATTCTTGGAA
>DAOOQW010000001.1:52983-55643 GCA_035388945.1 Flavobacteriales bacterium
AGCATCATTAGGAACTTAGCTGCATTTTCAAGAATCTTCGAGAAGGCAGTTTCTTTCTTCTCTGTGGAGTCTTTTTTAGCTTTTGGATCTTTCGGATCTAAAGGTTTTACCTTTTTCTTTTCTTTAGGTTTAGTACCTTTTTTCTGATTAATCTTTTTCAGATAAGGCACTTTATTATACAACTGCATCAGATTGGCCTGAGCACTTGAATTGATGCTATTCGAATTGGTGATTGAATTCCCAAAAGGGTTAGCTGCAAACTTGTTCAAATTAGAACTGTCTCGAACTAATGGTGCTGCTACCCAGGAATAAGTTGCAGCATAAGATACATTACCAGAAACCCAATTAAGAATAGGAACTTTGGAGAAAGGAATGGTATAGGATGCATTAAGCGAATGCTGATAATTGGTATTTCGTCCA
Organism: Flavobacteriales bacterium; assembly: GCA_035388945.1. Taxonomy (GTDB): domain Bacteria; phylum Bacteroidota; class Bacteroidia; order M30B66; family M30B66; genus CALQRR01. The sequence continues at coordinate 53,404 of DAOOQW010000001.1, forward strand.
CCAGATTTTAGGTTTCTTACTACCGAATCTCGCTTAGATGATGTATTTATCAAACCTTGTTCTTCATCAATCCTACTTTGATTCGTCGCCATGAAATCGAGTTGTAGCGACTTGGTTAGAGGATATTTAATATCATAAATCCGATTCCAAGTAAAGGATTTAAAGAATGTTGTATCAATTTTAAGCAGAGCGATATCAGAGGTATTACGCAGTTTTTGTGAATTGAAATCACGTGCGATATCTGAACGGAAAGCTAATCGCGAAGGCGTTAATCCAATATTGAAATCCTTAATTAGAGCAAAAGCTTTCGTTTTCTCAAAAATCTTAGCTTTTTTAAATGGTTCCCAAGCTTTTGCTTGAGGTGCGTATGTGTAGCCTAGACCTACATCAATGTTTTTTTGGTAGTTAAATTCTACCTGAGGAGAACGTTGGAAATTATCAGAGAAAGCATAGGTAAAATCTAAATTCTCAACATCGTAGAAATGCGATTTAGTTGCTCCTTGTGCCTTATTCTTTTTCACATTGGTGAAATTGACACTCTTTCTTTTCTGATAAACTTGCGATAATTGTCTTAATGTATCTCGAGCTCCATCTGAAGGCTGATAATCTAATGCACGTTCGAATTTTACATCCGCATCGAGTGGATCAAATTGTGGATTAGCAATGTTTTCGCCAAATTCCCAGTATAAGGGGATAGATAAATTCCATTTTTTAGGGAAGAATTTACCTAATTCCAAATTACTAATCAAACTGTATGAAGTTGTATTAGCACGAGCACGATCAGCAGGTTTTTTCTCGATGCTTCCGAAACCGAATGTAGTACGACTACCAGCAAGTGCAATGGTACCTAAATCAGCAAGCTTAGCTGTAACACGAGCATTGGCAGCCCATCCACCAGATTCAAAATAGTCGGATACGCGCAACTCATTCACCCAAACTTCAGCACATCCAACCGAACCATCATCCGGCCATGGATTATATTCGTCGTTTTGTGGATTACGAATACCAATCATCATGGTCTTAACTCCTGAAATCTGCGGAACACCTACAACAGTAATTCGGTTTTCTGGTTGATTTGGATCCTGAGCATAGAAAGGTTTGCTGTATGTGATTAATGGATTATTCAACATTTGAGTATTCCGATCAATCTTCGCGTTGGTAAGCGTTTCGAGCAAGAAATTGAAACTGTTATTCCAGATGTCTTCTGGATTAGTTGTACCATCAGCACATCGTTTCAATGGGATTTCATATTCGTAATAGTTATTTACGAAATCGGTTCCCAATCGAATAAAAGCTGTTAATTGTTTATCAGGCCATTGATTATTGTTCATCGACTCAGCGTGAACTTCCATGCGAATGCGACGATAAGCACGAATATCCAAATTCGTGTTTTTAAATACAGCACGCGCATCGCCATCTTCCAAGTTACAAATTCGCATTTGTAACGACTGCTCGTTTAATTGTTGAAGATTGGTTGTGGTTACATCTACTTCTCGACGGATTTGAGGAGGTAACACATATTTAACAGGTGTTTTATCTCCATTCTCTTCAATATTTACAGTAGAAACCTGAAATTGAGTATTCAAATCGTTACCAATAAATAACCCCGGTTCTTTTAAGCTGTAATCAAACCTTCTCCATTCAGCACGAACTAATTCTAAACGAGCCATCCGAACTACAACTTGTTCTTGCCAATTATGGAAGAACATCCGCATAAAACGTATTGAACGGAAATCACTTATAGTTCCTACTTTGTTTGAATAATTGCGAATCGGAACACGGAATTGATACCATATAACATCAATCGGTTTCCCGTTGGGTAATTCACCTTTTCCTGGTACTTTATCGATGATGTAATTTTGTCCAACTACCATGTCTTGGGGACGAAGACTCAAACGATATTGGAAATACGCTTCAGAGGTGCTTAAAGTATTATCACTATTGATATCCTCAATATTAGGAATGGTATTATTGGCAGTAGGATACGTTTCAATTGGATCTTCTCCTAAACGAGAGTTGTTTTCTAAACCGTTATATAAGGTGTAACGGGTTAAAATATCTGCCGATTGAGCATCCCATTCTGTACTTCTGAAGAATCGATAATCATCATTTGATGGGTCAGATTGCAATTGTGTATATGCATCTGGATTCAATACCGATTGCGCTTCACTTAAATAATCTTGGAAGAATACACGTTCCGAATCATTCGGTAATCCATCTAAACCTACATCTTGTAGTGG
>DAOOQW010000002.1:0-24884 GCA_035388945.1 Flavobacteriales bacterium
TGTTTTTGGAAGAACTCGAGATTTCCTAAAAAGAAGCCAGCCAAAGTCATGGTAGTTATCCATAAGAACCCTCCAGCTAAATCAAATGGAAGAAATTTCTTTTTATAATTCATCTGACCAACACCGGCAACAAAAGGTGTAAATGTTCGAACAATCGGGACAAAACGAGCCATGATGATAGCTTTGGTGCCGTATTTTTCAAAAAAGCTATGTGTTTGATCGATGTAAGCTTGTTTCACAATGTTCTTTCCACGGAATTTCCAGCCTACGACTTTAGAACCAGCGAAGCGGCCAATGGTATAATTAACGTTATCACCCAATACAGCGGCAAATATTAGAAGAGCAATAAGTACAATCACATTGAGTTCAGAACCCGGACGAGCGCATATTGCACCAGCGGCAAATAAAAGTGAATCGCCCGGCAAAAAAGGCATCACGACTAAACCCGTTTCAACAAAAATGATCAAGAATAGAATCGCGTAAATAGCTGAACCATAATCCAAAACGAGTTGATCGAGATGGGAATTGATATGCAAGATAAAATCGAGCAGAGAAGTTAGAAATTCCATAGGGCGGCAAAATTAGCTTAATTGACAGGCAAATCCTTCAACCAATCAACAAATAAAGCCATAGCTCTAGCCCGATGACTTATCGAATTCTTTGTGGTAACGGGCAATTCGGCAAAACTAAGTTCAAATCCTTCGGGAATAAATATGGGATCATATCCAAAACCACCATCACCAGTAATCTGCTCCGCAATCCTTCCTTTCACTTCACCTTCAAATACATGTTCTCTATTTCCATCCACATAAGCAATTACGGTAATAAACCTAGCTTCACGATTGGAATGACCTTTTAGTTCTTTAAGTACCTTTTGCATATTCGCTAAAGCATTTCTTTCTATACCTGCATAATGTGCAGTATCAACACCCGGTTTATCATCTAATGCTTTCACTAATAAACCAGTATCGTCGGCAAAACAAGGATGACCGGTTAGCTGAAAAAGTGTTTTTGCTTTTTGAAGTGCGTTGCCCGAAATTGTACCTGTAGTTTCAGGAAGTTCTTGAGTAAAACCTATATCAGATAAGCTTTTCAGAATTATTTGAGAAGGCAGAATTGCCTGTATTTCTGTTAGTTTATGAGCATTATTACTAGCAAAGACAAGTTCCATGGTGGCAATATACCACACAAACACATGAAAAAGCCTATTTTTACCCGCCAATGCCCATCATGTGAAAACAGCTCTCATCACTGGAATTACCGGACAAGACGGTGCTTATCTTGCCGAATTCCTGCTACATAAAGGATATACCGTTCATGGTATTAAACGTCGAAGTTCCCTTTTTAACACCGACCGTATTGATCATTTGTATGAAGATCCGCACATTAATAATGCGAAGTTTTTTCTCCACTATGGAGATTTGACCGATTCATCCAACTTGATTCGAATCATTCAGGAAGTTCAACCGGATGAAATTTACAATCTAGGTGCAATGAGTCATGTTAAGGTAAGTTTCGACGAACCCGAATACACGGCTAATGTGGATGGTTTAGGTACACTTCGAATTCTTGAAGCTGTTCGACTACTCAATCTCACCCAGAAAACACGTATTTATCAAGCATCAACATCCGAACTTTATGGATTGGTTCAGCAGGTTCCTCAATCGGAAAAAACGCCTTTCTACCCAAGAAGTCCGTATGCTGTAGCTAAACTTTATGGGTATTGGATAACAGTCAATTACCGAGAAGCATATAATATGTTTGCGGTAAATGGAATTTTGTTCAATCATGAGAGTCCTAACCGAGGCGAAACTTTTGTTACGCGAAAAGTTACGCGCGGAGTTGCGCAAATTGCTTTGGGTATGCAGGATAAACTCTATATGGGTAATATTGATGCAAAACGCGACTGGGGACATGCGAAAGATTATATCGAAGCTATGTGGCGGATGTTGCAAGTTGACGAACCAGAAGATTTCGTTATTGCAACTGGAGAAACTCGAACCGTACGTGAATTTTTAATTCGTGCATTTGCGGAAGCAGGTATTCAGATTGAATTCCGCGGACAAGGAGTTGATGAGCAAGCATTTGTGGTGTCATGTTCGCACCCCGATTATCAATTACCTATTGGAAAAGAGGTTGTTAGTATCGATCCAACATATTTCCGTCCAACAGAAGTTGAATTGCTTATTGGTGATGCAACTAAAGCTCAACAGAAGTTAGGTTGGACACCTAAAATCAGTTTTGATGAATTGGTAAAAGACATGGTTGCATCTGATCTTCAGCTATTCCGGAATCAGAAATACATTAATGAATACAATTCCGGCAATTAAGAACACGGTGGAAAAATCGGATAAAATATACATAGCTGGACACCGTGGAATGGTTGGTTCGGCCATTTGGCGGGCATTAGAGAATAAAGGATACACAAATCTTATTGGAGCAAGTTCGAAAGAGGTTGACTTACGTAGACAATCGGAGGTTGAAGCATTTTTTGAACGAGAAAAACCGGATGTAGTTGTTCTTGCTGCTGCAAAAGTGGGTGGAATCTTAGCCAATAATATTTATCGGGCAGAATTTCTTTACGATAATCTGGCTATTCAAAACCATGTGATTCATAGCTCTTGGAAAAATGATGTAAAGAAGCTTTTGTTCTTGGGCTCTTCCTGTATTTATCCCAAATTAGCAGAGCAACCATTGAAAGAGGAGAGTTTGCTTTCTGGTTTTTTAGAGCAAACAAATGAGCCTTATGCCATTGCTAAAATAGCTGGTATCAAGATGTGTGAGAGTTTTCGTCGGCAATATGGTTGTAACTACATTGCTGCGATGCCTACTAATTTGTACGGGCCAAACGATAATTACGATTTAAAGAATTCGCATGTTCTTCCTGCATTAATTAGGAAGATGCATACAGCAAAAGTCAATCAGGACGCTCAAGTTGAGATTTGGGGAACCGGGTCTCCATTGCGTGAATTTTTACATGTAGATGATTTAGCAGATGCTTGTGTTTTCTTGCTAGAAAATTATTCCGAAGAGCTTTTTGTAAATGTTGGATATGGTTCTGATATCAGCATTAAAGATTTAGCTTATCTCGTAAAAGATATAGTTGGATTTGCAGGAGAATTAAGATTTGACCCTGAAAAACCGGATGGAACGCCAAAGAAATTGATGGATAGCGGAAGGTTGCGTTCATTTGGCTGGGTTCCTAAAATTAGCTTGGAAGAAGGAATCAAAAGAACTTACGAAGAGGTTAAACAACAGTTTTAGAATTGATCAAGTAGTTCTTGATACTAAGACCTTCGGAAAAACAATTAGATTTGCGCCTTCAAAAAAAAACTGTGAGCCAAAAATCAACCCATGAATGGAATATGATCATCCGGCCTTCCGGAGGATTATTCGACTTGCGGCTGAAAGAGCTTTGGGAATACCGTGATTTGCTGTATTTGCTTGTTAGACGTGATATTATTACCGTATATAAGCAAACCTTGTTAGGAGCATTTTGGTTTGTACTTCCTCCCATTTTAAATACAGTAATCTATTTTGTATTGTTTGGGGTAATTGCCAAGGTATCGACTGATGGAACAAATCCTATTTTATTCTATTTAACAGGATTGATTGCATGGGGATATTTCTCTGATTGCATTAGCCGCACTGCATCGACCTTTCGTACAAATGCCAGTATTTTTGGAAAGGTCTATTTCCCTCGATTAATTGTTCCTCTTTCATCTGTTGTTTCTGCACTTGTGAAGTTTGGAGTTCAATTAATTTTGTTGATTGGCACTTTAGTTTTTTTCCTCATTCGAGGCGAAAATGTGCATCCACAAATGACGTACGTGTGGTTATTACCAATTCTACTTCTTATGATGATGTTTACTGGATTAGCTTTCGGTATTATTATCTCTTCTTTGACAACTAAATATCGCGATTTAAGTAATATGGTTCCTTTTGCGGTTCAGTTACTTATGTATGCAACTCCGGTTATTTATCCGGCTAACGTCATTCCTGAAAAATTCCAATGGATTTTACAGATTAATCCATTAACACCAATTATTGAGTCAATTCGCTATGTATTTCTTGGCAGTGATAAAATAAGCTGGCCGATGTTGGGCTACAGCTTTGCTTTTACACTTGTTACTTTGTTTATTGGATTAATCTTATTCAATAAAACAGAGAAGAATTTCATGGACACTGTTTAAGAAATCTATTCCTCAATCCATTCCCAAGCCTATGTCTGTAGTGGTACAAGCCGATCAGGTATCGAAAGTTTTCCGATTGGGAGACGTGGGATCTTCTACCATAACAGAAGATATCCGGGCTACATGGTATAAACTAAGAGGTAAAGAAAACCCATATTTGAATCAAGCAAGTGAAAACGATCGCACGGGTGGTGTAGGTTCTGATTATGTTTGGGCATTGAAGGATATTAATTTCGAAGTCAATCAGGGGGAAATTGTTGGTTTAGTTGGTCGAAATGGAGCTGGAAAATCTACGCTACTTAAGATACTTTCACGCACAACAACCCCTTCACATGGAGAGATTCGAATTCGCGGGAAAGTTGCTAGTTTATTGGAAGTAGGAACCGGATTTCACCCCGATTTAACTGGACGTGAAAACATCTATCTCAACGGTGCCATATTAGGTATGCGTCGAGCTGAGATACGAGCTAAGTTTAACGATATTGTTGAATTTGCTGGCGTACAACGCTACATCGACACACCCGTAAAACGGTATTCTTCTGGGATGTATGTTAGGTTGGCATTTGCAGTTGCAGCCCATCTCGAACCCGACATTTTGATTATTGATGAGGTGTTAGCCGTGGGCGATGCTGAATTTCAAAACAAATGTTTGGGTAAAATGAAAGATGTTTCGGATCAAGGTCGAACCGTCTTATTTGTTAGCCATAACATGGGAGCTGTGGCCGATTTATGTTCACGTGCCATTCTTCTAAATCAAGGAAAGATTGTTCAAGATGGCGATACAAATGAAATCATTCGAAGTTATGTGCACCAAAACATGCATGTAAAACTGAGTGATGCCAGTGCTTTGAGCGACCCAACTGTTCGTAGAGGTTTAGGACATGTTCGTTTTGAACAAATACGCATGTTGAATCGTGCTGGAGAAGAAGTAAATGAGTTTCAAAAAGGCGATTATATGTGCATCGAAATGACAGCACGTATCATCAATCCAGTAAAAGAACTTCTTGCTTCTATCCTACTCCGTTCAGGTAAAACACGCGATATTGTTACCTCAACTCGAAGAAATACGGTTGATATAAGTCACTTGAAACCGGGTGATACAGTAAATCTCCGCTACGAATTTCCATCTCTTTCACTTCGTCCAGGAGTGTATGAAACCTATTATTGGTTAGGAGATAAAAATGCAGAAACGGCTTTTGATGTGGTAGATAATTTACTTCCGCCATTAGTTATTCAAATGCCACCAGACTCTTCGGAACTTTTTGTTTCCGGTTATTTCGACGAACCCTTTATCTTTGAGCAATTCACTCGCTGAGTAAGCTTTTCACACTATGCCATTAAACGAAAAAAGAATTCTAATTACCGGAGGAACCGGATCACTGGGGAAAAAACTAGTGGAGATAATCCTGAAAAAATATCCGGATATCAAGCGACTGGTAATTCTTTCCAGAGATGAGCTTAAGCAATTCGAAATGGCTCAGGATTACCCAGAAAGCAAATATCCGTGTATTCGATATTTCTTAGGAGATATTCGTGATGCGAGTCGCTTACAACGTGCTTTCGAGGGGATCGATATTGTAATTCACGCAGCTGCACTTAAGCAAGTACCAGCAGCCGAATACAATCCATTCGAATTCATTAAAACAAATGTTCTTGGAGCTCAAAATATCATTGATGCTGCACTCGATTGTGGCGTAAAAGCCGTTGTAGCACTATCAACTGATAAAGCTGCTGCTCCAATCAATTTATATGGTGCAACTAAACTGTGTTCCGATAAATTATTTGTTGCAGCCAATAACATCAAAGGAAAACATGATGTTCGCTTTTCAGTAGTTCGCTACGGAAATGTAATGGGTTCACGTGGTTCGGTAATTCCATTCTTCTTGAAGAAAAAAGGAGAAGGCACTTTACCTGTTACCGATCCTGATATGACACGCTTCAATATTTCTCTTGAAGAAGGTGTTGATATGGTATTATATGCGGTAGAACATGCTTTTGGAGGTGAAATATTTGTCCCTAAAATTCCTTCTTACCGCATTACTGATGTAGTTAAAGCCATCGACCCAACTGCTAAGATTGAAGTTGTAGGAATTCGTCCAGGTGAAAAACTGCACGAAGAAATGATCACCAGTTCCGATTCGTACAACACAGTAGATTTAGGAAAATACTACGCGATTTTACCTCAAGCAAACAACCGTATTCAACAGTTCTATATGGACCAAGGTGGTAAAATGGTAGAACCTGGATTCTGCTACAATTCAGGAACGAATGATTCATGGCTCAATGAGACTCAACTCCGAGAACTAATTGATCAATTTGTTTCGGTTACCGAAAAAGCCTGATTCAGGTTTAAAACTAAACCCATGTCGTTTTCCGAAATTGAGACAGAGAGGTTGATTCTTAAGCCAATGGACGAATCGTTCATTAGCGAGGAATACCTTTCATGGATGAATGATCCGGAAGTTTATCTCTACCTCGAAACCGGGGGAAACTACTCCATGGATGAATTACAGGAGTATGTAAAACAGAGTGTTAAGAAGAAAACCTTATTCTGGGCTATTACCATTAAGGATAACGGAAAGCATATTGGGAACATTAAGATTGATCCCATTTCTCAACGACATGGTACGGGTGAATATGGTATTTTGCTAGGCGATCGAGCATCTTGGGGAAAAGGTTATGCTTCTGAAGCTACTTCAGGATTACTCAATTACTGTTTTGAAACACTTGGAATTAGGAAGATAAACTTAGGTGTAGTCAAGGATAATGTAAGTGCTGTGCGCTTATACGAGAAACTTGGTTTTAAAACCGAAGGTGAATTTGAGGCGCATGGCTTTTATAACGGCAAGTATTGCAACACGTTGAGAATGGCCGTTTTCAACCCCGCATTTACACATGAGAAGTAAGCTTGCCCTTGGTACTGTTCAGTTCGGTATCCCTTATGGAATCAACAACACAACAGGAATTCCTGATCAAGATGAATTGAATTCGATATTTTCAACTGCCCAGTTGAATGGTATCCAAACATTCGATACAGCCATCGCATACGGCAATGCAGAAGAACGAATTCGTCCATTTTTATTCGAAGGAGCTCAGGTTATCAGCAAGTTCCCTCCTGCAAGTCAAGCTCATACTCTTGCACAAGAATTAGATGAATCACTCAAACGTTTAGGGCAAAATCATCTGTATGCCTTTATGGCACATGATGCAGATTTATTGCTCAAACAGCCTGATTTATGGGCGGAATTAATTCGCTTACAGGCTGATAAATTGATAATCAAAAAAGGCTATTCGCTCTATCATCCTGAGCAATTAGAAAAACTACTCGAAGCTGATTTCATCCCCGAAATCGTTCAAGTTCCTTATAATTTGCTCGATCGCCGATTTGGTCCTGCAATGAAGCAACTCCACGATATGGGCGTAGAAATTCATATTCGTTCGGTGTTTTTACAAGGATTGTATTTGATGGAACTTTCTAAATTGCCTGAAAAACTGCAAACAATCTCCTCCGAATTAAAACAACTTCACGATTTAGCTCTTTCCGAAAACGTGAGTATGTCGGCATTAGCGTTGAATTTTGCTATTCAAAATCCACATATTGACCAAGTCGTGATTGGCGTAGATTCATCTGAGCAATTACGTATGAATCTAAAGGTTCTAAATTCCTGGGATGATAAGAAAAACACTATTTTTAGCCAGGTAATGCAGCTAACCTGTTCGCACCCGGAGCTGCTCATCCCTTCCAACTGGAAATGAAAGTTATAGGTATTACTCAAGCACGAATGGGCTCTTCCCGATTACCCGGGAAAGTGATGCTAGAAGCTGGTGGAAAAACACTGCTGGAGCACCATTTAAGTCGAGCCAAACAATCCAAGAAAGTTGACTCTTGGATTTTAGCCACTACTCAAGAGCCCGGTTCTGAAGCTATTGCTGCAATTGGTAATAAACTCAATATTCCGGTTTATCATGGTAGTTCTGACAATGTACTTGATCGCTTCTACCAAAGTGTGAAGGATTTACGTCCTGATTATGTGGTTAGAATCACTTCTGATTGTCCGTTGATTGATCCTAAATTAATCGACCTCGCAGTTGAAACGACGATACAGAATAAACTAACCTATTACTCGAATTCCAATGGTGATACTTTACCAGATGGAATGGATGCAGAGGTTTTTACATTTGAAAGCCTCGAAAATGCTTGGAAGCATGCCGAATTAGCTAGTGATCTTGAGCATGTTACTCAGTATATTCGAAGAAATGCTGAAGTCAACTTCCGTTCGTCCTATCCAAAAGAATGGAAGAAATATGAATCACTTCGTTTAACGGTCGATGAACCCGTTGATTACGAATTGATTCTGAAATTAATTGAAAAATATGGTGATGATCAAGAATGGCTCACCTATGCAGATGCAGTATTAGCAAACGCTGATTTTGCTGCAATAAATCAACACATCATAAGAAACGAAGGCTTTATGAAAAGCGTTTTTCAGGAGTTAGAACTCCGCTCAATCACGAACTTTACAAAATCGGATGAATATCGTGCTGAAATTCATTCAATCATACCCGGAGGTGCACATACTTATTCGAAAGGTGACGACCAGTTTCCGATTAAATCACCAGCTGCATTTACCCATGGAAAAGGCGCTCATGTATGGGATTTAGATGGAAATGAATACATCGACTGTTCGATGGGTTTAGGTTCTGTTTCGCTTGGACATGCCTTTGAACCTGTTTTAGAAAAAGTACGAGCAGAGTTACTCAATGGTGTAAACTTCCAACGACCATCCTCACTCGAACGAGTAATAGCCAAAAAATTCTTATCGCTTGTTCCTCAGCATGATATGATCAAGTTTGCAAAAAACGGATCGATTGTAACTACCGCAGCTGTAAAATTAGCACGTGCTAAAACAGGTAGAAAATTAGTTGCCTTTCCGGGCGATCACCCATTTTACAGTTACGATGATTGGTTCATTGGCAAAACGGGCTGTAACAAAGGAGTTCCCGAAGAATTTAGTAATCTATCGGTAACGTTCAAGGCTTGCAATATTGAGTCATTAAGAGAATTATTCCGTCAATATCCTGGACAAATTGCCTGTGTTATTACGGAACCCGAAAAACAAACTTGTGTAACGGGTTGTGCTTGTAATGGTCGTCCCGATTTGTTCTTGAAAGAGGCAATCGAACTTACACATGCCGAAGGAGCTTTATTCATTGCCGATGAGATGGTTTCAGGATTCAAAACAGGGTTTCCTGGATCGTTCACTAAATATGGATTAGAACCCGATATGGCTACTTGGGGAAAAGGTATCGCAAATGGATTTTCATTTTGTGCCTTGACAGGAAAGCGTGATGTAATGGAATTGGGAGGAATTACCCGAACGGGTGAAGAAAAAGTATTCTTGATTTCTACCACTCATGGAGGCGAAACACATGCGCTAGCAGCAGCTTTAGCAACAATCGACTTTTACGAGGAAAACAAAGTGGTTGATCAAATGCATGAAAAAGGTCGCCGCTTACTCGAACTTACTCAGCATATTGTAAAGAAACATGAGCTAGAACACGCCATTCAGATTTTACCATGTGAATGGACTCCGATATTCTTGTTTAAAGATGCAAGCGGACAGGTTTCTCCTGGTTATCGTACCTTGTTTATGCAGGAAATGATTAGTCGTGGAGTGCATTTTCAAGGATTCTTTGTTCCATGTTATTCCCATACCGAAGAAGACCTTTTCTATTTTGCTAAAGCATTCGAGATGTCTTTACCGGTTTACAAAAAAGCATTAGAAGAAGGCTATGAGAAATATTTAGTTGGAGAGCCTGCAAAAGCAGTATTCCGTAAGATTCTCTGACCTTAACACAATTATCCAGCATGGCATCCGATCAGGTTAAAAAACAAGCAATTCCATACGGAAGACAAACCATTACAGACGAAGATTTACGCATTGTATCGGAGGTTCTACAAAGTGAATATCTTACTCAAGGACCGCGTATTGCTGAACTTGAGCAATCGTTTGCGGCATACACACATTCAAAATATGCAGTAGCTATTTCGAATGGAACGGCTGCCTTGCATTTATGTGCCATGGCACTTGATGTAAAAGAAGGAACTCGCGTGATAACCTCACCAATCACCTTTGTAGCATCAGCTAATTGTGTGAAATATTGTGGTGGTGAAGTTTGGTTTGCCGATATCGATCCTAAAACATTCACGCTCGACCTTCAAGCTACTCGTAAGCTACTCGAATCGAAGCCTAAAGGATTTTTTCATGGAATAATCCCTGTTGATTTTGCAGGATATGCAGTTGATCTTCAGGCATTCCGTCAATTGGCCGATGAATTTGGATGTTGGATAATTGAAGATGCTTGTCATGCACCTGGCGGAAGTTTCACAACCTCAACTGGAGCAAAAGCACATTGTGGAAGTGGCGAATTTGCTGATTTGGCCATTTTTTCTTTTCACCCGGTAAAACATATCGCTGCTGGTGAAGGTGGAATGATAACAACCAACAGCTTAGAATTATACAACCGACTGCTCAAGCTTCGCACGCATGGAATCACTAAAGACGAAAGCTTGTTGATTGATAATCACGGAGGTTGGTATTATGAAATGCAGGAGTTAGGCTACAATTATCGCTTAACAGATTTCCAGGCAGCATTAGCTTCAAGTCAGTTACAACGTGCAGATGCCGGATTGGCTAGACGACAAGAGATTGCAGATCGCTATCAACAAGAATTAGCTGGATTGCCAATCGAGCTACCTCAAGTTGCAACCGGAGTGACGCATGCTTGGCATTTGTATGTGATTAAGACGGAGAAGCGAAAAGAATTATACGATTACCTAAGAACTCAGCATATTTTCACCCAAGTTCATTATATACCTGTTCATACAATGCCGTATTACAAGCAATTTGGGTGGAAAGAAGGTGATTTTGAAGTGGCAGAGAAATACTATTCCGGTTGTTTGAGCTTACCCATGTTTCCAGGATTGACTGATGAAGAACAGGGATATGTTATTCGATGTATTCGGGAGTTTTTTAAGAGTGAAGCAGGAGCATAAGCTTATAAATCATTGCAAATAAGCTCAGAACTAACGAGCATTCAGGAATCAGAAAAGAATAGAAATGATGAAGGAATCAGCTTCGATGGAAATTACCAGAATAGCGAAATCCTATTCCTTGCAAGGCTATAAGGTGTTTACACTGAGCATTGGTGATACGCATTTTGGTTTACCTGATCCTATCAAGCTACGCTTAAATAAAGCCATTGAAGAGAATAAAACACATTACCTCGATTCGATGGGACTTCCAGCTTTGCGCATGGACATTTCCCGTTTCGAATTTCAGGAAGCATATCTTCAAGATGAAATCCTGATTGTTCCAGGTGTTAAACAAGGCTTATTCTATTTTCTAGAAGCATTTGAAGGGAAGAAAATTGCCATTTTAGAACCAGCTTGGTTAGGCTACCATTCTATTTGCAAAATGACTGGGAAAGAAATCATCCCAATAAACATGAAGAAAGAGGGCTGGTTAGATAAGCTTGCCAGTATTTCTTTCGATGCATTGTTGGTTTGTACGCCTAATAATCCCGATGGAACTGTTTTCTCTGAGTCAGAAATAAAACAACTTGCTTCATATTGCGATAAAAATCAAGCTTGCTTAATCATTGATGAGATATACGCGGAGTACAGTTTTGATCATTCCGTGAAATCGATGTTAAAACCTTATTACTCCCAAGAAAATGTGGTAGTAATGAATGGGTTTTCGAAAGCCTATGCTGCAACAGGATTGAGAATTGGCTACGTGGCAACACATAATCCGGTTTGGAATAAGCGAATGAATGCGGTACATCAGAATACTGCAACATGTGCTAATTCTTTGGCTCAATTTGCATTTCTGAATTATCACGAAAGTCATAGTATTGTTCAGCAGTATGCTAGCTATTACCGAGAAAACAGAGATTTAGTTTGTGAGATTATTCCTGAGTTAGAAGAAATGAAACCTCAGGGAGGATTTTACTTTTTTATTGATTTGAATCGATTCGGTATTTCGGATGCGGAAGAATTTTCGCGCAGAATACTGACTGATATAAAAATTGCTTTAGTTCCAGGATCAGCATACGGTACCGGTTTCGATTCGTATGTTCGTCTCTCCTATTCGCTCGACCGAGATGAATTAAGAGAAGGAATTCAGCTACTAAAAAAATACCTACAGGATTATGAATCAGAATGACATTAAATCCCGGATGATCAGCCAGATCGAACGGAACAGAATTTCTAGTGTGGAAGTTGCCGATGCGCTTGGTAAAACAGGTGTACTCAATGGTCCACAGATTCTTACTCCCGGAAAATTTTGTGTGGGTGAGGTTCAATACATCTACGGTCACAGTGAAACAAACTGGCCCATTCACGAACAAGGCGAGCATTTGAAAGATGGTGGAATTTTGTACGTCGACACGTTCAATTGCAACGATAAGGCTGCATTTGGCGATTTGGTGTCGAAGTACTTTATGCTTTATAAGCGCATTGGCGGAATGGTTGTCAATGGATTATTGCGCGATGCTCATACGCTCCGAAAAGAGAATTATGCTATTTGGTGTTTAGGCACAACACCGCTAGGATGCGTAAACGTTAATATTCCAGTTCCACCCGATGTAGAAGCTGAAGCAATGAAACGCAAAGCTTACTTCGACGGCTCCATTTTGGTTTGCGACGATTCGGGATGTACCATGATTGCCAAAGAACTCATCACTGAAGCAACTCTAAAGAAGTTGGAATTCATGGAGTTACAGGAAGACATCTGGTATTATTGTCTCGACACTCTAAAATGGTCGACATACGAAACTGTGTGTCAGAAGAAATACCTCAGTAATAAATCAGTACTTCCAACTGTACTTGTCGAAAAGCTGAAGGAATATGACCTATAAGCGAATTCCCGTATTTGACACGCTTTCACACCCAACCCTAAACGGTAATTGGTTTGGGAAAGATTGTGGGAATACGTTTGAGAATTTGAAAAAGGAATTTCATGCTAACGACATCATTGGCACTTGCGCAGTTTCTTTGCCGCCTATGACCAATGAGGAATTGCAATCGTTTTACACTCGCTGCACATCCGAAAAAGAGATTGTTTTATACCCTGTTGCGGCATTCAACTTCTCGGAAGAAAACTACGAGGACAAGATTCGTTTTATCCGCGATACTGGCTTTAAAGCAGTAAAAATCCATATTCGACTTTCGGGTTTAAAACTCGATGAGGATTTTGATAAACTAGCTGAAGTCTTTCGTTTATGTGAGCAATTTGGTTTAGTCGTGTTTTTCTGCACCTATTGTCACGCTTCGATTGATTATACACCACCACATCCGCTCTCGTATTACCTTATTTCTCTGTTGAAACAAGCTCCCAAACTCAAGGTAATCTTGTTACATGGCGGTGATGTGAGTTTGCTACAAATCAGTCAACTTGCCCGTTTCAACCCGAACATACTCATTGATTTATCCTACACCATGCTCAAGTTTGCGGGTTCGTCGGTTGATCAGGACATTGTTTTTTTGATGAATAATCTCGACCGGAAAATCTGTTTAGGTTCGGATTATCCAGATTATACGATTGGGCAGTTTAGGGAACGAGTGGATGGGTTACTAAATCAAGTAATTGACCCAGAAAAAATCGAACGAATCTGTTCGGGAAATATCCAATCATTTTTAGAGATAGGGATATGATTTGTTTCGTGTATGAGCTAAATCCCAGTATTGGAAGTGGGCATTTTATGCGTTGCAAAAGTGTTCAAGAAACGCTGATGCAAAAATTTGGGATTCCTTCTCAACTCCTGGCTGAAACAGATTTCAATGCATCCGATTGGCATCAGGCAATTGTCGTGTTTGATTTATTCGACACAGCAAAAACCACTAAGTTTCTTCGTGACACTTCGAATGAAAACGTTAAAATCTGCTTCGATTATTTCTCCAACGAAGAGCAACCCGATTTAAACATTAGTGTCCTGGAACAATTTCATGAAAAGCGTTCTCACCCGAATTATACTGGGCTGGATTACTGTGTGCTTCGCCCTGATTTTCTGAAAAATCCCGTTCTAAAAGAGAAGTTAAACGAAGTGTTTGTTTACATCGGTGGAAATGGATTTCCTGAAGTGGTAAGAACCATCGCGGATAAATTTTCTGATTCGCCCTTTCATTTTAATTTGATTAGAAATCAGAACTCGCTCGATTGTGGTCCATTGCCAGATAATTTCTCGGTGCATTTTTTACCAGAAAACCTGATAGAACTGATGAACCGAAGTACATTTGCCATCACATCACCGGGATTGGCAACTATGGAACTTCTGTATTTGCAGGTTCCTTCTGTTTTATGTCCTTTGATCGACTTTCACGAATACTTCAGCGATTTTCTACTTCAAGAAGATTTAGCTATTTCGCGTTTAGATGATTTCGATAGTCGATTACTGGAAAATCTACCAAGAATGCGCGAAAGTGCTCGTAAAAAAGTAGATGGCAAAGGCGTAGAACGGATTATACATTTAATGCTCAATGCATATGAAGAAAAAATGGGTAGTCGTTATCCCTTGTGGGCTTGAGGTTATTCCAACCATCGAAGCGGCTAAAAAACAAGGATATTCAGTTGCCGGAGTAGATCAAAACCCAGAGGCACCAGCTATGAAGTTTTGTGACCTCGGAATTGTTTCTCCTTTGAACGATTTTGAGCACATCTTATATGTGTTGCAAACCAATAAGATTGTTCCAGAGTGCGTCATTCCAATTGTTTCCGACAAAGCGGTATTCCCTGCTTATATGTTGAATTTGCAATTTGGAAAAACGCCTATCAACCCAAATATTCTAGCATTTTATTCTAAATCGGTTTTAAGAAACACCCTGAATACATTGGGTTTCGACAATCCTTTTTATTTTGTAGTTGATAAAGAAGGAGATTTAAAGCATGTTCCTTTGAAATCTAAACTGATTATCAAACCAGATGATTCCTCTGGAAGTCGTGGAATTACGATTTTAGAAAAGCCCAATGCAAAAAATCTGAAAGAAGCTTATCAGTTTGCATTAGGATTCAGTGCCAATAAAAAAGCGGTAATCGAAGAATATATTCCGGGAGAAGAATATATGGTTGATTGCTTTGTTCATGAAAAGGAAGTAAAGGCATTGCTGGTAAGTCGTAAAGAAAAGATTCAGGATAAAGTATCCATCTTAATTCAAACGGTAAATGAGCAAGAGTTTCCTTATGCTAAACTGAAGAAACTAATTACTAAACTTTCCAAGGCATTAACTTATCCGGGCGGACCATTACACATTGAGGTAAAACTTCAAGATGGGAAATTCTACATCCTCGATTTAGCGGCACGTGGAGGAGGATTTAGTGTGTACAATTTCTACGTTAAAAAGTGCCTCGGATTTGATTTTGTTCAAGCAACTTTGGATGTTTTCCTTCAGAAGAAATTGAGTCAGAAATGCGGCACGTTTCGCGAAGGCTTGATTTATTTTATCACTCCTGAAAAGGCTGGAACGCTTAATAATTTGACTACTTCCTTCCAGGTGAATCCGAAAAAAGATGTGCTTATCAACTATTACTTTACTAAAGGACAATCGGTTAGTTTAGATGTAACAGATGGCAATCGTTTGGCGGGTATTTATTGCTTTGCCAAGAATAAACAAGCTTTGGAGGATTTGTTCCTCGAAGTTAAATCGTCCTTTCACCAAACATATGCGTGATGAATAAAAATGAAATTCAGCAAACGATAGATCGCTACAACAAGCGACTTCAAGAATATGGTGAAACCGAAAAAGCTTTAGGCTGGGGCGACAAAGGTCGTTCTCGACTTCGTTATCATGCTTTGTGTAATGAGTTCGACTTAAAGAACACAACTGTATTAGATTTCGGTTGCGGATTCGGAGATTTATACGCTTACATCCGCGATAACATTAGTCCCGATTTTAAATATATTGGAATCGATATCAATCCAAACCTAATTGAAGTAGCTCAAAAGCGCTACGGAAGTCAGGCCGAATTTCATGTTGTTCCTTATGAAGTAAGCGAATACCTTGAACAACACCAAATTAAGGCAGATTACATTCTAAGCTCAGGAATTTTCAATTTTAAATTGGACGATAACATTGGCTTTATCGAATCGACGCTACATGTATTTGATCGATTTTCCACACGCGGTTTTGCTTCAAATTTCCTGTCGGATAAAGTGAGTTTTCAAGCAGAATCTAATTTCCATTCCAATCCAGGTCAAATACTGGAGATGCATTATAAATACAGTAACAATGTAACGTTACGAAACAACTACATGCCTTTTGAATTTAGCGTAATGGTGAATAAACACGATGCGGTAAATAAAGATATGAATGTGTATGAATCGCATCTGCAATACATTTGACACCCAATTTTCACCTCATTGAATCAACAACTATGGAAGATATTCGAATCGGAAAACATTTAATTGGCGACAATCAACCTCCGTATATCATTGCAGAAATGAGCGGAAATCATAACCAGTCAATTGAGCGTGCCTTCGAAATAGTTGATGCTGCTGCTGCTGCTGGCGCTCATGCGATCAAACTACAAACCTACACAGCCGATACTATTACAATGAAAGGCGTGTTAACCATCAATGATAAAACATCATTATGGGATGGATATGAATTGTATGATTTGTACAAAGAAGCATACACTCCTTGGGAATGGCATAAAGCTATTTTCGATCGTGCACACGAAAAAGGTTTAGATGCTTTTAGTTCACCATTCGATGAGACAGCTGTTGATTTCCTCGAAGAATTAAATGTTCCTGCTTATAAGATTGCATCTTTCGAAAACAGTCATATTCCACTCATACGTAAAGTAGCACAAACAGGTAAGCCAGTCATTGTTTCAACGGGTGTAGCTACGATTGCAGAAATTGATGAATGCGTTCGTATGCTTAAGAAACACGGATGTAAAGACATCATCTTGCTTAAATGCACGAGCACCTATCCGGCCACACCCGAAAATACTAACCTCAACACCATTCCACATTTGAGAAACCTGCACAATTGCGTGGTAGGACTTTCGGATCATACGATGGGAATCGGAACATCAGTAGCTGCGGTGGCTTTAGGAGCAAGAGTGATAGAAAAACACTTCACCTTGCGTCGAGCTGATGGAGGAGTTGATTCAGCATTTTCACTCGAACCGGAAGAATTAGCCAGTTTAGTAACCGAAACAGAACGTGCATATTTGTCGCTTGGAAGAATCCAATATGGTGTACAGGATGCGGAAGTTAATTCGGTGAAAGGCAAGCGATCTATATATGTTTCTTCGCCAATTAAGAAAGGTGAAAAACTAAGCGAACAAAATTTGCGAATCATTCGACCAGCTTTCGGACTAGACACTAAATACTGGGATATTGTAATAGGTCGCGAAGCGAAAACGGATTTGGAACCTGGAACTCCATTATCTTGGGATTTAATCTGATTTCCAATAATCAGAAACAGTACAATGCTCAACAATTGAAAGGGAAACTATGAAAGTGGTTATTTTTAATTCGAACCTGCTTTGGCCCTCGCATTATGAAACAGAGCTGGAACTGATTTCAACACATCTAGCACATGGAGATGAGGTAACTCAAATTTATTGTGATGCTCAATTGCCCAACTGTGACCTTAATCCCTTTTTTGTCCCTTCTGTTTGCGACGAATGCGTTCATTTTAGGAAACAAGGTTACCAAGCGATTTCGGGCGATTTTACTAAAATACGACTTCCCGAATTATCCGAAGCTGACAAAACTCGAATAGCCCAACTTCCCCTTGAATTCAAGTCATTAGAAGAAATTCAAGCTTTAGAATTAGATGGCTTTGACTTAGGATATTGTGTAGCTTCTTCGCTAATCAGCATTATTCGTGACCCTAAACCTGATTTCAAACTTTATGCACCCACAATAAAATCGTTTATAACCGGCTCAGCTGCTATATTCTTAATCTTCAAAAAATGGTTGATTGAGAATAAACCCGATTTAGTTTACACGTTCAACGGACGTTTGGCACATACTAAACCCGTGCTTAGGGCTTGTCAACAAGTAGGAATTGAGTGTAAAATTCACGAGCGAGGTTCCATAAAAGATAAATATTCCCTTACGCTAAACACATCTCCCCACGACCGTAAGTATGTGAAAGCTAAGATTATAGAAACGTGGAATCAAGCAAATCCAGAGGAGCGACTTCCGATTGCGGAAGATTTCTACAAATCGAAATTCGCTGGAACAGATACCAATTGGTATTCATACACCAAGGAACAAATAGATGAATTGCCAGAAAATTGGGATCCCAACAAGAAGAATGTGGTGATTTTCAATTCTTCAGAGGATGAATTTGCATCATTAGGGAAAGAATGGAAAAATGTTATTTATCCTTCACAAGCTGATGGTATTAAACAAATAGCTCAGGAATTATCGAATGATTCGAATGTGCATTTTTATTTACGGGTGCATCCAAATTTGAGGAAAGTTGATAATGCAGATAAGAAACGTTTATACGGTTTAGCTGCCCCAAATTTGACAATCATTCCAGCCGAATCACCTATTAGTTCCTATAAGTTGATGATGATGGCCAGTGTTGTTTTAACATTTGGCTCAAGTGTAGGAATTGAGGCAACTTATTGGGGGAAAGTATCGATTTTGGCAGGAAAAACTTTGTACAAGGGACTTGGTTCCACGTACGAACCAGAAAGTCATTCCGAAGTAATTGAGTTGCTTCGTTCAGAATTAGAACCCAAAGATCGAACGGGAGCTTTGATGTTTGGATACTATTATAAATCACACGGAATACCATATAAATACTATCAACCCGAAGATATCGCCAATGGTACAATAAACGGGTTAAGATTAGTTCGAACTAAAAATTGGAAAGGTAAATTCAAAGATTGGTTTTTTAAAACACCTGCCTTGCAATTCATTTCCGAACGTGTTTACTATAAGCTGCGTTACGAGCGATTAAGAAATTACCGAAATGACTGAACTGGTTTCGATTGTCACGCCAGTATATAATTGTGTTGCCTATTTGCGCGAAACAGTGAAAAGTGTGCAAGAGCAAAGCTATTCCAATTGGGAAATGCTCTTAGTGGACGATGGTTCAACTGATGGTTCAGCTGAATTGGTTGATCAACTCGCTCGAGAAGATTCTCGTATAAAAGCCATCCATCAACCCAATGCTAAACAAGGAAAGGCTCGAAATAACGGAATTAGTCAAGCTACTGGGAATTGGATAGCCTTTTTAGATGCCGATGATTTATGGCCAGCTAACAAATTGGAATTCCAGTTACAAAAAACGTTGAATACCTCGTTTGGACTAAGTTTTACGGATGGATTCATTTGTTTGAATAATGATATGAACCTTCGAGCGCATCGTTTTGGTGTGGTTGATACAACGTATGAAGGAGAATCGGGAATTCGAGCATTTCATGAACAAAATAGAATTCCGACTTCTACTGTTATCGTAAAAAAAGAATTGCTTATCCGTACAGGAGGTTTTCCAGAACATTTATCCGTTCAAAATTGCGAGGATTATTTGCTTTGGGTGAAGTTGTTAAAAGAAGGCGCTACGTTTATTAGCATAGGAGAAGCATTGCTTTATTATCGGGTTCATCCAACTTCATCCACATCACAGGAAACAAAAGCACTATTCCCTGTAATTGAAGCGTTGATGAGTATGGCTAGCACTGGTACTCCAGAACTTAAAAATCATCTAGGTGAGAAGTTTCGTCAACTAATCTTTCGATTAAACGAATTAGGTGAATTGAATCAGGCAGCTGGAATTATTCCACGGGTAATTCCTCAATTGTACCAAGGTGTTCAGAGAGCTCTTTTGCTTTCTTCTTGGAAATTAAGTCCGGCAATTTTTATACGAGTCTTTTGGAGAATGACAGGTGGGCGTATAAAAAATTGAGGCAGGCACCTGAAAGATGTCCTGCCCCAATACCTAAATCAAACTAACGCTACGCTAAACTAACAGGTTTGATAATAAATGGTTGAGCAGCGCCACTAAATTTATCGCAACACACTATAATTCAGCCGATTATTTTTTTGAATGATTCTTATCAAGGATTTCTGCAAGTCAGCAATTAAGGTTCTGTAAAAAAAAGAAAAGGGAAATACCTACTTTTGAGCAGAATCAACACAGAGAAATGGCAACACAAGGACTTCGGGAACAAATTGTTAAGGTACTTTCAGGTAATCCGATAACTGAGAATCTGATATTGAAACCTGTCAGAAACTATCGAATCCGTAAGCATTACGAGGAGTTGATGTTGTTGAAGGATTTAAGTCCTGAACAAAGACAGCATTGGGCAGATCGGATTCGGATTACAAAACTGAGTACCGACAATCAGAAGATAAATAAGATTCCAACTTCAGGAAAACTGATAGATGGGAAATTACACATGCATAATGGATTGGTCATAGATCCACTCAGTTATTATGGCCCGCCAATGTTGCGTTTGTTGATGGAGAATCATGCTGTTCATGAGCCACAGGAGGAATATGTGTTTCAAGAAGTTTTGAAAAACATGAAACCTGGAGCGGTAATGCTTGAGCTTGGCTGTTATTGGGGATTTTATTCGATGTGGTTTGCGAGTAAAGTAAAAAACGCGAAGAATTTCTTAATTGACAATGGCGATGGAATAGCTCGTGCAAAAGGAAACTTTGCCATGAACAAGCTCAATGCAACATTTATGGTTGGATACATTGGTAAAGATGTAGCAGGTTCAGAGCCACCCGTTACTAATGTTGACCGAATATGCGAGCAACAAAAAATTGATTTCGTAGATATTCTTCATGCCGATATCCAAGGATTTGAAATGGAGATGTTGGAAACCATGCCGATCCTTACCGGTAAAAAAGGCATTGGATATATCTTTATATCAACACATTCCGAAGAATTGCATAGTGGATGTATTGCTTGGTTGAAAGATCATGGCTACATCATTATTTGTGATGCCAATTTGGAACACACGTTCTCCGAAGATGGATTAATCGTAGCGCGCGACCCTTCTTACCCAGGAATTGAACCAATGGCGATTTCACAATACCAACGAACCTGATCTTAAAAAATAAGATTCGTGCTCATTTCCATTTGCATTCCTACCTATCGCCAATTACCGATCTTATTCAATCTATTAAAAACCATAGATTTTCAGACGTTTCGCGATTTCGAAGTCATTATCTCCGATGATAGTCCTGATGATGAACTCGAGCAAGCTATATTATCGGCCAATTGGACTTTCCCGATTCGTTATTACAGAAATAATCCGGCAAAAGGTTCACCTCAAAACTGGAATCATGTTATTTCATTAGCTCAGGGAGAATGGATTAAAATCATGCATCACGACGATTGGTTTTATGATGCCGATTCATTGAAATACTTTGCTGAGGCTATCAGCCAAAATCCCGAAACAGACTTCTTTTTTTGTCAAAGTTGGGTTAGTAATGGAAAGAAAAACGAAGATTACATCTATCGACCTAATTCAGACAAACTGAGGAATGTCTCGAAGTTTCCTGCCGATTTATTCGAAGCCAATCTAATTGGAGCACCTTCTGCAACTATGTATAAAAAAACCATGAAGTTGCAGTACGATAGCAAACTCATGTGGCTTGTAGATATTGAGTTTTTTTGTCGGGTTATTCAAGCTTACAAAATTCAGCCAATTGAGCGTGGATTGATTGTCACAAGCGAATTTCAGGCGCATCAACTTACTTATACACTTCGCGATAATAAAGCAACCGAAATACGAGAATATCTTTATTGCTACGAACAATTATGTGGCATTTTTAATCCCGTTAATCGAGCAATATTAAGACGACGAATAATCCACTTGTTTTTACAATTTGAGGTGAAATCAATTAAAGAGATAAGAGATGCGGGATATATTGGAAGAATACCTGGATTTGTTAGGCTTTATACGTCGCTAATGAATTTTAATGCAGGATTAGCACAGAAAGTAATAGGTAAATGGACTTATCTACAATTGAAACATTATGATTATAACTGAGCTAATTAGCGGTTTAGGGAATCAGCTTTTTCAATATGCAGCAGGAAAATCACTTGCGTTAAAAAAGGACACCATTCTTAAAATTGACCGCACTTGGTTTGATTTAGAATTTGAAAAACAAACCCATCGGACTTACGGTTTAGATCCTTTTGCAATTCAATCGGAGATAGCTTCACAAGCAGAAATTGATTTGTATTTACGACCACAATCGAGTAATATATTAGATCGCATTCAGAATAAAATAAAATCGTACCAGCCTTATTATAAGCAACGTGTTTATTTAGAACCTCATTTTGAATTCGACACTAATTTTTTTAAAACAAGCGAGGATGCTTATTTGAGTGGATACTGGCAATCGGAAAAGTATTTTAAAGATTATGCTTCCATCATCCGCCAGGAATTCCAATTTAAACTTCCACTTCAGGATAAAAACCTGCATTGGCAGCAATTAATTAGTTCTTCTAATGCTATTTCGCTTCATGTTCGACGAACCGATATGGTGAATAATCCTGATGTGGTTAAAACTCATGGCTCATGTGGTCTCGATTATTACCAAGCAGCTGCATCAAAAATTGCAGAAGGGCTTGAACAGCCTGTATTCTTTATCTTTTCGGATGATCCCGAATGGTGTAAAGCCAATTTAATTCTCGACTGGCCGGTACATTATATCGATAATAATCAAGGAGATTTTGCCTATATCGACATGCAATTAATGAGTATGTGTCAGCATCATGTAACGGCAAATAGTAGTTTTAGTTGGTGGGGCGCTTGGTTAAATCCTTCTCCTAGTAAACGGGTTATCAGCCCTATAAACTGGTTTGCTGACCCAAGCAAAAACACATCCGACCTGATTCCTGCTACTTGGCAACGCATATAGGCTCTTGTAGCTTTTCGTGATGTTTCATTTGTTTGTACTTTTAACCCTTTCCTAATCTATGTCACAGCCTTTAGTTTCGGTCCTTATGCCTGTTTATAACGCAGGAAAAGATCTAGCTGAGGCTATCCAAAGTATTCTCGATCAAACCTATACAAACTTTGAGTTTATCATCGTAAATGATGGATCAACTGATGCGAGTCGAGATGTTATTTCGAATTTCAATGATTCCCGAATTCACCTTATCGACAATGAGGTTAACAAAGGATTGATTGCTACTCTAAACCTTGGGATTGATGCATGTAAGGGCGAATATATAGTTCGCATGGATGCTGATGACATTAGTTTGCCAGAGCGTATTGAACATCAAATAGCGTTTTTAGAAGCGCATTCTCATTATGGTCTAGTTGGTTGCTGGTTTGAGGACTTTGGGGATCAAATTCAATCGAAAGTTGTTCGATACAGCGATGATGATACGTACATTCGAATTCGTCATTTATATCAAACCCATATTGCACATCCAACGGCAGTTTGGCGTGCATCTATCATAAGAGCACATCAGTTAAAGTTTGATCCCGCATTTGTTCATGGTGAAGATTATGAATTTTGGGTGCGAATGAGTGCTTATTGTAAAATGTCGAATGTGAAGGAAGTACTTGTTCGAAAACGCGACCATCCTCATAATGTGACAAACAAGTATGCGCAAATCATGCAAGACACGTGTGCTCGTGTGAAGCAAAGACAGTTTTCACTTATGGGCATTAACTGCTCTACAGATGAAGTGAATTTGTATAGTCGTTTTGCTGATGGTGAATGGCGCTTTTCTCCTCCACAAATGGATCATTTAGAGACCTTGCTGGAATCAATTTTCAAAGCGAATAAGCACAGTAAATTTATCCCCGTTGAAGCATACAATCGATACTTAGCAGAAAAGTATTATCATTTATGCTATAACAATCCCGATATTTCCAAAGAAGGATGGAAACGTTTCCGAAAATCTTCTTTCAGCCGCTTATTTAAAGGTAAATTTCAGGATAATTTAAAATTCCGGATTAAAACGTTGCTTCGCTGAATGGAACAGGAAAAACCTTTTTTCAGTATTACCATTCCTGCTTATAATCGCGGCTATATTTTGCCTGAAACTATTGGTAGCATTCAGTCACAATCATTTCAGAATTGGGAAGTCATTGTTGTTGATGATGGCTCTACAGATAATACACAAGAAATTATTGCTCAATTGTCGCTAGCCGATTCACGTATACGGTATGTGTATCAACAAAATGCGGAAAGAAGTGCTGCTCGTAATAATGGAGCCCAAAATGCTTTAGGAACATATTTGATGTTTTTAGATAGTGATGATAAATATGCAGATGGTCATCTCGAAAAATTAGCAGCTTATATTGAATCCAAAAAGAATCCTGTTGCCTTATTCTTTACCAACCTAAGTTATCTAACCGAAAATGGGATTGAAATTCCTGAAATTCCGGTGATGCAACTAGGCAAGGAATTCGACTATTTGCTTTTGAATCCTATTACTCCGTCGCGTGTTTGTATTCATCGCGATATTTTTAACGATTTCAAATTCGACCCTAAGATTGTAATTGTCGAAGACATGGTTCTTTGGGTTTGTATAGCAACTAAATACCCTGTTTTTCAACATACAGAAAACTCACTTATATATAGAATTCACCTAGGAAATTCGGTCGATTTGAGTCGTAATTCCTACTATGATCGTTATAAAGGACTACTTCGACTTTTTAATGATGAAGAATACCAAGA
>DAOOQW010000002.1:24894-44991 GCA_035388945.1 Flavobacteriales bacterium
CCAAGAAAATAGCTACTCATATAAAAAAGCACCTATTGGCCGAATGCTCCTTCAATATGGCCAGGCATTTTGAGTACATTAAAAAATTCGGGGAAATGAATCATATGCTTTTGCTATCCTTTAGGCATCGCCCCGGATACCGGAATAAAGAACGCTTGTATATGTTTTTGAGCCACTTCCCATTAACTGCACCTATTCTAAAAAAAGGTGATACTAATGGAAGAACTCAATCAAGAATACCGAATAGTTAGGGCAAGTGAAGATAACATTGCCGACCTCTCCCGTTTATTCAAAGAATCTCGCGGAATACATGTTCCTGTAGACTATTTGAAACGTAAATACAATACTGCCTACACAAGTAAGTCGTATTTCGCCCACTTTGCCTATTCTGCAGATGGAACTCCAGCAGCTTTCTTTTGTCTATTTCCCTGCTTTGTCAGAATTAATGGGGAGAAAAAATTAGCCGGACAATCAGCCGATATTATCACACACGTTGATCATCAACGAAAAGGATTATTCGGTTTGTTAGGTAGAGCCACTGAAGCTTTAGCCAAACAAGAAGGCATGAATTACTTGTTCGCCTTTCCTAATAGCAATTCATTCCCTGGATTTTATAGAAGTCTGAATTGGCATCATCCGGGAAACTTTAAGATTTACTCATTCCCCATATCAGGAATTCCTATTTATCGAATTCTTCATAAACTGAAATTAGGCAAGATATACTCCCTCTGGAAGAGTTTTGTAATAAGTATGTTTCGGTCAAAAGAAGAAACGTTTATTGGTGCTGATTTCGAAAGTGGCGAAAATGTTTGCTGGCGCGATGAATCCTTCTTTTCTTATAAAAAATATAACGACAATTTCGTTTGTGAGTTAAATGGATTTAGGATTTGGGCGAAGGTAGAAGGAGCATTAATTGTTGGAGATATTAGTCGATCCAATATGCCGATTGAAAAACTTATAAATAAGATCTCTCGGTTGTGTAAGTTGTTAGGACTTGATTCCTTTCAAATTGAAGTGAGTGAAGGCAGTTTTTACGACAAGCTACTTCGCGATAAACATGCGTTTTTAGAGGGAGTTCCGATAGTTTTCAAAAACTTGGATATACCTGAGCAAAAACTATCTTTGTCGCATACAGGCGCTGATGCAGACGTGTTTTAAAACCTGTGTTCTACAGGAAACATGTTGGCCAGAATTCAGAATAAGCTGGGCCGTATTGGGAATGATTTCATTTTCAACACTGGGCTATTTGCCTCTAACAGGCTAAAGGAAACAGATCATACCATATTGATGTATCATGGAGTTGATACGGTTGGTGGTACCGATTTTAATAGTAGACATACTTCACAGGCTGATTTTTACAAGCATGTTCAGTTTCTAAAGAAATACTGCCATATCATTTCGTTATCTGATTTTTTCGAGAAGCGATTTATAAGTGGAAAACCGAATATTGCCCTTACGTTCGATGATGGTTACAGGAATAATTTTCTGTATGCAAAACCTGTCTTAGAAGCTGCTAAAGTCAATGGCACATTTTACATAACAGGACTTAACACTAGTAATTCGGATATACTTTGGGCTGATTTCTTAAACATCGCGTCCAAATTAACAGAGCAGGTAATTTCAATCGATGGAGAGAAATTCGAACAGAAAAATGGTATTTACCACAGTTTAGATTCGGGTAAAAATCTTTATTCCATTATCAAAGACGAAAAGGCTGGAACAGCCTACAAGCAATTAATGACCGAGTCGTTTATTGATTTGTACGATTTCAAGAAAGATCTGGCTTACGATGATTATTGGAAACTAATGACTGATTTAGAAATCCGGAATTGTGGAGATTCCAAGTATATTGAAGTTGGCTCACATGGATTTCTTCATAATAATTTGGGAACCATTTCAATTGAAGACGCTACTTCAGAATTGCAAAATTCAAAGGAATACCTCGAAAATATCATCCAAAGTAAAATTGTTTCGGTAGGATACCCAGATGGTTCATATACCCGTACAACATTAGATGCCAGTGAAGATTTAGGTTTTCTTTATCAGACAGCTGCCGAAGGCTTTCGCTTTTTAGAAGATGAAACAGACAACCGCATTCGTGACCGCAAAGGAATGTACACCTGTGATACCTGCGCGAATCAATTGCTAGTTAATCTGTAATCTTTTCTGTTCATAGAATAGACAATGAGTAAGGAGATTTAGCAATTTCTAATAATGAATTTCTTAATCAGAATAAACTAGCTTTAGTAAATAACTCAAGTTTAGATTTGCTGTACACGCTGAAATTAAACGACTTATGCCTCTTTACCATTTATACAGAATTAAAAGATTGAAACATTTGATTTAAAATAAATCAGTAGTGATATCGATATTTATTAATCGTCTCATTGTAAAAATTTGAAAAACATATATTTGCCGAATCGTCGAAATGACCTGATATCAGGATGAAAATACTGTATGTAATTCCTACAATGGGTTGTGGAGGAGCAGAAATTCTCCTCGGGGCAATAGCACGTAATTTAGTCAAGAAGGGGCATGAAGTTCACTTAGTATGCCTCGAACCTCATCACGAAACTTGGCCCAATTACCCTGATAAAGAAGCCATGTTAGCCGAAGTTCCGGTGACCATTATTGGTGGCAGTGTTCGATTCCGATTCTTAAGAAAACCTCAAGTTGATACCGGTGCTTTCGTAAATTATGTAAACGATTTCAAGCCCGATATTATCCATTCGCATTTGTACCTATCTGAACTAGTTTCTCGTTCAGTTGTATTTAGCCATATCAAGTATTTTTCCCATGGGCACGACAATATGCCACAACTGCGTGGGCTTCATTTTAATACACTTTGGTCTAAACCACTACTTGCCAATTATTGGGAAAGAACATGGTTAATAAAGCAATACAAGGCTTGTAACAATCATTTTATTGCTATTTCCAATGATGTAAAAGCCTATTTGGAATCTGAACTTCCTGCATTTCGAAATTCAGTAATCTATCATCCCAATGCAATAGATATAAAACGCTTCTATTTTGCTCGCACATTTGAGCCTGTTCAAGGTGTGTTCCATATGGTTTCGATAGCTAATCTGGTCGAAAAAAAGAATCACATTTTATTGATAGATGTGATGGATGTTTTAATCCGCAAAGGTTATCGAGTTAGTATGGAAGTATTGGGTGCAGGGCCTTTGATGGAAATGCTACAACAAAAAACACGAGAGAAAGGGCTTGAAAACCACTTGTTTTTTAGAGGAAGTGTGGGTGATGTTCCTGAACGTTTGAAAAATGCACATTTGTATGTGCATCCTGCTTGGTACGAACCATTCGGATTGGTTTTATTGGAAGCAATGGCCTCGGCTTTACCGGTAGTATCTCTTGATGGATTTGGTAACCGCGAATTGATGAAAGAAAATCAGAATGGTTTTATGCTACCAACTAAGGCTAGTGCTGAGGAGTTTGCTGCTAAAATCGCCTATTTCATTGATCATCCCGAAGAGCGCCAACGAATGGGCCTTTTTGCTCAAGAGTTTTCTAAGCATTTCGATATCGACCACTATACCGATGGCTTAATTGAAATTTATCAGAACAACTCAAAAGCTACTACAACTCATTAATTTCACGCAGTTCAGAAGGAGAAGGATAGGAAATGAGCACCGCTCTATGTTTACCCTGAAACACAAACATACTTCCTGCAGCCACAGCCGAAGCACCTGCTTGAATAGCTTGTTTGAGATGTTGTAAATTTCCTGCTCCGCCCGAAGCTATTACAGGAATACTTACTGCATGTGCTACTTCTGAAATCGTTTTCAAGTCAAAACCTTCCATCATCCCATCCCGATCAACCGAATTCAACACTAGTTCACCTGCACCTTTTTGCTCTAACATTTGAGCAAACTCGATGAGTGGAATATTTAGCGTTTTAGAAGCATTCCGAACAGCAACCCGGTATTTTCCCCAAATATCTTTCTTCACATCTATTGCTGCTACAGTAGAGGAACTTCCTAAAACATCGGCAGTTCGAGTGATTAAATCTGGATCTTTTTCCAATGCTGAATTAATAGCCACCTTCTCAATCCCAGCTTTGATAACAGCTCGAATATCTTCAAGATTTGACAAGCCTCCACCATAACATAAGGGCATAAAAGCCTCCGTAGCTATTTCAGAAATGTATTTGAAATTAGGTCTTCTTCCTTGTGCAGTTGCCGTGATATCTAAGAATATCAACTCATCCACTTCTTTATCATTAAATATCCTGACTGCATTCACAGGATCACCTACGTAAACAGGCTTTTTGAATTTCTGTGTTTTAACCAGACTTCCCTCTAGATTACACAACAATACAGGAATAACACGGGATTGATACATAGTTATCGCGGCTCTGAAAAATTGTGTAGTAAAGACATCCCGTATTTATGACTTTTCTCAGGATGGAATTGAACGCCAGCTATGTTTTCATGCTCAAATGCTGAGCAAAACGTATAACCATAATCCGAAAGAAGTAATTGATCCGCTTCGTTTTTCAAATGGAAATGATAGGAATGAACAAAGTAAAATCGAGGATTCTCGGGTAATACATCTACAAGTGGACTTTGTTTTACCTGCCGGATTTGATTCCAACCCATATTAGGAATTCTCCATTTGGGGTCGCCATCAAGTTTAAAACGCTGTACATCTCCTGCCACTAAACCAAGTCCAGCCTTTTGCCCTTCTTCGCTACGTTCTAACATAAGCTGAGCACCTAAGCAAATTCCAAGAATTGGCGTTTTATCCTTCAAGGCTTTTTCCCGAATCAACTCCACTAAGTTCAGCTTCTCCAACTGTTCCATTCCACTATCAAATGAGCCTACACCGGGTAAAATAATATGATCGGCATCTCTGATTTTTGCAGGATCACGAGTAATTTCACTCTTGCGACCTATCTTTTTAAGCATATTGGAAACGGAACCAATATTGCCCATATCGTAATCGACTATTGCTATCATGGTGTGATTAAGCCTCAAATGTAGCAAATTCAGGATTTATAAGTCGGAATTGCTAATATTGCCTCAAAGGGAACACACGTGAAAAGGCCTTATCTGTATATACTTGTAACCGACTACCCATACGGGATTGGCGAGCCTTTTTTGGAAAATGAACTGCTTGAAAATAGTGCTCACTTTGAGCATATTTATCTCGTTATTCCGGAAATTCACTTGATTGATCAATCTATTGTTCGATATAGCCTTCCTTCCAATGCGACTTTAGTTCCCTTACAAACTCGGGTTAGTTTAACCCATAAACTAAAGGCAATGTCGCAGTGGTTGAAGCAATCAATCCGAAAAGAAATTGCTTACATAAATGGTTCGTATAAATTAAAATTCGGGCTGAACCATTTTAAAACCATTACTGGATTTATGGCTTCTGGAATAGCCTTTTCGGAGCAATTTCAACAAGTTCTAAGGCAACATAATCATCCGCCAGAAAAAGCAAGCATTTATAGTTACTGGTTCACCTTTGCTACTTGGGGTTTAACGCTAATTAAACAGGGAAATTCTGCTTATAATATCGGAACCAGAATTCATGGCTGGGATTGTTTTTATTATCGGAATTCGGCGAATTATCTTCCGCTCCGCCCCATTACGATTTCAACATTAGATTGGATTTGCCCTATTTCAGAAACAGGAAAAACCCATTTAATTGAGAAGATACCAGATGTTCAATTAAATAAAATCAAGGTTCACTATTTAGGGGTGGATATTCGTCCTAGTGAATTTCCAATCTGCTACAAACAAGGAGTTTTAAGAATTGTATCGGTTTCTTTTATACATCATGTTAAGCGCATCCATCTAATAATTGATGCATTAGCTAAAATCGAATCGATTCAGGTTGAATGGACTCATATAGGAAGTTGGTCTTCTCAAACTGCTTGGTTACAAGATGCGGCGAGAGAAAAACTAGGAGGAAAAGAGAACATTCAATATACATTCACAGGTGAAAAAACCATTGAAGAGGTTCGTTCCTTTTTAGAACATCATCAAGCCGATTTTCTTATTTGCACTAGTGAATCAGAAGGAATCCCAGTTTCCATGATGGAAGCTTTAGCTGCAGGAACTCCCGTTATTTCAACTGCAGTTGGTGGTGTTCCCGAGATTGTTCAAGATCAAGAAACTGGTTATTTACTTCCTGCCAATCCAACAGAAGCCGAAATTGCTGATACTTTGAACAAAATCGTCCTTATGGATGAATTGGAATACCGCCGTTTGTCGGAAAATGCAAAAAATACATACCTCAATAAGTTTCAAGCTAAGGTGAATTATAAGAAATTTGCCAAAGAAATATTGCAGGCTTAATCAATAGCCTAATTCACACTTACAGATGCATATCTGACTATGGAATATAAAATTTGCTCGCGTTGTATTATCGATACTCCCACGTATCCAGATATAGTATTTGATGAAAATGGGGTGTGCAATGTGTGTCACACATATGATCAGATGGCGGAGAAATTCCGAATCGAACAAGATGTTCTAGGTGAAAATTACCTGTTTCAGAAAATTGCTCGAATCAAGGAAGAAGGAAAAAACAAAGAATACGACTGCATATTAGGAATTAGTGGAGGAGTTGACAGCTCCTACCTTGCTATCAAATTAAAAGAATGGGGTTTACGTCCACTCGCACTTCATATTGATAACGGTTGGAATACCGAATTAGCTGTTTCAAACATTGAAAAACTAATCAAGCAACTCGGCTTAGATTTAGTAACCTATGTGGTGAATTGGGAAGAACTACGCGATTTGGAATTAGCCTACATGGCGGCTTCAGTAGTTGATATTGACATTCCAAATGAGATGTGCAGCTTTGCTATCATCAATCGGAAAGCTGCTGAATTAGGACTTAAATACATCATTACCGGTCATAATTACTCGAGCGAAGGTTGGCTGCCACCTACTTTTTCGCACTACAAATACGATACACTCAACCTAAACGATATTCATAAAAAGTTTGGGAAAGTGAAGCTCAAAACATATCCTAAAATTGGGTATTTCAGAACACTCTATTATTCCAAGATTAAGAAAATCGACTTCTTTAGTCCGCTTAATTACATGCACTATGACAAAGAGGAAGCAAAGAAAATCTTGATCGATCAGTATAACTGGCGTGATTACGGAGGAAAGCACTTCGAAAATTCTTACACCCGTTTTTACCAATCGTACATTCTTCCTGAGAAGTTCAAATTAGATAAACGTCGATCACATTTGTCTTCACTTATTTGTGCTGGACAACTAACACGAGAAGAGGCACTCAAAATAATTGAAACACCCAATTATTCAAGTGAAGAATTGCTAGCATCCGATCGTGATTATTTCATTAAGAAATTGAGAATCACCGAGAAGGAATTCGAAAACTACATCCACACACCTCCTAAGAAACATACAGATTATCGCTCTTACATAAATGTCCAAGCATTCGTGAAGAAACATTTTTCATTTCTTAAGAAGTTTATTCCGGCTCCATGATATCCAGAATAATCGCGAAGCTGATTTATATGCTTCAAAAAAGGCTTAAACCCGAAATGATCGGGGGCTTTCCTTATAGTAAAAGCAAAGATGTTCGGATAAGTAACCACACACATATTTCCTATCCGAAAAATCTGACTGTGGGTGAACAAGTTTTTATTGCTCATTTTAGCTACATCGATTGTTTACAGCCTATTACATTGGGTCGTAATGTATACATTGGAAGTTATGTGAGTATCCTTACTCATTCGGCTCACAATTCTGTTCGCTTGCATGGAAAGCATTACCTGAACGATGCTCCAGATCTAGTTGCTTTACAAACAGGTCCGGTTACAATAGGAGATTACTGCTCTATTGGACCTTACACGATCATTATGCCGGGCACCACATTAGGAAAAGGTACTATGGTAACAGCTAATTCCTATGTAAATCCGGGAGTTTATCCTGATTTCGCAATCTTAAAAGGCAATCCAGCTAAAATCGTTGGGAACACGCGCGATTACGATGAATTATTGCTCGAACGGAATCCTGAAATGAGGAGCAAATACTATTTGAACGATTATGATTGAAATCCTTCAGTCAAATCAATTATCCGATACATCGAATCTTCCGCTTTTTTTCACCAAGGAATGGCTTAGCTATTCAATTGCAGAAGGCGGTGAGTTTTTTTATTTCAAGTTTTCGGATGGCACACTTATCCCGTTTGTAACACGAAAACGCTACTTCACGTGTATTGGCTTTCTAATCTATAAGCCCTATCGAATCGGAAAGTCCTTGAGTGCTGATGAAGAATCTTCTTGTATTCAAGAGATGATTGCCTACATCAAAAAGCACAAAATCTGCGATGTTATTCTTCCTCCCATGCACGTGTGCGTGTTGCAGAAAGAAGTACCTAATGCCTCCAACTACAAGCTCGGGTTGATTTTGGTGGATATTAATAAATCGCAAGAGGATGTGTTTGCCCTGTTCTCAAAAACCTATCGAACTCAAATTCGAGGCTGTGAAAGAGATGGATTTACAATCAGTCATTCTCTAGAGCATTTTGATTTCTTCTTTCGGATGTACCGCATCAACCAAGAGAAAAACAAGAAATATCCCGGTCAAGCATCCCACATCAAAGGCATACTTGATAATATGCCCAATCAAGCAAAACTGTTTACTGTTCTCAATCCCGAAGGTGAGCCTGAAGGTTCAATTTTGTTGATTTTTGACCGTGAAAAAGCTTACTATTTGATGGGGGCGAAACACGAAGAAAAACCCACTCATAATGGTTCACAGAAATTCCTCCAATGGAGTGTGATGCGATACTGTCAAGAAATGGGTTGTGCTCAATACAATCTTGGTGGTTTTCGCTATAACTTGGATGAACAAGACAAATTCAGCAAAATCCAAGATTTCAAATTAAAGTTTGGAGCTCTTATCGAAGAAGGATTTCATTTTAGTTTGAAGATATCTTGGAAATATAGTCTGTACGAGAAACTAATAGCCTTGAAACAAAAAATTAAATGAATCCATCGCTTTTAATCACATTCGACTACGAGGTGTTTCTCGGTTCCAAAAGCGGTACGATTCAAAATTGCTTGATCGATCCTACCAATCGGGTTTTAACTATTCTCGCTAAACACAATTTTAAATCGCTTTTTTTTGTAGATGCCCTCTATTTGTGCCGTTTACAGGAAAGCTCCTCACCTCAAAATCAAGCCGACCTAAAAACAATTTTCCTTCAATTAGAAGATATCGTTAAACAAGGTCATCAAATTGGTGTGCATATCCATCCTCATTGGCTAGATGCTGAATATCAAGAGGATTCTAACAACTGGAATGGCACGAACAAGAATCACTTTGCCTTGTCGTGTTTAGATGATTCTCTTCGCGCTGAAACAATTCAGAAATCGGTCGAAATATTAAGTCCCTATATGGACATGACTCGTCCAATTACCTATCGTGCAGGAGGTTTTTATTGTCAGCCATTTAGTTTGCTCAAAGACGCTTTTGCGCAAAATAATATTTGGATTGATTTCAGTGTGATGCGTGATTTTACAAGTACCGGATATAAAAATCTTTTTGCTTTCGATTTCACCAATCCTCCGCAAGAATTAATTTATCGATTTGATGACAATCCGCTTGTACCTAATAAAGCAGGTAAATTCATTGAGGTTTCGGTAAATAGTTTTCGCTTAGGTGGATTGTCAAGAATTCGAAATTCTATTTACTTCCGATTGAATCGTACTAGTCCAAAGATGAATCGAATGGGAGATGGCTCGGGCTCGGGGAATTTTATCGCACATCAAGGTGATGTAGATTACAGCCGTTATTTTAGATCGCATCAGAATTATGCGGTCGAATTACTAAACCCTGTTTTGGCTCATAGTTACAATCAGCAACTCAAGGAACAAAAGCTAATTCACTTGGTTTCACACCCAAAATCTTTTACTCCTATTGGATTAGAAGGCTTTGATTTATTCTGCCAATTAGCTGCGAAACAAAAACCCGAAACCGATTACCGAACTATTATCCGGAACTACTTAAATGAACCACAGTTAAATCTGTAGCTGTTTAAAAAAGTTAAGCCAGAGTCATTGGTTTAATTCAAGATTTCTCAAGTAGTTTTTCCTATTTTTCGCCAATTAATTCCACAAAAACTCAGTTATGCTTTCATTTTCAGAGCTGAAACGCAATCTCAAAAAAGACACCTCATCTTTTAAGAAATTGGAAATTGCAATCCTGGGAGATTCATCCACTCAATTCTTAACTCAGGCTATCAAAGGTTATGGCATTGAGCATAAATTGAATCTTTCTATATACGACGCACCATACAATCAGCTCGAAAGACAACTCTCCAATAAAGCTTCCGAATTATATACACGCAAACCGTCTTTCATATTTCTATTTCTTTCTCCTCAAAAAATAATTTCTTCCTTTTACTCGCTTTCTAAATCCGAACAAGCATCCTTTGCCGACGATTATGTGAGTCGCCTAGAACAACATATAAATATTGCCAATAGTGAGTTATCGGCGAATTTCATCATCACAAATATTCCTGAAATCAATGATCAGGTTTTTGGAAATTATGGAAACAAAAATCCGTATTCACTTATTTTTCAAATCAGAAAATTGAATTACGAATTGATGCGATTATGCAGCAGTTCCGATAATTTATTCATCAACGATGTAGCTTCTTTATCGAATCGTTATGGATATGACCAAGCATTTTCATCTTCCCTTTACATCAATGGAGATATCATTTATCACCTGGATTTCCTACCGACATTAGCAAAAAACTCAGTCGATATTTTACGTGCATTAAGTGGCTCAGTAATTAAATGTGTTGTGCTGGATCTCGACAATACCATGTGGGGAGGAATAATTGGAGATGATGGAATTGACAATATTCAATTAGGAGAATTAGGGATTGGTAAAGCATTTACTGAGTTTCAACGTTGGATAAAGCAATTAAAAAACAGAGGAATTCTTTTAGCGGTTTGCAGTAAAAACAACGATAGTACAGCACGTGAGGTGTTTGAAAAG
Source organism: Flavobacteriales bacterium (assembly GCA_035388945.1). Taxonomy (GTDB): domain Bacteria; phylum Bacteroidota; class Bacteroidia; order M30B66; family M30B66; genus CALQRR01. The sequence goes on from DAOOQW010000002.1 coordinate 35,916, forward strand.
CATCCCGACATGGTGCTAAGATTAGAAGACATCACCATTTTTATCGCTAACTGGGAAAACAAAGCTGCCAACATTAGTGCGATTCGAGAAAACTTGAATATCGGTTTCGATTCGATGGTATTCTTAGACGATAGTGCATTTGAACGGAATTTAGTTCGCGAACTTATTCCCGATATTATCGTTCCCGAACTCCCCGAAGATCCTTCTGAATACCTAGCATATTTGCAACATTTGAATTTGTTTGAGTCGATTTCGTTTACTGCCGAAGATGAAAACAGAACTCAAATGTATCGGGAGGATTTTAATCGTACTGCGTTGAAAAAAGTATTCCTCGACGAAGACGATTATTTGCGAAATCTCGAATTGAAGATGAATGTTGAAACGGTTAATGATTTCAATCTTCCTCGAATTGCCCAACTTATTCAACGCTCGAATCAATTTAATTTCCGGACCATGCGCTATAGTCCGGAAGAAATCAAAACTATTTCTACTAGTCCAACCGCCCGTTGTTATTCGTTTTCACTTGAAGATAAACATGGGAAATACGGATTAATTTCTACCATCATCCTTCGTTTAGATAAAACACAAGGAACTGCATTTATTGATTCTTGGGTGATGAGTTGCCGAGTTCTAAACCGTGGTGTAGAGGATTTCATCCTTAATTTTATGATGGAATGCCTTGAACAAGAAGGTTTAAATACACTTCAGGGAGAATTCATCCCAACAGCAAAAAACAGTATAGTCAAAGAATTATACGCCCAAAAAGGATTTCAGCCAGATGGTAACCTGTGGATTCGCAAATTGAGTGACTATCAACCAATCACCCATTTCATCGCACGCACCGAAACTGTTGCTTAGCTTTAGAATTTCTCATGCGCTGTATAGCATAGCAGTACTGCATTGGAATTACCAATGTGTATTACATATGCTGAGAAAATATTAATTAAGCTTAGCTAAAATAGCTTCGCAAATTTGTCCAACTGTTCTGAATGACTCAATCTCGTTGGATTTAAAGCGGATGCTATATTTCTTTTCTACCGCAACCACAAATTGCAGGTGATTTAAGGAATCCCAATTTTCTAGATCGTTCGTAGAAGTGGCAAGGGTGATTTTATCTCCATCTTCTTCCATTATTTCAGTAAAAATGGGTTTCAATTCAACGAGTAGATCTTCTTGGGTCATGGCAAAATTTTAAAAAACAAAGATAGGTAAAATGTAAAATCAGCTAAGCTTGAATGCCAAGCTGTATTTCTCTAAAGGCAAACACCTAAAATCGGAAAAAGTAATTCGTCGAAATACATATTCAATTGTATCCATCGAAAAGCTTCAAATTACACATGCTTCTATAGGATTCTACAAAGACATATAACGTTGATTTACAAAGCAATTCCGAAATTCCCAAAGCGGCAAATTGTTCAATTATTCAAAGAGTTTAGCACTAAAACACATCATTAAGATTTAATAAATTATCTTCGCGGAGTTCTGCAAGAAGTGTAAAGGATTTCAACCTTTAACTAGCTTGTATTTGTAGGTTAAACAGCAGATTTTCATCACGCATGAACTTTATTCAGCAAGTTATTGATTCTAGTAGGTTGCTAAATGTACTCTACGACAATCTGGATAAAGAAATAACCGGCAACCCAAACTATCAAAAGCTCTGCGATTATCTAAGTAATTACCTAGAATTCAATAAGCTTAGCATTGAAGAAGCCGTGGAGATTTACACACGTTTTATCTCTTCCTACAACAAAGATTGTCGCCAATTCATTAAAACAAATAAATATCCATACGAGCTTAACCCTGAATTAGCAACACTTTCACGAGAAGAATACGACATAATTCTACTTTTTTCCGTGTTATTTAGTACCCATCGTTTTCGAATTATGGAGCTGATTCAAGAAAAAAAAGGTTCTGGAAAAGCTCTATATATCGGACTTGGTCCCGGACTGGAATTGCTTTACACACAAGCCGATTTTACGGAGAAAATTGCTTACGATTTAGCTGTTAACCCATTCTTAAACAAGCAGTTTCCTGAGGTTAAATTAAATCACGAGTTATATAGCGGACAAAATCCTGATTACTTCGACTCCATTTATATGATCGAATTATTAGAACATGTTCCAGATCCATTCCAACTGCTTAAAATTGCTTACGCTTCGCTAAAAACAGGCGGAAAAGTACTTTTCACTACAGCTTCGAATATTCCACAATTCGATCACGTCTTTAACTTTTCGCCCGACCACACCGAATTTGAAAGCAAACTCCAAGAAATGGGATTCAACATCCTGTTTAAAGAGAAAATTCAACATAACTACATAACTGTAGACCTGAATTCGTCAAACCACTTTTACGTAATTGAAAAAACGAAATGAGCAAAAAACAAGAAAAAGCATTTCAGGAAGAGCGAAGCTTGATTATTGACATTCTGAGAAAAACTCGTTTTCATCAGTTTGATCCAGCTGTGCATCATAAGCAAGTAATCCCTTATGCAACCTATTCTCCATGGGAAGGCGATGCAGAATTTCTTGAACTTTTTTCAACTATCGAAAACAACACACTAGTCGATATTTACCGTTGCTATGAGCTTTGGGATTTAGTAAAAAACTCTGCTAATATCGAAGGTGATATTCTCGAAGTAGGTGTGTGGCGTGGTGGAACAGGAGCTGTAATGTGCAAAGCTGCCGAAAACTCAAATAGCAAAGTATACTTAGCCGACACATTCGAAGGCGTTGTTAAAGCTACCGAAGAAGATACCGTTTACCGTGGTGGCGAGCATTCCGACACATCCGATCAAATTGTGAAAGACTTGCTAGCAAAGGTAAACGTGAAAAATGCTCACATCCTAAAAGGCATTTTCCCGGATGATTTCCCCGAAGTTCAAATCGACAAATTGAAATTGTGCCACATCGATGTGGATACCTACCAATCAGCTAAAGATATTTTCGACTATGCTTGGCCTAAAATGCAAGTCGGAGGAGTTGTTGTGTTTGATGATTATGGCTTCTGGACTTGTGAAGGTGTAACCAAATATTTCAATGCCTTGGAGTTAGCTGATGGACGTAAAATCCACAACCTCAATGGTCATGGCATGATCATCAAGTGCAAATAAATCACCGATTCACATTCGCCAACGAAATTAATCCCGTCAACACCAGTTCACGAAATGGCTCATCAAAACACGCATACCCATTGTATTCTGTGTAATGCTGAAAAGCTCAAACCTCTAGTTGGTTTTGAGAAAGCCTTTCTAACTCGCTGTTCAAACTGTGGTTTCGTTTTTTCTGCACGCATTCCAACAAATCAGGAACTTATCACCTATTACGAAGGATACGGACGAAACGATTACCTCAGTCCGATTACCATCAAACGATACAACGAAATCTTAGATCAGTTTGAATCGGTTCGCAAAACCAATCGATTACTGGATGTAGGTTGTGGAATTGGCTATTTCCTCGAAGTAGCTAAAAAACGTGGCTGGGAAGTTTATGGCACCGAATATACCGACGAAGCCATTCGGATTTGCCAATCTAAAGGCATTCAAATGAATCAAGGCGTGCTCGATCCAGCTAATTATCAACCCGAAAGCTTCGATGTCATCACCTCTTTCGAAGTAATCGAACACATCAATAATCCGCAAAGCGAAATTACTAACATCAGCAGTTTACTAAGAAAAGGTGGCTTGTTTTACGTTACAACCCCCAATTTCAACTCCCTGCTTCGCTACCACTTAGGCGAAAAATACAATGTCATTTGCTGGCCCGAACACCTCTCCTATTACACTCCTTCGACTCTCAATCGATTGATGCAGGCAAATAACTTGCATAAACTCTACATTCAAACTACCGGCATCAGTATTACTCGTCTCATTACCAGCCGAAAACCTGCTCCAGCACCTGCAGTAGAAAGCAATAATAACGAAGGAACCGAATTCGTATCCGAAAATACCCAAGACGAAAAACTCCGCAACCGCTTTGAATCCAATCCTTTACTCGGCTTGACAAAAAAAGCAATCAACGGCATGCTCACCTGGACAGGAAAAGGCGATGCATTAAAAGGATTATTTCGAAAAGTATAAGTCGAATTGGGCGGCAGAACACGCTTTACGCCTATATCCTTCTTCGCAAGCTCATCAGGGATGCCGGCTTCAATCGTTGCCGCTCACAGCTAATTGTAGCTATCGTTTTTCCTATATCGATCTTCTAATTCTATCCATTTTTCCCGTTCTTTTGTCCCAATTTCGTACTTAAGAATTTCCAATTCGTAATTCGTAATTCGTAATTCGTAATTCGTAATTGATAATTCGTAATTCTAAAAACTTCACCGTGCAACAACTTATCGAATGCGTTCCTAATTTCTCCGAAGGGAACAATCTCCAAATCATCAAACAAATTACCGACGAAATTGAAGCCATCGAAGGCGTTCGTTTACTCAACGTAGATCCGGGAAAAGCAACCAATCGTACAGTTGTCACATTTGTTGGAACACCTGCACAGGTTATCGAAGCTGCTTTTCAAGCTATCAAGAAAGCTTCCGAGCTTATCGATATGAGCAAACATACCGGCGAACATCCTCGAATGGGTGCAACCGATGTTTGTCCGCTTATTCCTATCTCGGGAATTAGCATGGAAGAAACCGCCGAATATGCCCGTAAACTCGGCAAAAGGGTGGGAGAAGAATTAAACATCCCAGTTTATCTTTACGAATCGGCTGCTGTTATTCCCGGACGAAACAACCTCAGCGAAATTCGCGCAGGTGAGTATGAAGGTTTTTTCAAGAAAATCACGCAACCCGAATGGAAACCCGATTTTGGTCCTGCCGTAATGAACGAACGTGCTGGCGCCAGTGTAATTGGTGCGCGCGATTTCCTCATTGCATTTAACGTCAACCTCAACACCACTTCGGTAAGAAGAGCCAATTCCATTGCTTTCGATGTACGTGAACGTGGCCGTGTAAAACGAGAAGGTGATCCAGTTACCGGTAAAATCGTAAAAGACGAACAGGGCAATCAAGTCCACATCCCGGGAAGCTTAAAATCAGTAAAAGCTATCGGTTGGTTTATCGAAGAATATGGCGTGGCTCAAATTTCCATGAACCTCACCAACATTCGTGTAACACCAGTGCATATTGCATTCGACGAAGTTTGCAAAAAAGCCGATTCTCGTGGAATTCGTGTTACCGGTTCTGAGTTAGTTGGTTTGTTGCCTCTAAGTTGTTTGCTAGACGCGGGAAGATATTTCCTCGAAAAACAACAACGCTCTACGGGTGTTTCCGAAGCAGAACTCATCAAAATTGCTGTAAAATCAATGGGTCTCGATGAACTTGGTCCATTTGAACCCGAAAAACGCGTGATCGAATACCTATTACGCGATGCATCCGAAGAGAAATTAGTTAGCATGAGTTTGAAAGCTTTTGCCGATGAAACTTCATCCGAATCTCCAGCTCCGGGTGGCGGTTCAATCTCAGCTTACGTGGGAGCTTTAGGAATTGCATTAGCAGGCATGGTTGCTAATCTTAGTTCACATAAACGCGGCTGGGATGTACGATGGAAAGAGTTTTCTGATGTAGCAGATCAAGCCGAAGAACTTAAAAAACAACTTATCCGCATGGTCGACGAGGACACTCGAGCCTTCAACCGTATCATGGATGCATTTGGATTGGCAAATGGAAGTCCCGAAGAAAAAGCAGCCCGTAAAGCAGCCATTCAAGAAGCAACACGATACGCGATTGAAGTTCCATATAAAGTAATGCAACTCAGTGCTTCAACACTTACTATCATCCACCAAATGGCCGATCAGGGAAATCCAAATTCAGTTTCTGATGCTGGTGTGGGTGCTTTATGTGCTCGAACTGCCGTAATGGGAGCTTGGCTAAACGTAAAAATTAACTGTGCGGGATACGAGGATAAAGCATTTGTAGATCAAACTTTAAACACCTGCGAATCCATTGTACAAGGAGTTAATCAAAAAGAAGCGAGCATACTACAATTGGTACATCAGAAAATTGCCAATGGTTAATCCTTGTCTAAGAAAACAGAAAGCCCGGTATTAAATCGGGCTTTTTTATGCACTTAATCGATCAAAGTGACTCGACCAATCATTTGTTTAGCAATATGTTCTGTGTTGGTAATAGTAGCCCTCCACACATAAACATCTTCCTGAACTCGGTTACCCATATAAGTTCCATCCCAACCTTCAAGTGGATCGGTTCCTTCATAAATAAGCTCTCCCCAACGATCGAAAATCTCCAGTAAGAACTTCGTTGCATACGTTACCCGAATCATGAAAACCTCGTTGTTTCCATCTCCATTCGGTGTAAAAGCATTCGGAGCGAAAATGGTTGGGAATGGATCAATCTCTACCATTTTACAAATTTGATCCACACATCCATGCGAAGTAGTAACACGCAGGCATGCTGTAAAATGCCCAGTATCAGGAAACGTATGAAGAGGTGATTCAAGTGTAGACGTTTGTCCGTCGCCGAAAGTCCATAAATACGTACTAGCTAAAGTACTTTCGTTGATAAACTGATACTGTGGATTCTGTATATCAGCATTATCGGGATTGTAACTAAATCGCGCATCAGGCAATCCGTAAACAGTAACTGCTCCGGGAGCCGAAAGTGTGGCAGTACAACCAAACTCATCTGTTAAATCAACCGAAACATCTTGCAATCCACTTTCTGTGAAGCATATTTTTTGAATGGCATTCACACCTTGACTACCATTCGAGAAGCTCCAATTAAACGATTGAATAGCTGCCGAACCAGTCGAGTTCACTTCAAAATTCACACAGATAGGGCTACAACCTTCGGCCACATCAGTTGTGATGTTTCCTTGAGGACGAAGACGTAATGTAACTTGCTGTGAATCGGTAGCAGCACATCCAAGGACATCCGTGGCAACAGCTGAATACGTTCGTGTTGCAGTTGGTGTATCTACTAATGTATCACCTTGAAAATTGAATGCTGGCCAAGTTACTTCTATGTGGCTAGTTCCTCCCGAAGCTTGAGCAATTAGATGAGCTTCATCGTTTTCACACACATACGAAGGACCTGTAACATCTATAACAACAGGATCGGGCTGAGTGAGAACTATGGATGAAGTTTGAACACACCCATTTCCATCCGTAACACTTACCTGATATGTTCCAGCTGGTATGCTGTCGAGCGAAGCTCCATTTGGTCCATTTAGCCAAGTGATGGCATAAGGCAAAGTACCTGCTTGTACATCAGCTTGAAGGGCTCCATCACTAAATCCAAAGCATGTAATTGGATGTGTAATAAATGGTGCAATTTGAACATTCGGAATAGCTGCTATAGTCATGACCGAATCTAACGTACAACCATTCGCATCGCGTACTTGAACAGAATAGAAATCAGGCGCTAGATTAGTATAAATTACCTGTGATCCAAAAGCACCACCATTAAAACTATATTGATATGCGGGCGAACCACCATTCACTTGTAGAATCGCTAGTTGTCCATTGGCTAAATCACACGTTGACGAATCGACTGTAATCTGCATTTGATCTGGCCCTGGAAATTGTTGTAATACAACTACCGAATCAATCATACAACCATTCGCATCCCGAACTATTAAAGGATAATTCCCCGCATCCAAATCAGAGCGGATTACTGGATAGTCGGTTATCGTAGTGAAACTGGAGTCAATCCATTGAACTTGGAATGGAGCAATACCACCTTGAACACCCATCAAACGGGCATTACCGTTAGCTTGAGAACAAACAGCATCCTGACTTTGCAGCGTCATGAATGTTGGATACGAAGGCATGGCTAATTGAGCTTGTCGAGCAGATGTACATCCATGAGCATCAACAATTTGCAGAGTATAAGACCCAACATCTAATTGAGTAAACATATCCGCTTGTTGAAGAGCTCCGCCATTCAGTTGATATTGATAAGGTGTTGTACCACCAAAAGCAGTATCCGCTTGAATTATACCATTGCTAACAGCACAATGAGGGTTCTGATAGCTTATTTGTAAAGTCAATAAAGCTGGTTGAGTGATAACTACTTGAGCAGTATCTCGACAATTTAATGCATCCGTAACATAAACATCCCATGTTCCTGCAGCTAAACTACTTGCCAGAGAATCTGTTTCACTGTTAGTCCACAGAAAAGTAAATGGTGCTGTACCCGCTTGTATTGTTGCAACAGCCTGTCCATCGGATCCATTAAAACATTGAGCATTTTGTATCACCTGAGCAGTAAGTGCTACATCAGGAATAAGCGTAATATCTATGAGCGTATCTAATACACATTGATTTTGATCTCGCACAATAAGCGTTACGATTCCGATAGCTTGTTGTTGATAGGTTGTTTGGTTACTAAATGGACTTCCGTTAAAACTGTATTCAAAAGCTGGAGTTCCACCGTTAATCGTTCCTAATGTTACAATGGCATTGTTTAATCCGCAACTAGCTGGCTGCACAGTATACTGAAGTGATCCGGGACCATTTATTTGCTGTAAGGTGACGTTAGTATCTATTATACATCCATTAACATCGGTCAACTCCACATTAAAAGGTCCGGCAGGTAACGAATCGAATGTAACGGGAACGGGTACGACTCCCATATCAGAGCCATTCACCCAAATTTGAAAAGGTCCAATCCCACCAATTACTTGAAGTGGAGCAACAACACCATTGTCTTCACCACAAGTTGCATCAGTAAGACTCATCATAAGCTGAGTAGGATAACTCAACATAGTAATGGAGCCATTTACTTGGAATAAACATCCATTCGCATCTCTTACCGAAATTGTATGCGTTCCTATAGCTAGTGAATTAAATTGTGAGAGTGTCGAATAAACTCCACCATCTATCGCATATTCATAAGGAGAAGTACCACCAGTTGGAGCATTAACGGTTATTGTTCCATTATTCTGGTTACACGTTGCGGGTTGAATAGATAGTGTTGTTGTTATTGGAGCAGGTTCGGATATTGTGAAACTAGTATCAGCCAAACACCCAAAATTATCTACCAAATGAACTACATATATTCCTGCTGATAGGCCAGTATCAATAGCTGTAGCATTTCCATCATCCCATCCATAACT
>DAOOQW010000003.1:0-40379 GCA_035388945.1 Flavobacteriales bacterium
TAGCTCTTACGCACGTCAGTTTTTGGGCAGAATTAATAAGCCTGATGTTGATTTTATTCAAGGCATTTCTCCAGCAGTTGCAATTGAACAAAAAGTAAACTCTACCAATCCTAGATCTACCGTCGGAACCTCAACAGAGATTTACGACTACATGAAACTGCTTTTTGCTCGAATCGGGAAAACCATTTCTCCTGTCTCCGGTGAACAAGTGTTTCGATCTACTCCAGCTGATGTGGTCGATTTCATCAACACGCAACCCAAAGGAGCCAAAGTCTCGATCTACGCACCTCTCAACAATGATCGCTTCGACAATAAACCGGCCAACCTTTCTTTACTCCGGCAATTAGGTTTTTCGCGTATGCGGATTGGTCAAGAACTCAAGCGCATTGAAGATTGGGAAAACGATGGAAAAACCCTGAAAGGAAAAACATTAGAACTCCTCATCGACCGCTTTGTGGTTAACCAAGAGGATGAAGATAATAATAGCCGCATCTCCGATTCTGTTCAAACTACCTTCTATGAAGGTAATAATGAGTGCATTGTAGAAGTTGTCCTGGAAGATGGCACCATCCTGACCAAACGCATGAATAATCGGTTCGAAGCCGATGGAATTGTATTCGAAGAACCAAGTGTACATCTCTTTAGCTTCAACAACCCTTTTGGTGCCTGCAAAACGTGCGAAGGTTTTGGAACCGTTATTGGGATTGATGAAGGACTCGTTGTTCCCGATAAAAGCTTATCCGTTTACGAAGGCTGTGTGGCTCCATGGAAAGGTGAAAAAATGAGCGAATGGCGCGACAATTTTGTCAAATATGCCATGAAAGTTGATTTTCCAGTGCATCGCGCTTATTATGACTTAGATGAAAATCAACTAGATCAACTTTGGAACGGGACGCCCCATGCCGAAGGAATTAACGCATTCTTCCATTATGTAGAAGAACAAGCATACAAAATTCAATATCGGGTAATGTTATCGCGCTACCGCGGAAAAACAAGTTGCCCCGATTGTAAAGGAACACGATTGAGAAAAGATGCCGGATACGTTCAAGTGGGTGGCAAAAGCATCATCGAGTTGGTACTAATGTCAATCGATCGCGTAAAAGCATTCTTCGATCAAGTTGAATTAGATGAATACCAGGCCCAAGTTGCTAAACGTGTTTTAGTTGAAATTCAAAGCCGACTTGGATTCTTATGTGATGTTGGATTAGGATACTTAACGCTAAACCGCCTCTCGTCTACTCTTTCGGGTGGAGAAAGTCAACGTATAAACCTAGCAACTTCTATCGGCTCTGCTTTAGAAGGCTCACTTTACGTGTTAGATGAGCCAAGTATCGGACTTCATTCTCGCGATACCGATCGTTTAATCACCATTCTTAAACGATTGAGAGATTTAGGTAATACCGTTATCGTGGTTGAACACGATGAGGAAATCATGAAAGCGGCTGATGTTCTTATCGATATGGGGCCTGAAGCTGGCACACACGGTGGAAACGTTGTGTTCCAAGGTGTTCATGCCGATCTCATAACTGCTGGAAGCAGCTTAACTGCCGACTACTTAACAGGCAGAAAAGAAATTGCACTTCCTGCTAAAAGTCGCAAATGGAATCAGTCCATTCAAATTAAAGGAGCACGCCACAACAACCTCAAAAGTGTAGATGCAACTTTCCCACTTGGAGTGATGACGGTCATTTCGGGTGTTTCAGGCTCAGGAAAAAGTTCTTTGGTTAACAAGATTCTTTATCCAGCACTAAAAAAAATGTTCGAAGGTTATTCCGAGCAAACCGGACAATTTGATCGACTCGAAGGTGATTACAGAAGCATTGGAGCTGTAGAATACATCGATCAAAACCCAATTGGGAAATCAAGTCGGAGTAATCCTGTTACTTATGTAAAGGCTTACGATGAGATTCGCACACTCTATTCCATCCAACCTGTTGCAAAAACCCGAGGTTACAAACCTTCTGCTTTTTCCTTTAATGTAGAGGGCGGACGATGTGAAGAATGCGAAGGAGAAGGATTTGTTACCATCTCGATGCAGTTCATGGCCGACATCAAACTTCAATGTGATGTATGCAATGGGAAACGATTCAAAGATGAAATTCTGGAAGTAGAATACAACGGAAAGAACATCTACAACATCCTTGAAATGACTGTTGAAGATGCCATTAACTTCTTCAGCAATGGCAAAAATGTAGCAACCGATCAACGTATTGTTGCTAAACTTCAACCGCTTGCTGATGTAGGTTTAGGTTATGTTCATTTAGGACAGGCGTCTTCCACTCTTTCGGGAGGAGAAGCTCAACGTATCAAGCTTGCATCCTTTCTCACCAAAGGAAGTTCTGCAGTTCATACCCTTTTCATATTCGACGAACCAACAACTGGTTTGCATTTCCACGACATCCGTAAACTGCTGGATGCCTTCAATGCACTCATTGCACAAGGACATTCACTCGTTATCATTGAACATAATCTGGATGTAATCAAATGCGCAGATTATGTTATTGATCTTGGTCCAGAAGGTGGCGATACTGGTGGACAAGTAGTTTTCGAGGGAACACCTAAAGATTTAGCTAAGCGAGAAGATTTGTGGACAGGTCGATATTTGAAAGAGAAATTCAGTTGATTAATATTCGCTTTTATCCCTGCTCGAAAGCTAATTCCCTTGCTACCTTTGCATCATTATGAAACCTTCTCTTCCTAAAGGAACCCGCGATTTCTCACCACTTGAAACTGCTCGTCGTCGTTATATTTTCGAAACTATTCGTGAATCGTTCGAGCTTTATGGCTATCAATCGCTCGAAACACCTGCAATGGAGAACCTTTCAACTCTTACAGGTAAGTACGGAGAAGAAGGCGATCGCTTGATTTTTAAGATTCTCAATTCAGGTGATTTTCTGAAAGAAGTAAGAGAACAACAAAGTGATTTAGAAGCTGTCAATAAAGTGCTTCCTCTCATAAGTGAAAAAGCTCTCCGCTACGATTTAACAGTTCCTTTTGCCCGCTATGTTGCGATGAACAAGGACAAACTGGCTTTTCCGTTTCGTCGCTACCAAATGCAACCCGTTTGGAGAGCCGATCGCCCGCAAAAAGGACGTTACCGAGAATTTTGGCAATGTGATGCTGATGTGGTTGGAAGTGCTTCGCTTATTAATGAAGCGGAGTTGATTCAAATCTACGACCGGGTATTTTCTGCATTCCGATTACCGGTTAAAATTCTCATTAATAACCGGAAGATTTTAAGTGGTTTGGCTGAAGTTATTGGCGAGCCTGAGAGACTGATCGATATTACTGTCGCCATCGATAAACTCGATAAGATAGGAATAGAAAAAGTGGAGCAGGAAATGCGCGATAAAGGGGTGAGTGAACTAGCTATCGAAAAGCTAAAACCACTGTTTACTATATCAGGTGGAATCCAAGAAAAAACAAGCTTTCTAAGAGATTTCCTTTCTTCATCTGAAACAGGTAAAAAAGGAATTGGAGAACTCGAAACCTTACTCAATTATTTCCAAGGTGAAGATGGTTTCAAATTAGAAACATCTTCGCTCGAATTGGATTTAACCTTGGCTCGCGGATTAAATTATTACACCGGAACTATCCTGGAAGTAAAATCAAAAGATGTGGAATTCGGAAGTATCGGTGGCGGCGGTCGTTACGATGATTTAACAGGCATTTTCGGACTTCCCGGTGTTCCCGGAGTTGGAATTTCCTTTGGTGCAGACCGAATTTATGATGTGCTACTGATGCAGGATTTATTTCCCGCTTCAGCCATTACTGGAACAGAAGTATTGATTGCCAATTTCACCAAAGAAGATGAGCGCGCTGCTATTCCCGTGTTACAATTGTTGCGAGGAGAAGGCATCAAAGCAGAAATCTATCCCGAAATTTCTAAACTGAAGAAGCAATTCGAATATGCCGAAAAGAAAGGCATTCCTTTCTTAATGATTTATGGAGAAGGGGAACGAGCTGATAATTGCATCCTCACGAAAGAACTTTCTTCTGGTAAACAAATTTCAGTTCCGCTCGAAAAACTGTCTTTTTTCAGAGAACTCTTTTGACACACGCAGGGATTTTCCAATAATTTCCCACCTTGCGATTACCAAAATCAACCGCTACTATGTCAGGTCAAGCTATTGATCCATCCCATTGTTATTTGGAAAGGATTCATCATTTGCTCAAATCAGGAGAACGAATTTTTCTTTCGGATGAAGCAAAAGCAAGTATTCAAAAAGGTAGAAATTATCTCGATGAACGTTTAGCAAAATCAGATGCACCAATTTATGGTATCAATACTGGTTTTGGCTCCTTGTGTGATGTTCAAATTAGTCATGACCAACTGGAACAACTTCAGGAAAACCTAGTAAAATCGCATGCTTGCGGACAAGGAGAACCTGTTCCTCCAGCTATAGTTAAGGCGATGTTATTGCTCAAAGTTCAATCGCTCACCTATGGTTTATCGGGAGTTCAAGAAATTACCGTTCAACGTTTGATCGACTTTTACAACGAGAATGTTTTACCGGTAGTTTACCAGCAAGGTTCATTAGGCGCATCGGGCGATTTAGCACCTTTGGCGCATTTGTGTTTACCCTTACTAGGCTTAGGTGAAGTCTGGGTGAATGGTATTCGTCAACCTGCTGCTAGCGTTTTAGAACGTTTTGGCTGGGAACCGATTAAACTTCAATCCAAAGAAGGTTTAGCACTTCTCAACGGAACTCAATTTATGAATGCGTATGGCGTGAGTCTAAGTGCTGAAGCCATGCGACTTTTCAACTGGGCTACCGTTATTGCTTGTATTTCCATAGATGCTTTTGATGGTCGTCCAGATCCGTTTCATCCGCGCATTCATGAAATTCGCCACCATCACGGACAACAAGTCATTGCCGCTACAGTAAGACGTGTTTTAGAAGGAAGTGAGATTCTAAATCAAGACAAAGTACACGTTCAAGATCCATATTCATTTCGCTGCATTCCTCAGGTTTTAGGTGCTTCATTCGATGTGTTACGTCATGCCGAATCGGTTTTCACGAACGAACTAAATGCTGTAACAGATAACCCAACTATTTTCCCCGACGAAGATTTGATTATCTCTGGGGGAAATTTCCACGGTCAACCACTAGCTATGGCGCTCGATTATTTATGCCTTGCAATGCACGAAGTGGGAAGCATTTCCGAACGCAGAACTTATCAACTTATTGGTGGAAAACGCAGCTTGCCTCCTTTTCTGATTGCTAAGCCCGGCTTGAATTCAGGCTTGATGATTCCACAATACACACAAGCTTCTATTGTGAGTCAGAACAAACATTTATGCATGCCTGCTTCTGCCGATACCATTGACTCATCCAACGGACAAGAAGATCACGTGAGTATGGGCGCAAATGCTGCAACTAAGGCATGGCGAGTGATGGAAAATCTGGAAAAAATTCTGGCAATTGAGTTACTCAATGCTGCTCAGGCAATCGAATTCCGTCGACCTAAAAAATCATCTCCAATCATCGAAGATCTGCTTGTTGCGTATCGTAAAGTAGTTCCATTTGTGGATGAAGATCGTTTACTCTACACCGACATCGAAAACAGTAGACAATTTCTTAAGAATCATCATCTTCCGCTATTCATATAGCGAAGCTGATAGATTCGATCTTTAACTTCTGAGTCTTCGGGCATTTGAATTAGCCAATTATCCAAAACATAGATAGCTGAATCGGATTTGCCCATGGTTTCATAGGCAATGGAAAGATTTATGTAAGCTGTTCGTTGTCCGGGATCTTCTTCGATAATCGAATTTAATATTTTCACCGAAGCGGGATAATCACCAATGTCGTACTTCTCTTTTGCGAGTAAAAGCTCTTGTTCGGTTTGATGCTGGAGATACCAGTTCCATCCAATGAAAAGAGAAACTACAGTCAATACAAACAGAATGGATAACAAAGCAGGCTTTATTAGGCTTTCGCGTTGATGATTTTCTTCGTCAGCTTCTAGAAATTTATGGAAGTATGAATATTGAAAAGCAGCGCCTGCAATGGAAAGGATGATATGAAATACTTCTAATGCCCAATCCCACGATTGAGGTAAAAAAATCCACCCCAAAACTAAAAGCAGAAATAGCAAACCTCCAACTAGAAACGTTAGCCAAGTTAGATTGGGCTTTCCAAGTTTTCTAAAATTAATTCCCCATAGAATTACTGCCGGTAGAACTAAACAGAAATAACTTATAACTCCAATATAGAGCGGATTCCAGACCTTTTTCACAGCTATAAATTACTCAGTAAAAATAAAAAGCTCCGGGAATGATTCCAACTGTCCAAGAACGCAGATGCTCACCCGAAATAGCTTTATAAACTAAGGCTTCACCAGCTTGTTGGTAATCGCGTGCATCACTTGCCCAAATTGTCGAATCGATTGCATTATATCCTAAACCGTAAAACAAACGAGAACCTTGTGCTATAAAAGGACTTGTAGGTAATTCTAAGGCATTAACATCCAACTTAAAAACACCTTTGTTCAGATAGATCAAAGAAGAAGCATCCAAAATGGAGTTCAACTTACTTGGATGATCCAGAGTTGATAACTGAAAACTCTTCAGCACCGAACGACTTACCGGATCAATACACCATAAGCTTCCTCCCGTTTCAACAGCAGGAGGAATATGTCCTTCACACAAAACCCAAATACGATGATTCTTATCCATTATCAGGTCTTTAGGAGCATCACCAACAGTAATAGAATCAACAAATAAATTCGTTTCTGGATTAAGCAGCATAAGCTTACCTCGCGTTACATTACTAATCCAAATTAGGTTTTGAGGATCTTTTATCATGCCTTCGCTCCAACCAGGAAAAGGAATTTCACTCATAAGTGTTCCGGAGGTCGAATTTATTACGTGAACTGTGTTTGCATATAAATCACTCACATAAACCCGATTCGAATAAGGAAGCAAATACCGTGGTGATTGTATACCCGTTACAGGACTTGTGGCTACAAACGTGTTCTTGTTAACGCGTTCAATCTTTTGGGAATTATTCACTACTAACCATAACTCATCTCCCACCATAGCAAGTGATTGAAACACGTCTCCTAAAGGACGCTGGTTAGCCTGCTGAAATACATCAGCACTGACAGTTCCCGATTTAAGATCGATTCGTGTGAGTGATGCATTTCCCCATTGAAAATTCCCTTCGTTCAAAATGAGAGCTGTTTTACTTACTTCAACTGGAACAATAGGAGTCGGCTCTGGATCATCCTTTTTGCATGATACCACAAACATCAGCACCCCAATCAACAATAACAACTTTCTCATTTCTGAATGATGAAACGTTTACGAATTACTTGTTGATTGTTGCTGAGAAGCAAAATGTAAATTCCTGCTTTCAACGAATGGACATCAATCGAAAAGCCGTCATCCTGCTTTTCAATTGCTTGATTGGAGCAAGTTCGTCCGTCGGAAGAATAAACACTTGCCATCCAATTTCCCGAAATTGACTTATCGCATTTCACTTGCAAAAAAGTTGAAGCGGGCTGAGGATATAAAACTATCGGAGGCTCCGAATGTGTTGAGAAATCAATGGCTGCAGGATCATTATTGTGTATGACTCCAACCGCATCCAAATCAAAACCTGATGACATAAATGGAGTTGGGAAAGGATCGTTTACCATTCTTCCTTCGGAATCGCGCGTGCAAAATTGAGGAAGAATACTACCCACCACATCTACAATTCGAACATGAGTTATGGAATTGATATCCAAACCCGAAATGCTATCTAATTCTTGTAAGTCGAATGGAGTTCCATATAACATGACATATTTCCCAGCCAGATTATTCAAGTTCTTTGCATCAATATAGCTGAAACCAGCAATCTGCTGAGAAGTATCGGTTAGCGAGGCTGCTGGAAAACGAAAGAAATTTTCACCATCCGAACTCACTTCAACAAAACCTAATTCGAGAAATGAACCATCAAAACTATTTTCAAAAACCGCAAAATCCGGTCCCGCGCCATTTCGAATACTATGAGCAAATTGTAAAGTAGCAGAACCTCCATCACCCAAACTTACTACTGGATTTTCACCTGCTTTCCCTAAGGCATAAGCTTCTATTCCACTACTTACATAACCCAAAGAATCAACACCCATTTGCATCCAACTACGCTGCACAACTGCCGAATTTGCCCAGGCAACAAAAGATATACTACTCACATGAATAGCCAACGAACCTGGTTGTCCTGCTGGTGGATCAAATTGCGCTTTCGTAAGTAGCGGAATTGCAAATAGTAAAAAGAAGAGTATCGTTCTCATTAGTGCTGAACTACAAAAGTACGTGTATCAGCTACGCCATCAGCATGTAAATGAATGAGATAAAGCCCGCTAGCTAATTCTGAAACATTAACATGTTCCGTAACAGAATTACTTGAACCATTCTTCACCAACATTCCAGAAGATGAATAAATACTGTAATCAATTCGTTCCGGATTTACTTGACGAATACTCAATATTTCAGCAACCGGATTAGGGAAAACGGAAAGCGTCGATTTTGCTATTGTGTTGATGGAGTTAGGTACAACATTCACTTTAAAATCATCTAAACAGAAATATTTGGGTGTATTGATTCCAAATTCTCCAACATCGCTCGATTCAAATGAAAACACAATCGAATCGACTACACCCATGGCTGTTAAATCTACACGTAACCACTCTCGCTGAATATAATCCAAGCTATTATCTTCAAATGTGAAATCTGCTAGATGAACAACTACATCTGTTCCTGTAGCTTCGCCATTACGAATTCCAGTAAAAGTGACTTTGAAAAAATCTGGATCATTCCCAGAAACACCACCAAACTTCTTAGAAAACCCATCACCATCGCGCATGTTATTGAAAGCAAATGTGTTATTGGTAATATAGAGTTCGATGGGTTCGAATGCATAGAGTCCGTTTGCATTTCCAGGCACGAATCTGCCATCATCGTATGCAATTGCATAATTAGCTGAACCATCATTGCCTGATGCAGCTTTACACGAATACATATTCAAGTACCCTGATGTAACCGAATCGGTCATATTACTATAGGCAAATCCATCCAACCAATATCCACCAAATGCTGTATCCCAGCGAGTTGGAAAGAAAGCATTATGACTTGTAAATCCGGTTGATACACCATCGGTTCCAACCCACCAAGAATCGGGACTTAGTGTTAAATCTTCAAAATCGACGGTAGTTTGTGTAAAACCTATCATGTTTGAAATAAAGATGAGAGTCGTAAGAAATATAATTTTCATTTTGTTGGATTGGGTTGAAAAGTGAAAGAGATGCCGGTTTGAAACGATAACAGAGGCATTGGGCGCCAAGCAATAACTTGATATGATTTTTGTAGTAGATTAAATGCATTTAAAAAGAAAGAAAAATGGTGCTCTTTCAGTTCGAGCTGCTTCGATACAAATGCATTTAATAAGAAAAAACCGGGTAGTGATTTTTCATTATCACTGGTGATAAAGCGTTCTCCGGTATAGGTTGAACTTAATTCGAATTGAAAGCCTTTCCACCGATAAGACATTCGTGCATTACAAGTAAAATGCGGAACATAAACTAATTGCTTACCCGATTCTACTATACTTCCTATATCTGATTTTTCGGCTGTTACCCAAACATATTGGGCATTACTGAAAAAATGAAGCGATTGTTTTTTCTTAAAGTGGCGATGGATTTCTATCCCAGCATCTAGTCCTCTGCTATGAACTTGTGGCACATTTTCCGGTGTCCAAAATGAGTTAGACGGTAACCAAACAATCCAATTCTTCACCTGATTACTAAACACGGAAGCCTTACCAAGTAATACAAATGGGAGTTTCTCTACATAATAGTTTAGTCCAAATTCAGATGCTATTCCACTTTCTGGTCTTAAAGATAAATTCCCTCCAGGTTGCCAATACAAATCATTCAACGTTGGCACTCGAAAACTACGAGCAACTTGGCCGCGAATAGTAAGCGTTTTAAATAGTGGATATGATGCAGATATAGATGGAATAAATGGCACAAATTGTCGATTGAACCACTCCTGCCGGCCTTGTATTAAGGTGACTAATTTCCCTTTAAATAGCTCCGATCGAAAAGAAGTAAAACCGGCTCTTCGTTCTTGATGAACAGCTGAGCTTCCATAACCTTGTGCATGAGCACTTGAATAGCTGAAATTTCCTCCTAGCTGAAATCGGGAATGGATTGATGGGAAATTCTTTCCAAATTCAGTCTCGGCTAAATAAGTTTTAGCATGATTGGCGGCATGAAGACTTAATAGCGAATCGTTGAATAAGATTCCCTCCTGAAGATATCCCGTTTTTAGTTGGATGTCGAATTTACTGCTCACTCTTTTCCACGACAACATTCCACGCCAAGTTTCATCTTGTTGTGAAGCAGCTGCAATAGGAATCGTTTCTATTGGAGGAATTTGTCGGATTGAAGTCTGCCCCCAAACTGAAAGTTGCAATTGACTGTATTTACCTGTTACCCAATACAAATCTTGCATCCAGCCTTTCATCCTTTGTGCAGCGTTTAACTGCTTCTGTTTAGGATGACCAAATACTGCATTATTAATAAAGTGAAAATCGTTCTCAACCTGTGATTGGAACAATCTTGTACGAAAAGAAATACGACCAAGCGTATAGGCAACATCAACAGCTGTTTGCTTAAATCCAAAACTTCCAATTGATTGCTGAATAAGTAAATGATTGTTTGAATGCTCAGAGCCGAGATGAATCGTCCCGCCTATTGCACCTGTTCCCCAGGAAGCAGCACCAGCACCCGATTGCAAACTAAAATGGTCAAACAAAATAGCCGGCACCAGACTTAAATCCATTTGCCCATTCATACTACTTTGTAAGTTCAAACCATTCCAAACTAAGGCTGTATGAGCTGCACCAGTTCCACGAATGGAAGGAGAAGAGAGTGTTCCAGGACTATATTGACGGATGAAGGAAGCCGAATTTCGACTGAGAAGTTCTGCTAAGGATTGTATGTTCTTTCCCGCTTGTTGAGTGGAAAAAACACTTTGCTGTAAACCAGGATTTGAACTTGGGATACGGTTGTCTTGAACTTGAAAAGCAGGAAGCTGATGAACAGAATCTTTCGCAGCAGTTTGTCCAATCGACCTAAGGCCAATGAGCAAAAAAAAGATGCATGTGAAAATTCTATTTTTCATCGTTCTTGTTTATCCGCAGGGGAAAAACAAAACAGGAATGGACGAACAGAATTCCTCCATTGGCTGAAAAAGCCCTCCTGTTCATTGCCTTTCTTCCCGAAAGCACGGAACATATTGGATTCTGGCAGGTCTTCTGACTTACCTCACATTCAGCGCCTTCCCATAATAACAGTGGCATTGAGCTGAATGCTTTTGATGAGGATTACAGCAGCGGGTACTGTTCCTGAGTTTCACAGGATTCCCTTTTAATCATACCAAAGGCATGAACCAAAAAGCGGTCAAAGTTAAGTCGTATATCTGATTTTTAGAATTAAAAAATTGATGGATAAAAATTCATCCTTAAATCCTTTACCGTTAATGTAATTGAGTCCGGAAATCTTTGTATAAACTTGCAACTTGAAAAACACACTTATGTTAAAACGCATTTCGTTCCTTTCAGGAGCCCTATCACTCATGCTTCTTCTTCCTGCTACTGCCCAAAAACTGGTAGAAAAGGTGGAGAAAAAAGGAGATGAGATTGTCATCCCTTATGAAAAATACAAACTCGATAATGGGATGACCATCATTATCCACGTGGATAAAAGTGATCCGATTGTCCACACTGATGTAACATATCATGTTGGTTCGGCACGTGAACAAATTGGTCGTTCCGGATTTGCGCATTTCTTTGAACACATGATGTTTCAAGGTTCCGATAACGTGGCTGATGAAGAGCATTTTGCTATCGTAACAGAAGCTGGTGGAACAATGAATGGTACGACTAATCTAGATCGCACTAATTATTTTGAAACCTTACCAAGCAACCAACTTGAAACCTCACTTTGGTTAGAAGCTGATCGTATGGGATTCTTGTTAGATGCTGTAACGCAGCAAAAATTTGAAATCCAACGTGCGACTGTAAAAAACGAACGTGGACAGAATTACGATAACCGTCCTTATGGATTGGTTGGAGAACGCACAAACGAAGCGTTATATCCTTATGGTCATCCATACTCTTGGCCAACAATTGGTTATTTGAAAGATCTTGACCGAGTTACGGTTGATGATTTAAAACGATTCTTTTTACGTTGGTATGGTCCGAACAACGCGGTTTTAACTGTTGCAGGGAATGTAGATCCAGCAGAAGTTGTTCGTTTGGCTCAAAAATACTTTGGTAGCATTCCACGCGGACCAGAAGTAAAACCAATGGATAAAATGCCGGTAACGTTAGATAAAGACCGTTACATTTCAATGGAAGACAACATTCGTTTTCCGATGATTCAAATGACTTGGCCAGCAGTTTCTTCTGGAAGTGATGATGAGCTTCCTTTGGATTTATTGGCAGAATTGATTGGAGGAGATAAAACATCAATTCTTTATCAGAATCTAATCAAAACAAATTTAGCTGTTCAGGCTCGTGCATATAATCCAGCAGCTGAATTAGCCGGAACGTTTGTCGTGAACGTATTGCCTTTCCCAGGTAAAACACTAGCCGATATGGAGAAAATTATTCGCGATGCATTTGTTGAATTTGAAAAACGTGGAGTAAAAGATGAGGATCTAATTCGAATCAAAAATTCTCGTGAAGCTCAAATGATTCAAAGTTTAGAAAGTGTTAGTGGTAAAGCTTCCAAATTAGCTTATAACGAAACATTTAAAGGAAATCCGAATTACATCAAAAAGGAAATTGATCAACTTCAAAAACTTACAAAAGAAGATGTAATCCGCGTTTACGAGAAATACATCAAAGGCAAACCAGCAGTTATTACTAGCGTTGTACCTAAAGGTCAAAAAGAACTAATTGCTCACGAAGATAACTTCACACCTAAACGTGCAACAGAAGCAGAAAGCGCAGAAGGTAGCGAATACAAAAACTTGAGTTATGTAAAAGCAAAAGATGTTTTCGATCGTAGCAAACACCCAGCACCGGGAGCTAATCCAGTAATTCGCCTTCCAGAATTCTGGAAAGAAACAAGTGCTAATGGACTACAGATTATCGGAACACAGGACAACGATTTACCTATCGTTTCTATGTTAATTTCATTCCCTGCAGGTCACGCAGCTGAAAATCCAGCAAAAGCAGGTTTGTCGAACCTTTTGACAGATGTGATGAGTGAATCAACGCTCAAATATTCTTCTGAAGAAATTACTTCTGAACTTGAAAAATTAGGTTCCGAAATCAGCATTTCATCCGATCGCGAATATGTGTATGTAAACGTCTTTTCTCTGAAGAAAAACCTTGCTCGTACGATTGAATTATTGGAAGAAAAACTTTTTCATCCAAAATTTGATGAAGAGGAATTCAACACTGCAAAAGCACAGGAAATTGCTGCAATTGATAACAATGCAACACGTGCAGCTACCATCGCGGATAATGTTTACTCTAAGCTATTATATGGTGACCATATTTTTGGAATTCCAGTTATTGGTACAAAAGCTAGCTTGGAAGGAATCACATTGCAGGATGTGAAAGATTTTTATGCAGCTCAAATCATTCCAGCTAAAGCTAAATTGGTAGCAGTTGGACAAATCACTAGCAAAGAATTGAATACTGCTGTTCCATTTTTGTTGAATTGGAAAGCATCAGCATCGCCTGTTGAAATTAAACAACCAGCAACGCCTGCAATTGCAGCTACTACTATTTATTTCGTAAATAAAGACAAAGCACCACAATCAGAAATCCGTATCGGTTATATGGCTTTACCT
Source organism: Flavobacteriales bacterium (assembly GCA_035388945.1). Classification (GTDB taxonomy): domain Bacteria; phylum Bacteroidota; class Bacteroidia; order M30B66; family M30B66; genus CALQRR01. The sequence goes on from DAOOQW010000003.1 coordinate 13,862, forward strand.
TATGATGCAGATGGCGAATACTATCGTGCTGGTGTGATGAATTACACGTTGGGTGGCAACTTTAATAGTCGAATTAACTTGATGTTACGTGAGAAAAAGGGATATACCTATGGTGCTCGTACAGGATTTAGCGGAACACTTTACCGTGGTTCATTCACCGCATCTGCCGGAGTAAAAGCTGAAAAAACAGATAGTTCATTGATGGATTTCTTCTCCGAAATGAATGCATTCCGTGCTTCTGGTATTACTCCTGAAGAGTTGAATTTCACTAAGAATTCTCTTGGTCAACGTGATGCTTTGAAATACGAAACTCCTTTCCAAAAGGCATTATTCCTTCAAAATTTGTTAGTGTATAACCTAGACAAAAACTACATCGATAAACAAAGTGCCATTTTAGGTAGTTTGACTAAAAATGACATCGATGGATTGGCGAAACGCTATTTACCTACTGATAAAATGATTGTTGTAGTTGTTGGTGATAAAGCCAGTAACTGGGATAAAATTAAAGCCTTAGGATATCCAGTTGTAGAATTGGATACAGAAGGAAATATCGTCAAGTAAGAAGTATTAAATCATAAAAAAGGCAGCCTGAAAGCTGCCTTTTTTTATTTCCAGATATCTTGTTCTTCCAGATTTACTTTTTCCGGAAAGAAGTATGTGGCACTACTTTCAAATGATTCAGTAAAATCCGAAACTAAGAAACGTAGATGCGGATTGTTTTGAGTAGAAAGTAAATCTGATTCGGCTAGTAAATTCTTTACAGTTAAAGCCACCATTTCTGCCGAGTCAACTACATCAACAGAGCCTTTATAGAACTCTTCAATTTCTTTACGAATAAGAGGATAATGGGTGCAACCTAGAATAATTGCTTCAATATTTTGTAGTGATTTCTTTTCTAAGTAGGAATGAATTACTGTTCGAGAAATACGGTTATTGAAAAACCCTTCTTCGATCATTGGAGCAAGAAGTGGAGTTGCAAGAGAAGTAACTTCTGTATGAGCACTGTACTTCTTTATTTTCCTAGGATAAATACCCGATTGAATAGTTCCGCGAGTAGCAATAACGCCTACTCGTCCATTAGGATAGCGTTCTGCAACAACTTGAGATGCAGGATCGATCACATTAACTACAATGGCTTTATTCCCTACGAATTTTGTGACTGCTTTGAAAGCATGAGCGGATGCTGTATTACAGGCAATTACAATCATTTTACAGCCTTGCGAGAGCAAATATTCTGCGATACCTAAACCATAAGATTCGATACGTGCAGGTGATTTATCACCATAAGGGAAATGTGCTGTATCACCAAAATAGATAAGTGATTCGTGAGGAAGCAGTTGATGAACAGCCGCAGCTACAGTTAATCCTCCAATACCAGAATCGAATATGCCAATTGCTGCGTTCTTATCCATATACAAGAATAAAAAAAGCACCCCGATTGGAGTGCTTTAAAGAAGTGTTTTTTTTATTCTCAAGGAAGATTGAGTTTTTTCTTCACCATAACAAGAATGTTATCGCTTTCTTCCCAGAACAATAAAGAACCTGCTGAAGTATCAAAAATGTAGGTATATCCATTTTCCTTAGCAACTGTCTCAATTGCTTTCTTGGCTTTTGAAACAATTGGTTCAATGAGAGCTTGTTCTTGTTGCTCTAAAGATTGCTGAGCTTGTTGCTGAAAATTTTGAATACGAGTACCTAAACTAGTAAGCTCTTCTTCTTTATCCTTCTTTACTAATTCAGATAATTTAGGAGCTTCGTTGGTGTATTTTTCTTGTTTAGTACGATACTCGGTCATCATTTCTTGAAGTTGTTTTTCAACGTCTTTCGTGATGGAATCCATTTTCGCTGCAGCAGTTTTACGCTCAGGCATAAGACTTAATAATTCGGCCGAATTAATATGTCCAAATTTATTTGATTTCTGCGCCAATGCAGGCGTTCCGATCAAGGCAGTGGCAAATAATGCCAGGGCGATCAATTGCTTCATTCGTTTTTAATTAGTTATTTTTTATTCGTTGGTGGAGTTGGGGAAGAAGGACTAGATCCTCCTCCTTTATCGTTACTATCCTGATCATCTCCTTTTTGACCTGGAGTAAACCCTAACGATTCCAAGACTTGGTCGCTGATATCATATTTAGGATTTGTGAAAAGCATTGTCAAATCACTTGATTTATCAAATACTACAGCGTAATTTTTAGTTGTAGCAATTTCTTTAATCGCGTTATAGATTTTATCTTGAACAGGCTTAATCAAATCTTGACGTTTTTTAAGAAGATCTCCTCCTTTACCAAAACGTTGCTTTTGTAATTCTTTAGCAGCTTGTTCTTTATCGATAATTTCTTCTTCACGTTTCTTCTTCATATCGTCAGTCAGAAGAATAGATTCTGCCTGAAAATCTTTGTACATTTTATCAATCTCAGCAAATTTTACTTCAATTTCTTTTTGCCATTGGATTGATATACGATCTAATTGCTGTTGCGCAGATTTATATTCTGGAAGGTTTTCCAAAATATATTGAGTGTCGACGTAAGCAAATTTTTGTGCCGAAACGCTTGAAGATACAGCGAAAAATACCAGAAGCGCTAAGATGAGCTTTTTCATAACCGGCTGGATTGAGGGTGCAAAAGTAATCATTTCTATAAGGTTTGTTGGCCGCAAAACAACAATCGTGCTAAGCAGCAATTTCGAAGTCCTTCATTTGGATTAATTCTGACGCAATAGAACATTCTCTAATTGAAGTTTTGTCCTATTATGAAGTGAAATTGGCTTTTAGGCATTCCCGAAAAACCTGGAACTTCATCGAATCGGAATCCATAATCAAGTCCAAGTAATCCAAACATGGGCAAAAATACACGCACACCAACACCTGCCGAACGTTTGATACTAAAAGGATTGAAATCTTTGAAGTTTGTCCAAGCATTCCCACCTTCTAGAAATCCTAAAGCAAAAACAGTAGCGGAGGGATTTAATGAAATGGGATATCTCAATTCCATCGTATATCTACTATAAATTGGTGCATCACCTACTCCTCCAGTTGCTCCTTTTGAAATAGAGCCGTCCTGATAGCCACGTAATCCAACGATTTCAGCACCTAAGAATTGTGCTCCCCAAGTCAATCCACTTAAACCTGTTCCTCCGTATCGGAAGCGCTCGAATGGTGACAAGCCTTTGTTCTGATTATATAAGCCAACAAAACCAAAGTTTGCACGAGTCATTAATACTAATGTATTCTTATTTCGAGAAAGCGGCGTAAACCACTGAGCATCAAACTTCCATTTGTGGAACTCAACCCATTTATATCGTTGTTCGAGCGTTACTAACTCACTAGCAGGAGTATTATTAATAACCGAATATGGTGGAGTGAATTGTATAGATAGGCTGATGTTAGAGCCCGATTTTGGATAAATAGGTCCATCAATCGAGTTTCTAGATAAAGTGGTTGTGAAACTTAAGTTATTAGCAAACCCATTAGCTAGTTCAAATGCAGTTGAATTGACTAATTCATAGTATTGGAAACTAACCGATTGCTGCAAAGTGAAAAAGTCATCAGGCCAACGTAATCTTCTACCATACCCAAGGATGATACCTGTATTTTTAGTAAGACTACGAGTTGGATCATTCTTAGCTGCACCATTTCCATAAATTGAATGATAGGCAGTAATTGTTAAAGAATTAGGTTTTTTTCCACCTAACCAAGGCTCTGTAAAAGACAAATTATAACTCTGGAATGCACGACCTGTAGAAGAAGCATTTAAAGATAAGCGTTGACCATCACCAGAAGGTAAAGGACGCCAAGCATCTTTCTTGAAGAATCTTCTTGCACTAAAATTATTGAAAGCAAGACCAAGGTTTCCAATTAATCTTCCTGCACCCCATCCTCCAGAAAGCTGTAATTGGTCGGAAGGTTTTTCCTCGACTTTGTATTCAATATCAACGGTTCCATCTTGCGGATTTGGAACAGGATTAACGCCCATTTTTTCAGGATCGAAATATCCTAGTTGAGATAACTCACGTTGGGTACGAATAATATCAGAACGTCGAAATAATTGCCCAGGTCGAGTTCTAATTTCTCGCATTACTACATGGTCATTCGTTTTATCATTTCCAGTTACTGTTACACGATTTATTCGGGCTTGTTTTCCTTCATAAATACGCATCTCAATATCGACCGAATCATTGTCGACAAAGGTTTCTACGGGAGTTACTTGGAAAAATAAATGCCCATCATTCATGTATAAAGAAGAGACATCCGATTCAGATGCATTCATGAAAAGATTTTGCTCCAAAGTAGCTTGGTTGTATATCTCCCCTTTTTTAATTCCTAAAATATCACTGAGTTGTTTGGATGTGTATTTGACATTACCAACCCAATTGATATTTCTGAAAAAATATTGACGCCCTTCATCAATTTGAATATCAATATTGATGTGTTTTGCATCGTAACGATAAACGGTGTCTTTTACAATGCGAGCATCTTTGAAACCTTTATCAAAGTAAACAGCTAGAATTTTCGATTTGTCTTCTACATAGTTGTCTTCCATGTATTTAGACGTTGTAAACAAACTATACCAAGGATTTTCTTTGGTATTTTTCATTTTCTTTTTCAGCTTTCTATCAGTCACGAATTGATTGCCATTAATGTTTATTTGATGAATCTTAACTCGTTTGTTCTTATTCACCAAAATATTCATCATAACTCCACCACCTGGTATTGTATCGTTGGTTGTATTTACATCAACAGCAACATTCATATACCCTTTATCAATAAAGAATTCCCGAACAGTATTTCGAGTATTCACCATCAAATTTTCATTAACTGGCTTTCCTCGAATGAGCTTAATCTGCTCACGTAAATCGTCAGCTTCATTCTTTTTTACACCCACAAAACGGAATCTAGATAGTCGAGGTCTTTCTTCTAGTAGAATAATCAAAGAGATTTTATCCCCTTCTATTTTAGCAGTTTTAACTTCAATTCCAGTAAAAAGCCCTTGTTTCCATAGTGCTTCAATTGCACTACTAATCCGATCACCCGGAATCATAATCTTATCACCTTTATTCAAGCCGGATAATAAGCGCAGTATATTCTGGTCAAGATTACTGTTGTCCTTTGTTTTAAAGGATATATCAGCAATCTCATATTCTTTAGGGGCGCTATAACTTATGCCAATAGGGTTATTGTCGGGAATAACCTGAGCAAACACAATTTGCTGAGAAGTGAGAAAACAGAAAAGGAGAAATAATCGGAAATAAAGACGCGTCATGATGGGGTATTCAATTGTTCGCTTGTTTTGCCAAAGCGGCGTTCCCTTTGTTGATAGCTGACAATGGCTGCATAGAGGTCTTCTTTTCTGAAATCTGGCCATAGCTTATCCGTAAAATACAATTCAGCATAAGAGATTTGCCAGAGTAAAAAGTTACTAATGCGGTGTTCTCCTGATGTACGAATCAGCAATTCTGGATCAGGCATTCCAGAAGTATTTAGGTAATTAGCAATAAGTTTCTCTGAAATATCTTCCGTTTTTATTTTTCCAATTTGAACATCGGAAGTAATTTGTTTTACAGCTTGGGTAATTTCCCATCTTGAACTATAGCTAAGTGCTAATACAAGTGTCATTCGAGAATTACCAGCTGTTTTCTTTTTAGCTTCTTCGAGTTCCCGACGACATTTTCCCGGTAAGGAGTCAATATCACCAATAGATTCGAGTCGAATATTGTTCTTCATCAATGTGGCTGTTTCCTTACTGATTGTGCTAACCAATAAAGTCATCAAAGCATTGATTTCATATTTAGGACGATTCCAATTCTCGGTTGAAAATGCATACATAGTTAAGTATGAAATACCTAACTCGGCACATGCTTCCACAGTTTCGCGAACTGCTTTCACACCATTTTCGTGACCAAATGTTCTGAGTTTACCTTGCATTTTTGCCCAACGGCCATTTCCGTCCATGATAACGGCAATATGGCTTGGTAACGTATGCAGATTGATATCTTCTTTATTCACTTTCTTTGCTTGGGCCATATGATTGCATACAGCATTAACGCGCAAAGATAATGGATTACTTATATGCCGCGCATTCGGCTTTTCGAGGGACTATTTTATAAGTAATTGTCAGTCCAGCAAACGAGTACCAATCTTTATTCGTTGAATTTCCTCGTTGTCGTCCAGCATTAATTTTACCGGGATTGACAAGAGATCTATCTGCAAGCAAGGCAGCTAATTCACCATGAGTAGCAAAAAGTACATCTGGATCAGCGTAAGTTGTACTTACATCGTCTAAGTAATCGGTGAACGTTTTACGTAATCCCCACTCTAAGCTAAATCCTAAACGACCAAACGCATGAAATTTAACGCCAAATCCAAATGGAATATTGGCACCCATGAGTGAGTATTGTTTACGATCGGCATAAACAGGAGAACCTTGTCCTTCGGTACCAAGTGGTTGAAGAGCAATCCATTCTCCTTGAAAATCAGCTTTAGGATTGAAGCGGAAAAGACCTAACCCACCAAAAATATATGGAGTTGCTGGAGTTTCGGGATTTCCAATTTCGTAATTAAAAAAGTTAAAGTGGAGTAATCCAGCAAATTCAATGATTTGAGAACGAAACGAAAGATTTCTCAAAATTTGATTGTCTTCCCCAGAACGAGCATCTTCAGCCTGAACACTGCCATATAAACCATGAATTTCCCAAGCAAAGCGACGACTAGTATTATATCGGTATACTAATCCACCACCAGGACGAACCATAAAAAATTGCTTTCCGGGATTTAATTCACCCATGTAATAGGAAACTCCACCAAAAAGCCCAAGTTCAGAATATCTATTAAATACCTGAGAATTAGCAGAAAACGAAGTTGCTAATCCAATTAAACTTAGAAAAATCCATTTACGCATACATAGAGGTATACAGAGAATAACGTAAATGAGTTACCGGAATTTTGGAAGGATTGATTTTCCTGATTTCAGTCGGTAAGTCATGGTTACAATTCCAAACATGTAGGCATCGCGATCTGTTGGATCTCCACGTTGTTGACCAGTTGCAGCCGATCCTTTAATAAAATCGGGTGAGAACGGGTTTGCTCTGTTAGATAATGCAGCAGCAACAGGACCGTTTTTATCGGCAATTAATGTTGGAGAGAAATAAGTTGTACTTACGTCATCAAGATAATCGGTAGTTGTGATACGCATTCCATATTCAAAACCGATTGTCCATCTTTTATCTTGCATTGGAACACGGAAACCGAATCCAATTGGGAAACACATTTGAAAGCGTTTGTAAGGAGCACGAGATGCAGCAATCCCTTGTCCTTCGGTGCCTAGTGGCTGAAGTGCCCACCAACGACCTCCGAGGAGTGCTTTAGGATTAAAGTAAAAACCTCCAACGCCAGCAAACAAGTATACGTTCAAGTCAATTCCACTTTTTCCTCTTACCCCTTGAAGTCTATAGATACTTTTAGATGACTTCAACTGTACAATTGATAGCTCAACTTGCAAGGATGATTCAAAAATTGGAGAACGAAAACTCAAGTTTCTGTTTCTACGGAACTCTTCACGTGTTAAGCTATCTCTACCTGCAACACGTCCATAATTCAAATTAAATTTGAAAGAGAGAACAGGATTTTTACGATAACGAAAACCTAAGTGAACTGCAGGACGAGTAAGGATCATTTCCAAATCCTTTATCCCATTAGTACCAAATTGGTCGGCACCACCAAGTTCTCCTAAGAAGTTAGTAAACCCGATACCGTATGTGCTTTCGCAACGATCGAGAAAACGTCCTTTTCCTTTTCGCTGAGCTTGAGCAGAAATCGAAATGAAAAGCAGTAAAACGGTAAGGATGGATAGCTTACGCATTGGATTAGTGTTATTGGCAATTAGGGCAAATATACCAAAATTGAAATGCTATTAGTACGAAGAAATGAAAACCTTTTTGAGTATGGTAATTATTAATTTCTTCGATCGATTCCCCACATGAGTTTTTCTCTCAATGTTTTTAAAAATGGTTGTTCTGGTTTGCGTGCTAATCGAATTGAAAAAGGTGCTTTATTGATAGTTATTTCTGTTTTCGCTGGAATTGATGCAGAACGTGAATCGAGCGCTAATAGGAAATTTTTTCCACGAACTTCCACATCAATTGATAAGCTGTGTTCATCTGTAATAACTAATGGCCTAACATTAAGATTATGAGGAGCAATAGGAGTGATTACAAAACTGGGTGATTCGGGCATTAATATAGGACCACCACAACTTAATGAATATCCTGTAGATCCAGTAGGAGAAGCTACGATCAATCCATCTGCCCAGTATGAATTCAAGTGTTCTCCATTTAATCGGGCATGAACAGTAATCATAGTAGAACTCTCTTTCTTATGAAGAGTAATATCATTCAAGGCATAAGGGAAATCCGCAAAGGGGCCACCATTCATTTTTAGTTGAAGAACAGAGCGTTTTTCAAGCAAATAATTCTGGTTTAAAGCTGCTTCAACAGCCTTGGCAATTTCATCTTGAGAATAGCCGGTAAGAAATCCTAATCTACCAGTATTGATACCGACAAGAGGTATTTCGGTGTTTCTAATTAATGTTACTGATTCGAGTAATGTTCCATCGCCACCGATAGTAATCATGCAGGATGTTCGATTATCTAAATCGTCTTGATTCTTAAACCGTGAAAAATTAGCACCTATTGGCATTAAACTTTGAGATGCTTTGAAAAAAGGCTCGAGTATTTGAACTTGAACACCTGATTGATGCAACAGAAAATATAATTCCTTAATAACAGGAGCTCTGCTTTCGGTAAATGAACGGCCAAAAACGGCTATTTGCATTTTGCTTAATTGAATAAAGCGAATGTAGGTATCCTAATTCGAAAAGAATGACAAAACGAATTAGAAAATTGAAATTACATGTTGATGTAATTCATAAACAAGTCGAACCTGTTTCTAAGATCTTCCGAAAACTCTGTTTGCTGGAAAGTCGCTTTAACGGTAATGTTGTAGCGAGCAAAGGAAGCAAGAATACCACGAATGTCTTCGCGATTCACTTTTATGGTTAACTCAATTTGAGTAGAATCTGGATTATTGCTAACAGAAAGACTTAGAATCTTCGTGTCGTTTTCCTCTACAATTCGAGCAATCTGAGATAAAGAATAGTCGTTTTGATTGAGTTCAAGAACGATAATCCCACCTGGATTTTGTACAGAAACAGTAGCTGCAAATTTTTCTACCAAAGAACGCAGACTAATATTTCCGAGGTATTTGTTTTCGGCATCCAAAACAGGAATCAGAGTTAAATGCATGCGTGCAGCTAACTTCAACACTTCATAGATGTGCTCCGATTCGTAAACAAAAGGGCGAATAAGCGAAAGTGGATGGTTTCCAAGAGCTTCCTCAGGAGCATTAAGGTCAAGGATATCAGTATCCGAGATCAATCCTAAGAATTCCGAATTATTGACAATAGGCAAATGTGCTACACGGAACTCATCCATCCAATGAAGCGCTTTAATGCCACTGTCGGATGTTTTAAGTGGAGGAATAGTATCTGATATTAGATCCTGTGCAAGCATGAATGGAAACTAAATCTTGTTGTTTTGAAAACGTTTGTAGTTGAAAATTGTTTCACCTTGACGGCAAACGTAGCGAATAGAAATATCTTCTCCAACGTGCAACAGGTGTTTCGTAGATTTGCCCCTAAATAATAACACATGACTCTACTAAGTGTTAACATCAATAAGATTGCGCTTTTAAGGAATTCGAGAGGTTCAAATTATCCCAATGTTGCTGATACAGCTTTAAATTTGGAACGTTTCGGAGCTCAAGGAATTACGATACATCCTAGGCCAGATCAACGGCATGCAACATACGAGGATGTTTTTACACTTAAGCCGATTCTAAAAACAGAATTTAATGTGGAAGGTTATCCTTCTCGTACTTTTCTGGATGTGGTATTAAAGGCAAAGCCACATCAAGTTACACTAGTCCCTGACCCTCCAGATGCTTTGACTTCAAACGCCGGTTGGGACACGATTAAAGAATTTTCTTTTTTGCAAGAAGTTGTGACAGAATTACATCAGCAAGGCATTCGAGTTTCCCTATTCATGGATACGAATCTCGATTTATACGATCAAGCTGCTAAAACAGGAACAGACCGAATAGAATTGTATACCGAAGCATATGCGAGACATTATTCTTCAGCACCAGAGCAAGCGATCGAACCCTATATAAAAGCTGCATTAAGAGCAAAACAATTAGGATTAGGATTGAATGCTGGACATGATTTGAATAGCCAAAATCTAAAATACTTTGCCCAACACATTCCAGATTTATTGGAGGTATCAATCGGTCACGCCTTAATTTCTGAAGCACTTTATTTAGGATTAGAAAATACAGTTCAAATTTATCTTCGCCAGCTACATGAAGCTATTTGAGCGACATTTCGGAACAGGAGAAACGGTAGTTATTCTTCATGGATTGTTTGGACAAAGTGATAATTGGACCAGCATAGCAAGAAAACTAGGAGAGAAATATTGTGTATACACGTTTGATTTAAGGAATCATGGACAGTCGGGGCATTCAGATGAAATGAATTACCGTGTCATGGCATCTGATGTATTAGAAACGATTGATGGTTTAGGCTTGGATAAAATTCATTTGATTGGACATAGCATGGGAGGAAAAGTGGCGATGCTGTTTGGCTTAACCTACCCAGAAAGGTTGAATTCATTGGTCATAGCTGATATTGGACCTCGATATTATAAACCACATCACAGTGATATAATAACTGGACTATCAAATATTGATTTGTCGAGTTTAAAATCGAGACAAGAAGCAGAGAATCAAGTACTGGATTTCATTCCCGACTTCGGAACACGACAATTTTTATTGAAGAATTTATATCGCTTGGGAGAAAATCAATTTGCTTGGCGATTTAACTTACCAGTTATCAGTAGAACTATTGAAAATATTGGCGAGGCAATAGATTCGGGACTTTGTCAAATAGCTACTTTATTTTATCGTGGTTCAACAAGCTCTTATATAAAACCCGAAGATATTCCTGCTATTTTAAATCAATTCCCACATGCTCAATTTGAAGTAATGCAGGATGCAGGGCATTGGCTGCATGCAGAAAAACCAGTAGAATTTATTGAAACGATTGAGAACTGGATTTCGTCCCAATCCACATGAATTAAGCTCTAGTTTCCAACCTCATATTTAAGTCGATAAAGTTACATATTTGTAAATAAAAGTACATTTTGCCAAATAATTAATGGCAATTAAGTGAACAATTTTTCGAATTTTCATTTTCCCTTACATAATATTTTGCAAATTTGAATTCAAACTTTATTTAACTGATTATTTACTGATATGATTCACATTGGGGAAGAAATACACGCGCAGCTGAAAAGCAAGCGAATGAAAGTTGTCGAGTTTTCGAGACAAATTAATACGAATAGAAATAATGTTTATGATATTTTCACCCGGCAGAGTATAGATTCTGGCTTATTATGTAAAATATCGGAAGCATTAGAATTTGATTTCTTTCGCTTGTATAGTTTGCCTTTATCTCAAAATAAAAACATTCAACAAATACCAGATCCACAAGAAAAATTGAAAGAAATAGAGGATATTAAATTTCAAAACGAGAAGCTATTAAAAGAGAATACAATCTTAAAAGAGCGAATAAAGGATAAGGATTTAATAATAGAGCTTCTCAGATCATCGTTATAATCGTTTGCGCTGCAACAATTTCGATTAGTTTTGCAGCATGGAAACGGTTGTTAGCGGTATTAGGAGTACCGGAAATCTTCACATTGGAAATTACTTTGGAGCGGTAAAGAACTTCTTAAAGATGCAGCACGAGCAGCGCTGTTTTTTCTTTATAGCAGATATGCATGCGCTCACTACACATCCTAAACCGGGTGATTTCAAGCAGAGTGTAAAGAATGTTTTGGTTGAGTATTTAGCTGCTGGAATTGATCCGGAAGTAAGTACTATTTATATCCAAAGTGATGTACCTCAGATTGCAGAATTGTATTTGTTATTTAACATGTATGCCTATGTGGGTGAATTAGAGCGGTGCACATCGTTTAAGGAAAAAATCAGAAAGCACTCCGACAATGTTAATGCGGGTTTACTCACATATCCTGTATTGATGGCGGCAGATATCATCATTCATAAAGCCACGAAAGTTCCTGTTGGAAAAGATCAGGAGCAACACTTAGAAATGGCGAGAAATTTCGTCAATCGCTTTAACCATTTATATCAGCAAGATTATTTCCCTGAACCGTATGCCTATAATTTTGGAGAGCAATTGGTAAAAGTTCCAGGATTGGATGGAAGTGGGAAGATGGGAAAAAGTGAAGGTGAAGGAAATGCAATATTTTTAGGAGAGGAGCCTGAAAGTATTCGTAAAAAAGTAATGCGAGCAGTTACCGATAGTGGACCAACCGAACCATTCCAAGCGAAAGCGGAACCGATAGCCAATTTATTTACGTTGATGTCGTTAGTTTCTGAACCCGAAACTTTGGCGTTTTTTGAAGAAAGCTATAATGCTTGTTCCATTCGGTATGGTGATATGAAAAAACAATTGGCCGAAGATATGATTCGTTTCACAGCACCTATTCGTGAACGAATTAAAGACATCCATGCCAATGAGGATTACTTGAAAAAAGTGATGAAATCGGGCGGAGAGAAAGCAAGAGAAAGTGCTTCTGCCACGTTGAAAGATGTGCGAGAAATAATTGGTTTCATGCATTAAAATTATGGCCGAAACCCTGTTTTTTGAAAGTAGTCCAACAGATCGACTGAAGCGTTACCAAGAGCTAAACACTCAACTAGCTGCACTACTATCGGGAGAAAAAGATGAAATAGCTTGCTTGGCTAATACGAGTGCGGCTATTACTGAAGCTTTTCAATTTCATTGGGTTGGATTTTATCGTGTTGATGGGAATAATCTGGTTTTAGGACCATTTCAAGGACCAGTTGCCTGTTCTAGAATTGAGCATGGTAAAGGAGTTTGTGGCAAAGCTTGGAAGAATAATCAAACCGTTTGCGTAGAAAATGTGCATGAATTTCCGGGACATATTGCTTGTAGTTTATTATCGCAATCGGAAATTGTAGTGCCCATAAGAAATCAAAGCGGTGTTGTTTGCGCCGTGTTAGATATTGATAGTTCTGAACTAGCAGATTTCTCTGAAGTAGATCAAGCTGGATTAGAGATACTTTGTAAAATGCTTGGGGAACATTTGTATTCGGCATGAGAAGAAAGCTAAGCCAAGTGTTTGAGTATTCCTTTATGGGACTGATGTTAGCTTCATGCGCAAGTCGTGTTCCGCCCAACGGAGGTGCGAAAGACACGGAAGCACCTGTAATAGTTTCCAGTGAACCGGATAGTGCTGCTTTAAATTTTCAAGGAAAGAAAGTTCGATTTACGTTTGATGAATTCATTGATTTAAAAGATGGAGGAACGGGAATCGTTATATCTCCGCCATTATCTATTCCACCTAAGTATGTGGTGAAGGGTAAAACATTAGAAATAACTTTCGAAGAGAAATTAGATAGTGCAACTACCTATTCTATTATTCTGGGGAAATCGATAACAGATATCAGCGAGAACAATCCATTCCCAACAAAGACATTTGCTTTTAGTACAGGTCCTGTTATTGACTCCTTACAAATGTCGGGGAATGTAACAGATGCATACACGAATAAGGCAGTTAAAGATGCTGTTGTGATGTTATATCCAACTTTAGATGATTCGCTTCCTTATAAAAAACTTCCTCGCTATTTTGCTCGAACCGATGCTTCAGGAAATTATCAAATAGAGGCGATTCGAGCTGGTGAATACTTAGCTTTTGCTTTATCGGATGCTAATTCGAATTTCTTATATGATCAACCAGATGAGCAAATTGGTTTTTTAGCAAATCCGATTCGAATTGATTCTAATAAAACGAGTGGTATTAGTTTTAGAATGAGTCCAGAAAAGGCTAAACGTCAAAGACTTATTAAAAAGGAGTTTGAACTTCCCGGGAAAATCACGTTGAAATATGCATTACCAGTTGAGTCGCTCGAACTAAAGGATTATAGTGGTAATGCTCAAACCATTTATCCTGAATTTAATATAGACAGAGATTCTATTGTCCTATGGTTGAAACCAGCTCAGACCGATAGCTTGAATTTGATATGCATTTCCAAGTCTTTGGGACAAGAAAAGATTGACACCTTAAATTATCTACCCGGTCAACTCAGACGAAAAGCTACAGTAAAAAAGCGAAATACCAGTAAAGTAGATACGTTGCTGCATTTTACAAACAACTTAGAAACCGGCAAGATTCGACCTACAGAGAATTTAGAGTTGATATCTAATCATCCATCAAAATTGAAAAACCGGGATCAAGTTTATTGGGTGATCGGAAAAGACACAACTAAAGCTCAGTTTATAGAATCGGAGGATCGTTTTACTTTTAAAACACAGGTAAAAGTTCCATCTGAACTAGGAAATAAAGCAGTTTTAGTGATGATGCCGGGTGCATTTGAAGATATTTTTTCAATCCAAAACGACACGACAAAAACGGCAGTCAATAGATTTGTAGAGGATGATTTAGGCTTGTTGGATTTCAGAATTAAATCGGCAGATTCAACTAGCACATTTATTTTGGAATTATTTACCAGTAAAGGCAAGAAACTCTATTCAAAACAAGTAAAACCTGGAACTCCTGTTGTCATTGAAGGATTAGTTCCTGGCTCTTATAGTGCCCGAATTATTGAAGATTTAGATCAAGATGGCTCTTGGTCGAAAGGACGATTTTCAGATCGAAAACAGCCTGAACGGATTCGACCATATTTAGGTGAAATAACCATTCGGGCAGGATGGGATTTAGAGCTTGAATGGGATCTAAATGCAGAAAAAAAGTTATCAGTCAAATAGCCTAATTACGCGTGAATTTTAGGATTGACAATTCTCCTATCGGATTACGAATCTCGATGAAATATAGCCCTGCTGCAGCTTGAAGGTTCATGCTCCACTGGCTATTAGAATTGAAGAGCGTTTCAGAATGTGTTTGGATACAACGTCCTCCAATATCTAAAATTCGAATAGAGTATTTCCCCGAAATTAACTGGTTCCCGCTTAAAATAAACTGCCCATCTGTAGAAGGATTTGGCCAAAGCTGAAATGAGTTCTCACTTAGATTCAAACTTGCTTGAAAACCTTCTGGAACATCATCTCCGGCAGGGAAAACAACATAATCAATCCATGCAGCATCTTCATTTGACGAAATCATTTCATCTTTAGCATATACCCACATAAACTCGTGCAAACCTGATGTAATAGGGAATTGCTCTTGAGACCAATCAACCACACCTGACCAAGATTGGATTTCATTTCCATCCACATAAAATTTTAGAAAATCATATCCTTCCTCAGAAGAAACTTTCTTCATAAAACGAAGTGTATCTGCAACAGAAACGTTCCAGTTGATAATCAAACTAGATGTCATATTATTAGAAATGGTGCCCGACTTAAAGCTAGTTGCGCCTTCATATTTGATATCCTGATCAATCGTCCAAGGTGATTCATCGGCATTCTGCCAAGCAAAATGAGTGAAATCGTTTGTTTCAGCATCTTCAATCTTAGCACCTACATGGATAATAACATCTTTGGTGATTGAATAATCTCCTGCCATCCATGTATAAGTAGCAGGAATATAAGAACCAGCAAGAACACTAGATGAAATGGTAAGTGTATAGTTACTAGCTAGTTGATTTGCAGCATCAACCGACAAAATCGATTGCGATGGTTGATCTACTGTAAATTGATTGGTTGAACCTGTAAGTGTTCCGTTTCCATCAAGAGTAGCAGCGTGTCCCGCGTTATTATTGATAAATTCGATTTGGATAGATTCACCTGCATCTGGTAATCCATTGCCATTACCCGAAACTTCAGTGATTACAACAGAAGTAATATGAAGTTCTGGAGCATTTATCATTACTGTAATTGGCTGAGACCATTCTTGTCCGGCATCATCGGAATAGGTGATGATAAAATGAGCCAAGGTTTGATCCTGAATTGAGCTGCTTACCTGAAACTGAAAACAATCACTTGACTGAATTGAATTTCCTGCATCCACTAAGCCAATCGGACATTGATTTTGAAGAATGATGATATAGGAATCGTTAGATGTTAAAGTTCCCATTACATCGTTTGCAGAAATTCCACCTACATTTTGAATGGTCGTATTGAGGTAAATCGTTTCACCAAAGTCGGCTAGCTGATTTCCATTTCCAGAAGCTTCACTAAAGGAGTGATTACTCACTAGAATAAAAGCATCCGAAGGATTTTCAATTTGAACAGGGCCTTGATATGGGATACGATTAAAAGCTGTAACAGTAACCAATAAAGGATCCATGAGAGTAAGTGGTTCAAATTCAACCCATGCTTGTCCACCACTCACTAAAGAAGAACCGAGTAAAATTCCATTCTGAGTGATAGCCACTCGTGCATTTTCGACATCAACCGAAACCATGAAACCATTCGAACCTAATGCAGTTGTTGCAGCATGAGTAACATTCATGGCAAGAGGAATGGAAGTACGAACCATTAATGAAGGATCACCGAAGACATGCCAAGTAGCAGTCATTTCATCACCGGCATCGCCATATTCATCGTTCATTTTGAGACAACCATTTAGGCTTAGTCCACCAAAAGTGCGAGTAGTTGTAGTTAGAACATTTCCGGTTAGCAGATCAACCATTTCATCTTGAGCAGCCATTGGAGGATCCCAACTTTGATTGATAGATGACATAAATGTAGCAACGACACCAGTAAGCTGACCATTTCGAGTTGCTCTTAGCCAAGCTTCACCGAAACACGTTCCATTATCGAATTCACCATTTACACAGCCAACAGACCAGATAAATGGTAGCAATCCATTGTTTTGGAGTTGATTGATTTCGGAGTTGGAGAATCCGCTTGTTCCAAAGCTAACAGCAGAACCATGACCAGTATAATTTATCAAACCTACACCTTGGTTAAGAATGGTAGAAACATCTGATGGGGAAGGGTTTCCATCCGGATCGAGTTCCCCTTGAGAGCCATCGTATTGCTCAAATGCTTCTGCATAAGTGTACGAAGTAAGCTTATCGCGCATCACCCGTTCATGTTCCCAATCTAATTCATTGTCATCCCCTGGACCTTGATCTGAAGCCATCACGAGCACTTGGTCGAGATTGGAAGTAGGAAGAAGAGCTTTCTCGTATTGGACAATTTTACTTACCTGAGTAGCAACATGAGTGGAATTTTCGGCAGAGATTCGACCTACAATTACTTCGGGATAGGTATCATTTCCAAGGATGAAGCCATAGGTTGGATCCGATTTCCCTCCAAATGATTGAGGAGAAGGAATTTGACTGATATCACCCACCAAAAGCAAGTATGTTAAACCATTAGATGTATAACGTGAATGAACCGCATTGGTGATTCCTGCTACATTTCCTCCAGCTTCGGCCAATGTGATTACTTCGACATTCATACCTGATTCACGTTTCCATTGAACAAGTGGTTCGAGTTCCGTTTGGAAAGCCGGATCAGTAATAATCAACATGTTCGTTTGCTCGGTAATCGCAGTATAGCGATCGGTTCCGAAATTGACGAAGTGATTCGTATATAGTTCTTGGCGGACAGAATTTACTCGAATGTCTGCATTTCGGTATAAAGGATTTATAGGAGTATGACCAGATACAGGCCGAAGAATTACATCAATTTGATCGGTAACATGTAATGTATGCGTTTGAGCATTGTATTGAAATGGATAGAAGAGAACTGTTTGTCCGCGGAAATCGGAAAGGATGTGTGGATTTCGAAGAGCGACTTGTGCTTCCGGGAAAAGAGAATTGCTAGAATAAACTTCTCCAGCAATACGTGAAATGGAATTGGGGTCGATGGTACGTTTGATATTGCCTTTGGAAGGAGCGATATTGATATTAGTCAGTTCGGTTTGATGAGAACTAAGGACTTCGGCTTGAAGTGTAGCAAGATCTGGAATGATGACAGAAGCAGAGAAAAGAGGAAGATCTGGAGCTCCTTTTCTAAGGATTGGTGTACAACCTTCGGCAACGACAATCGATTGAGGTCCATTCGGTGTTGAAACTGATTGAAGTGCATAATCACCTAATTGAAAACGAAGATGTATAGGTTGATTTATACCGTCTCCACTTATCCAAGTAACGTTGCTTTCTTGTGCGTGAAGCAATGAAACAAAGCTTGAGAAAAGGATGCAGGTAAATAAAAAGGAGAGCTTCTTCATAAAAAACAATGTTCAGCAAGATAGAAAATACTGAGCATCAAATAAAGAAGCCAGCTTAAAGCTGGCTTAAAATTATCGAAACGACTGAAATTAGTTTCTTCGACTATTCAAGATAGAAACATAATACAACAAAGTAGCAATTGAACCAATGGCGGCAACCACGTAAGTCATAGCAGCCCATTGCAAAGCATCTTTCGCTTTATCGTGTTCGGTTCCAACAGTCATTCGCGTACTTTCTAGCCAAATTAAAGCTCTACGAGAAGCATCAATTTCTACTGGAAGTGTGATGAGACTAAAAAGCGTTGTGAGCGCGAAAAGTACAACTCCAGCAAGAAGAAGAAACGGAAATACGTTCAACAAAAGGACACCAGCAAGTAAAATCCATTGTACAATATTGGAAGAAAACTGAACAGCTGGAACTAAAGCAGAGCGCATCGAAAGCCAAGCATAGCCTTTTGCATGTTGCAAAGCGTGTCCGCACTCGTGAGCCGCAACTGCAGCAGAAGAGATACTTCTTCCATTATACACTTCAGGACTCAGATTTACTGTTTTTTCGAGCGGATTATAATGGTCAGATAAAAAGCCTTCAACCGAAGT
The DNA here is from genome assembly GCA_035388945.1 of Flavobacteriales bacterium. Classification (GTDB taxonomy): domain Bacteria; phylum Bacteroidota; class Bacteroidia; order M30B66; family M30B66; genus CALQRR01. The sequence continues at coordinate 32,756 of DAOOQW010000003.1, forward strand.
AACCTTTACATCAGTAATTCCATTATCCCGAAGCATTTTTTCAGCGATTTCCTTTCCACTAAGTCCTACTTGTAGGAAATCTTCTGAATACTGTTTGAACTTACTTTTTAGTCGGTAGCTCACAAACCAAGAAGCTGCCATGACTAAAATCATTATCACATATATACCACCCATTTTTTTGGTTTTAAGTTGTTGCTACTGGTTTACAAACAGTATTCCGATTGATTTATTTCAGACAGAAAGTCGAATTGCCTGTCAGTCATGCTTAAATGAAATGAAAATGTGTCAATGCAGGAAGAAATAACAAACCCGAGCGCCATTATGTCATTCGACAGAAAATAAAAATGCCATTATGGCTTATTTTAGTCGATGGAATGCAAGTTGAAAAGGGGCTGGAAACTTAAAAACAATAACATCATGACACTTATAAAATTTAACAAACCAGCTCAACGTCCTGTTACACCTATGTTTTCGAATCTTTTCCAAGATTTATTTGACCAAGAACTTCCAGGATTTCGTTTAGGAGGAAACACGAATGGTTTACCTGCGGTGAATATTTCAGAAACGGAACAAAACTTCCATTTAGAATTGTCATCGCCAGGTTTTACGAAAGAAGAAATTGAGCTTTCGATTGATCAGGATACATTAATCGTAAGTGGAGAAAAGAAATCGGAGAATGAGCAAACAGAGAAACGTTATAGCCGCAAAGAATTCAGTTATCAGAATTTCAAGCGCAGTTTTACGTTACCCGAAAATGTAGATCAAGAAAAGATTTCGGCTCGCTTTGAACATGGTATTTTACTTATTGATTTGCCGAAACGTGAACAAGAAGCTAAAACGGTAAAAAAGATATCGTTGAACTAAGATTGGGATTGGTTGATTGAGGGGAAAGCGTTGGATATTCTATCCAGCGCTTTATTTATTTAAAATAATCCCATTATGTTTGAGGTATGACAGAAGAAGCATGGTTTCTTATTGTAAATCCCCAAGCTGGTGGTGGAAAAGGGCTTAAGAAAAAAGCATCCATTATAGCTGCTTTGCAACATGCTGGACTGAGTCATTTTGTTTACGAAACTAAATGTCCGGGAGATGCTTCTACAAGTGTGGAAGAAGCCGTATCAAAGGGATATAGAAGATTTGTTGTAGCTGGAGGAGATGGGACATTAAATGAGGTGGCAAATGGGATATTAAATCAGAAATATGTTCCATCCGACCAATTATTACTAGCACAAATACCAGTTGGGACGGGAAATGATTGGAGAAAAAGTTGGAACATTCCTAATTCCATTGAAGGTTCAGTAGCCTTATTAAAGAACCCAAAATCAGCTAAACAAGATGTGGCATCGATAACTTTTCAAGCTAATGGAAAGGAAGAAAAGTTGTGGTTTATGAATGTTGCAGGATGTGGTTTTGATGCAGAGGTTACTTTATCGGCAAATGCTGCAAAGGCAAAAGGCAAGAGTGGATTTTTCACTTATATCGGACAATTGGTTAAAACATTAGCAAGCTATCAAGAACCAGAAGTCCAATTTCGGGTTGATAATCAAACGCATTCAGCTCATTTATTTTCTTTATTAGCGGGAATCTGCAAGTATGCCGGAAATGCAATGAAGCTTGTTCCTCAAGCAAATCCAAGTGACGGATTATTTCATTTGACAATTGCTTCAAAAATCAGTCGATTGAAAGTCATTTTAAATTTACCTCGCCTATTTAGTGGAAGTTTCACGCAACTAAAAGAGGTAAAATCTTTAACCTGCACCGAAATCGAAATTCAGACATCAGGTTTACCTATTCAGGCAGATGGTGAATCAATCGGCCATACTCCAGCTATCTTTGTCGTTCATCCTCTAAAACTTCACATAGTAATAGCACCCTGAATGTTTTCAAAGAAAGTAACGAACTGGTTTCAAGTATTTAGCTCAGTAGAAAAGGCGAAAGAGCAGGTTCCGCTTAACAAAACAATAGCTGTTGAATTAGGTGACAAGCGCATCTGTTTAGCAAGAACAGAAAAAGGTTTTTTTGCTTTGGATGAAAAATGTCCCCATCAAAATTTACCTATCACTCACGGTGGAATTTGTGAAAATGGAACAATTGTATGTCCGTTTCACCGCTATGCATGGGATTTAAAAACAGGTAGAGAAGTGGAACGCCGTGAGGGAAATATTCAATTATACCCAGTTGAAGAACGTGCTGAAGGCTTATTTGTGGGAATTGAAACGAAGAAAGGCTGGTTTAGTTAGCCCAATAAATAAGCTGAAATTCTGAACGATCAGTAAATTCAAGAATAGGGCGAGGATCGGCAAGATTTAGATTTACTATTTTCCATTTCGAATTATCGTATAGTATTCCAAAGCCATTCGCCGGGTTTTCGACTTTAGAAAAATTCTGCTTGGGAAATACCTCATCACCCTTTTGATCAAAGTAATTGTAGCCTTCGCCCGAACGTGAACATATAGCAAAATCACCATAAAAGTGACCGATTTCTTTATAGGATCCCGGAACTAAAATTTCGCAATTTGTGCCTAATAGTCCCATCCATTGTTCAGCTCCGATACCCGAATAGAAAACTAGATTAGGTACCCGATCGGCTTGAATATAATCGAACATCTGCATGGGACAAAGTTGTCCGTTAGCATCCATCAGCGTATATCCATTTTCGTTTTTTACAACTGCTTTTCCATAGCAAAACATCGATGCTTCTTCGAAACTGGGATACGCAATGAGCTGATTCGAACGAAGATCTAAAAATCCAACTTTACCTTTTTTGTAAACTCGAATAATAGAATCTCCATCTTGAAATTCGAACTTTTCAAAATCAGGGAAACGGTTTTTCGCTTTTTCTTCTTTGGTTGAAAGCAGATGGATTTTAGCTTTTTCTGGATCTGAATCGGGTTTATGAATCCATTTACCATTAGAAGAAACGACTCCATATTTGGAATCCTGTCGGACTAATATTTTACCGTCTTTAATTTGAATAATCTCATCAAACCGAGGTTTAATACGCACATGACCGTTTGTATCAGCCAATCCCCATTGAGTTCCGAATGCAAAAGGGATTAGATGTTCTTGTTCAGATAGGATTTGGTTAACCTGATTATCGCCTAATAATTTCAGGGTAGAAGTATATAATCGAAAGCCCTTCTCGCCCGTTTTTCGAACAGCGATTCTAGTTGGCGATATCATTACACACGAATCTACATTTTCGAGCTGTCCAAAAGGTTGTACTAACTCCTTGAGCGAATACGGAGCTTGTTTTCCCACACGAACTAACGCTTGGGAAACAAGAAAATTCGTCGGCCCTAAAAAGCTTAAAATAAAGCAGATAAAGGAAATGTATCCAATACTCGGATTCCTTTTTCTGTTTGTTGCAAGGTGGCGCATTCGATGGATTTATCGTGTTCGAAAAAGAGCACTCTGTTTTCTGACACACAGGTAGCAAGTACACTTGATTTTTCCTGCATCGTTAACAAAGGACGTGTATCGTATGCCATCACCCAAGCAACTGGAACGTGAACTGGAGATGGAAGTAAGTCGGCCATGTACATGATTTTGTGTCCGTTGCTCGACAAAACGGGTAACATCATCGATTCGGTATGTCCGCTAACTTTTTCGACCGAGAAACCTGGAAATAGCTCGTTTGATTCTAGAAATTTCAGCTGTCCGGATTCTTGGATAGGAAGAATATTTTCTTTTAGGAATGATGCTCTTTCACGAGGATTGGGTTCGGTTGCCCATTTCCAATGTTCTTGGTTAGACCAATACACGGCATTTTTAAATGCAGGACGATAACCTGAACGAGCATCATCCCATTCGATACTACCGCCACAATGATCAAAATGCAAGTGAGTAAGAAACACATCGGTAATATCATCTCGATGGAAGCCAGCTTTTTTTAAGGAAGCATCGAGCGAATCATCGCCATGCAAATCGTAATGAGAAAAGAATTTTTCATCCTGCTTGTTTCCCATTCCGTTGTCGATTAATACGAGCCGGTTTCCTTCTTGAACGAGCAAACAACGCATTGCCCAAGAACAAAGATTATTGGCATCGGCTGGATAACTTTTACTCCATAAAGATTTAGGAACAACGCCAAACATAGCACCACCATCGAGTTTAAAATGGCCGGTATTAATGGGAAATAACTGCATACTTGAGAGATTAAAAATCGTAATTAATTGACCACAGCAGGATGTTCACAAATTGAGAAGAAAACACTATCCTGCCAAATGACAGGGGCTAAATTTACCGTAAAATTTGAGGAATGAAGGTTCATTTGATTGCAATTGGAGGAAGTGCGATGCATAATCTGGCAATAGCCATGTACAAAAAGGGTTATGAAGTTAGCGGATCGGATGATGAGGTGTTTGAACCTTCCAAATCGAGGTTGTCAGCTTTAGGGCTTTTACCCAAAGAAGAAGGCTGGTTTCCTGAGAAAATTCATGCAGGTTTAGATGCAGTTATCTTAGGAATGCATGCGAGAGTTGATAATCCTGAATTGATTCGTGCGCAGGAATTAGGCTTGAAGATTTATTCTTATCCTGGATATATTTATAGTCAGAGTACCGATAAAACCCGTGTGGTAATAGGTGGCAGTCATGGTAAAACATCGATTACTGCCATGATTTTACACGCCTTGCATACCAATCAAATGGACAGTGATTATTTGGTTGGTGCGCAATTGAAGGGATTTGATACGATGGTGAGAATTACAGCAGAAGCGCCTCGCATTTTATTGGAAGGCGATGAATATCTGGCTTCTCCAATCGAGCGAGTTCCTAAGTTTCACCTGTATTATCCACATATTGCTTTGTTGAGTGGAGTAGCTTGGGATCACATTAACGTATTCCCAACTTTCGCGAATTATGTAGAGCAATTCCAGATTTTCACGGAGAAGATTGAGCCCAATGGAACTTTAATTTTTTACGATGGTGATGAAGAATTGGTGAAGATTGCGGCGCAGTGTAGACCAGATATTCGATTGCAACCTTATCATGAACATGCTTCCGAAATACGTGATGGTGTTACTTATCTAGTTGCGGGTGAAGAGCGAATTCCGTTGAAGATTTTCGGTAAACACAATCTTCAGAATTTGAATGGGGCGATGTTGGTTTGTGAGGAATTAGGAATGAAGCGGGTAGATTTTTACCACGCTATTCAATCATTTACGGGCGCAGCCAAGCGACTTGAGTTAGTGTATGGTGGTGATGGGACGAGCATTTTCAAAGACTTTGCACATTCTCCTTCAAAACTAAAAGCGACTACAGATGCGGTAAGAGAGCAATTCCCTAATCGGAAACTCATTGCTTGTATGGAGTTACATACGTTTAGTAGCTTGAATGAGGAGTTTCTGTTAGAATACAAGAATTCCATGGCGAAAGCCGATAAAGCGTTCATCTACTTCAATCCACACACAGTAGCACATAAAAAATTAAAGCCGATCACACCTGAACAGGTAAGAGCGGCTTTTGGAAGTGAAAATGTGACTGTTTATGACGATTCAGCTCGTTTGTTGGAAGATTTAAAACAAGAAAATTGGTCGAATTCCAATTTGCTGATGATGAGTTCAGGAAATTTTGACGGATTAAATTTCGAGCAGTTACCGAGTATTTTGGGGTTAAAGAGCTAAGATTTTGAACTAGGTTTAGCACTTCTCTTTTCCAACATAGCATTGCGCTTTATAATCATTCGCGTAATGGCTCCTGAATAAAAAACACCAAGAACTAAAGTGCCGATGAACGTGAATAAAACCCATGGCATTTCAAATGGGAAGTTATCGGGATTTTGACCTTTACTTTTAAATTCTTCGATACGTTCCCCAGCAAATCTTACTTTGAACATCGTATCTAAGTAAAAAAGATAGTAATAGATGAAAAGAGAATAGAGCACTGCAAATAAAGCTGCAATAGATGCCCCGCTCTTAAACATTTCTTTAAAAGGAATGCTTTCCACATAGCTAAGTTTTCTCCTCTCCTCCATTCCTCTATACATCCCTATTAACATAAATGCAGTTATAGGTAAAAATGGATATTTACCAAGCGGGCCATCCACCCAACCTGTTAAAAGAAGTAACGTTTTCCAAATTATAGAAAGCGCTAAAATCAGCAAAGTCCCTCTAGTTTCCGGTTTCATGCTTAGCCATTCATTGCAATCAGGAACTCTTCATTGCTGATTGTACCATTCATTTGTTGGCGGATGAATTCCATCGCTTCGACTGTGTTCATATCGCTTAGGTGATTACGCAGAATCCACATACGTTGAAGGGTTTCTTTATCCACTAAAAGATCATCGCGACGAGTAGAAGAAGCAGTTAAATCGATAGCAGGGAACACACGTTTGTTGGCCAGTTTACGATCCAACTGAAGTTCCATGTTACCTGTTCCTTTGAATTCCTCAAAGATTACCTCGTCCATTTTAGAACCAGTATCAATCAAGGCAGTTGCGAGAATAGTTAATGAACCACCTTTTTCAATTTTTCGGGCAGCGCCGAAGAAACGTTTAGGTTTATGCAGTGCGTTCGCATCAACCCCACCCGACAATACTTTTCCTGAAGCAGGTTGAACCGTGTTATAAGCACGAGCTAAACGGGTGATGGAATCGAGAAGAATAACTACATCTTGTCCGCATTCTACCATTCGTTTTGCTTTTTCAAGAACGATGTTGGCGATTTTTACGTGACGTTCTGCAGGCTCATCGAACGTAGAAGAAATAACTTCTGCTTTAACGCTACGAGCCATATCAGTAACCTCTTCTGGACGTTCATCAATCAATAAAATGATCAAATAAACTTCCGGATGATTATCAGCAATAGCGTTTGCAACTTCTTTTAAGAGAACTGTTTTACCCGTTTTAGGTTGAGCCACGATAAGTCCACGTTGACCTTTTCCAATAGGTGTAAATAGGTCCATCACGCGAGTCGACATGGTTCCTTGTTTGTGACCTGTGAGCTTTAATTTCTCGTCAGGGAACATAGGAGTAAGGAAATCGAAAGGAACACGATCACGCACATAAGAAGGGTCGCGACCATTGATTTTATCGATTCGGGTAAGCGGGAAATATTTTTCGCCTTCACGAGGAGCGCGAACACCGCCATCGACCGTATCTCCTGTTTTTAGACCATAGAGTTTAACCTGTGCAATTGAAACATACACGTCATCGGGTGATGCGAGGTAATTGTAATCGGATGAACGCAAGAATCCATAACCATCTGGCATCATTTCGAGCACGCCCTCCGTTGGAACAGTCAGATCCAGATTCAACAAAGGATCGATAGGCGTATTGCTCTCGACATTTGGTTGTTGTTGATTTGGATTCTGATTAGGATTGGAGTTCTGATTTGGGTTGCGTTGTTGATGCTGAGGACGTTGCATTTGCTGCCTCTGCTGGTTTTGATTTGGATTCTGGTTTTGCCAGTTTCCGCGTTGTTGTTGTGGATTTTGACCTTGATTCTGCTGCTGATTCTGATTTTGTTGTTGATTCTGCTGCGGATATTGCTGAGCAGGCGGTGTTTGTTGTTGTTGCGGAGCAGCAGCTGGAGGTGTTTGTCCGGCTGGTGGCTGATAATTAGCTAGGTTATCAGAACGTTTATCGAAAAGTGATCTATTAGTACGATCACGACGTTCGTTAC
>DAOOQW010000004.1:0-37442 GCA_035388945.1 Flavobacteriales bacterium
TACCAATGTGCTAATACGAACGAATCCCAATGTGGGTTCTACGACGTATAAAAATTGGGTTGTTTTTCCTGATGCTTCAATTGGTATTCATAAAGTACTGATGAAACTTTCGTTCAAATGTCCGACAGGGGAGAATTGCGGAGAATGGGATTATCTAAATTATATCTATCTCCGAAGAAAAGGAAGTGTGAACAGCCCTTCTCAAGACATTGAGCTGGCACGTTATATCACTCCATATGGAAATACATTTAATTCTGTTTGGTCGGCCGAATGGGAACAGGACATTACTGACTTTGAAGGACTACTAAAAGATTCTATCGAAATCGATTATGTGCATACTGGATATGAAACGAATGTTGGACGAGGCTGGGTTATAAATTTGTCATTTCAATTAATAGAAGGAACTCCCATTAGACCATATCGTGACATTCATAAATTATGGAACAGCTCATTTATTTATGGAAATGCGAATACACCTTTTAACACACTTGTTGAGACTAAGGAAATTCAATTAGGAGCTTCAACAGAATCCATGCGGATGCGCATTATGCAAAGTGGTCATGGTGCTGAGCCATTAGAATTATGCTCGGAATTTTGCCCTAAAATGAGAACGCTTTCTCGCAATGGAGAAGCATATTCCAATGAATTAGTTTGGAGAGATAACTGTGGACTAAATCCCAACTATCCTCAAGGAGGAACATGGATTTACGACAGAGGAAATTGGTGTCCGGGCGATTTAGTATATCCTAGTCAATATGACATGAGTACTTCGGCGAGCTCAACACAAACATTTTCGATGAGTATGGAAGAGTTTGTTTCTACCTCAAATGGGAATTATATGATTGAGTCCTATTTAATTGAGTATGGAGCACCAAGTTTCCAAACTGATGCATCGATCGAGGATATTTTAGCTCCTAGCACGAAGTATTATTATAAACGCTTCAATCCAATTTGCGGAAGACCCAAAATTTTGATTCGAAACAATGGAGTTCAAGCCTTGACTTCGGCTCAAATAGAATATGGACCTGCGGGAGGAATAAAAAGCAGTTATACTTGGAATGGAAATCTTGCTTTTATGCAATCGGTTGAGGTAGAATTACCTGCAAATGTAATTTGGGGGAGTTCTTCAGGAATATTCGAGGCTGAATTGAAATCGGTGAATGGGATTTCGGATGAATATTCATTGAATAATCGCTACCAATCGAGTTATATCGCGCCTTATGTGGCACAGGAGCAATTTGTGGTGAATTTGTTAACTAATACGATGCCTCAAGAAAACTCCTGGAGGATTACTGATCAGTCGGGAAATGTGCTCTACAGCGGAGATAATTTCGAAGCGAATACCGAATACCGTGATACAGTTAGTTTGCCTGAAGGCTGCTACGAATTTATCATTGAAGATTCAGGAAAGGATGGATTAAGCTTCTGGGCAAATGAAGCCGGAACTGGTTTTATCCGATTTAGAAGACTTGGAAATAATTCTATCCTCAAATCATTCAATGCAGATTTTGGAACACGTGTAACATTTCCATTTACCACCGGATCAACATTGGGAATAGAATCGTTTACTGAAACAGAGCCAGTCATGCAGATTTTTCCCAATCCATCAGCTGGAAATTCACATTTAAACATTGAATTGAATACGCCCGAAGATGTTCAGGTGCAGGTATTTAATTCGGCTGGACAAGTTTTGGTTCAATTAAATCCGGAGAAGAAATCAGCACATTTATTAGAGATGCCTGACCTCGTTCCTGGTTTTTACTTAGTTCGTGTTGTTGCCGGAACGTATGAAAAAACCTTGCGTTGGTTGGTCGTGAAGTAATTAGAATTTGAGTTTTATCATCGCCATCACGTTTCTGCCTGCTTGAGGAAAGTAGTAATTGTAGTCGTAACGCACATTTCCGGAGAATCCTGAATAGGTATAACCATTCGGGTTGTATTTCACATCGAGCAGGTTGTTGATTTGAAAAGCCAATTCCAAACCGGGTGCTTTAATGAGTTCGGGTGTCCAGTTTATTCGGATGGATTGTGTGGTAAAGGCATCCAATTTTCGCAAATCTGATTGAGTATTATCGAGGAATTGTTTCCCTACGTATTTGCTGATTAGCGCAATTTTCAGTTTGCGGAATGGTTCGTACAAGAGGGTAGAAGATGCAATAGTTGAAGGAGAGAATGAAATATCGGTATTCGTATAAAGGATGCTGTCTTGAAGTCCGGTATCGTAATTATCTACAAACTCAGTGAACGAGCGGATTTTATTTTGGCTGAGGGTTAGATTCGCTTGCCAATTGAGTTTGCGAAGAATTTGCCAACCAAGTTCTAATTCAATTCCGGCGCGGAAACTTTCAGGTGTGTTGATACGATTATAAGCACCAACATCATTCACGGCTCCGGTTAGCACCAATTGATTGATGTAATTCATGTAATATCCTGTTAATCCAGCTTGTATCTTTTTCCCTTTAAAACGATATCCAAATTCGAAGTCAGTTAGATGTTCTGGTGTAGGGCGACTTTTTGCCGAAGAATTGGTATAGTCATCCCGAACGGGTTCTCTATTACCAGATGAAACAGAAGCAAAGAGTCGGTTTTGATTATTAATATCCAAAGTAACACCGCCTTTAGGATTTAAAAACCGGAGTGTTATTTCCTGTTGGAAAGGCACTAATGAATTATTGAACCCTAAAAACGAGTAGTTAATAGTACGGTATTGAATATCGAGGAAAACGCCAAGCTGGGTACTAATCTCATAATTTGCTTTTGCGTATATATTGAAATCAGTTTTGCGAGCAGTGTCTTGGTAGTAATGGTAGTTAATCGGGAAAGCATTGGCATACGTAGCCCAAATTACTTCCCCATAATGTGTTCCATTGTATTGATTCCATCCTCCACCAACAATGGCTCTTAGTCGATTGGTAGGAGTGAAAGTGGCAGAGAAAACAGTTCCGTAAAAATGATTGTCGAGCCAACGACGACGAATGAGGTTGGTACTTGAAATGGTATCGACAGGAACATAAAAAGTGTCGTTTTCAAAAATAATTTGCTTTTGACCTACAAATAAATCCTCCACACCATAATTCGAAAACGACTGATCTTCCTTGTATTCTTCGTAATATCCTCGTCCACGCGTATAATGGACAGCTGCATTTAACAGTACATTTTTACTTGCTTGGTGGTTGAAGAAAAACTGGTAATGATCCTGCTGATAATTATCGGTTTGATTGGAATAGAAGGCTTCTTTCCCATCCGTTCCCACATAGCTTCCAGCAGGATTATACTTTGGGTTGCTTATCAACGAATCTTGTGGAACACCATACCAAGCCTGATACGTTTTCTCGATTCCCGAAAACACATTTGCCCGCAAGCTAGTTTTACCCTTATACCAAGCGGCACTTAGGTAATAGGATTTAAGATCGGACGCTGCACGGTCGATATATCCATCACTATTGATTTTAGAGAGGCGCAAATCGAAGGTGAACCCGTTGATGATTCCTGTCCCAGCTTCAACAGTGTTCCGTAAGGTGTTAAAGGATCCGGCACTGCTGGTTAGTGAAGCGTATGGGCTCCCTTTAAATTCATTCGTTTGCATATTTAACGTTGCCCCGAAAGCACCAGCTCCATTGGTGGATGTTCCTACGCCACGCTGCAATTGCACACTGCTAACAGATGAAGCAAAATCGGGCATGTTCACCCAAAATAATCCATGCGATTCGGCATCATTCATTGGGATGCCATTCACGGTAACGTTTGTACGAGTAGGATCACTTCCGCGAACGCGAATACCCGTATAACCAATGCCTGTTCCTGCATCTGAATTCACCACAACCGAGGGCTGACTATTCAAAAGCATAGGCATATCCTGACCTAAGTTTTGTTCTGCTATTTCTTTCTTAGAAAGACTGCTAAACGTCATGGCAGATTTATCACCTGCACGGGTTGCGCTAATCACAACTTCGTCGGCTAGAAAGACTTTGCGTTGAAGCGTAAAATCGGCGGTAGTTTTGGCTGATGGAGTGATTCGTTTACTACTAGACACATAGCCTAACATACTCACTTCTACTAGTACTTCTTCGGATTTGAGCGCTTGTAGATTGTATTTCCCTTGGGCGTTTGATGAAGTAGCCAAATAGGTTCCCGAAATGCTGATGATAGCACCCGGAATGGGTTGTCCATTGCTGTCGGAAATGGTTCCTGTAATGGAATTTTGGGCTAAACTGCTTAAGGAAAGGCTAAGCAATGAGATCAGAGAAATGAATAAAACGCGCATCGCTGTTGTATTAAACAAACAACGGATCGCAGGGGTCGACGAATCCGACTAGTAGTAAAACAATACCATCCTCCCTACGCCGGCATTACCCGGATCAGGTTCGATCGCTCAAAAGGCTAGAGCGATAAGGGTATAATCTCAGCCATGCTTATGCACAGCACCCCTTGTAAACTTCTGCAAATCAACGTAAGGAAGTTGAATCCTGCAAATAAATTATTCTTCGCTACTTAAGGAAGAAGCGTCATCAGCCAGTGATTTCAAGGCTTTGCGATTTATTTTGATGACTTTCTTCATGCGTTTATCGATCGATTTCTGTTTAGTCTTAAGACTTTTGAAGAATTCGGCCTCAGCTGCTGCAAAAACAGGTGTAGCTTTTTCGATCAATTCCATTCCGCGAGGCGTGATAAGCAAGGAACGAGAGCGAGTATCTAGGTGATGCGGTTTGCGCATAATGAGTTTTCGGTCTTCGAGTGTACGAAGGACTTTTGACGTCATCATTTTATCGCAATTAGCATGATTAGCCACCATCATTTGAGTGATAGCGGTTGATGATGTTTTATTGAGTGTTGCTAAGGCGTTTAAGAGCAGAAATTGAACATGCGTGAGCCCAAGTGGATCGAGACACAACTTCATTTTGCGTTGCCAAAGGTTTGTTACCTGCCAAACAAGAAAGCCGGTACTATCGGAAGGATCTTCAAATGCAAGGTCAAAAGTTGGGACCAGTCGTTTCTTCATGTTTTAGGTATTCAAGCTATTTTCCAACCATCGGGAACAGGTTGTTCGGGACGAAGCAGCACCACATCCCCATGTTCATCGGTAGCGCCCAAAACTAAGCAATCGGAGCGGAATCCCGCGATTCGTTTTACCGGAAAATTGATAACAGCAATAATCTGCATACCGATAAGATCTTCTACCGTGTAACGAAGTGTGAGCTGAGCACTGCTTTGTAATATTCCGGCTTCGCCAAAGTTAATTTTCAGTTGATAAGCTGGTTTGATGGCTTTATCGAAAAATTTTGCTTCGAGAATGGTTCCCACTCGCAAATCGAGCGCAGTAAACTGAGAGAAATCTGCTTCCATCTTATTTCAAATCGGGGCGAAGAAATACATCCCAATACCGCTGAACTGTCATTTCTTCCCAGTGAATTTGGTAATAACGATATTGATAAATCTGAACCTGACAAACAAGCAGCAACACCACGACTAGAGTGCGCGAAACGAATTTTATCCAGCTTCTTTTTTGGTGTAGAAAAAGTGCCAATCCGATTGCGAATACGGGTAAATATTCTACCAGTACGCGTGATGAAAAACTTCCTCCATACCACCAATTCCACCAAGAAGATAAGATGTAAACGAGCGCCAAGCCCCAAGCGGAACCATATATTAGTTGAGGTCTTTTTTCTTTAGGTAGAAACAGGTATCCGACTAAACAGAGGGCTAATATTGGTGTATAGAGAAATGCTCCTTTTTTATAGCTAAATAAAAAGTCGATTAAGTGTGGTTGAAGAAAATGAAAGTCCTCACCGGGATAAGAATCGAGGAAGAAATTACCTGTTTGAATCTTCCAGAGAATAGGCTGAATGGCTATGATAGAAGATGTAATCAGAATTGGGAAAACGATTTTTGGGGAATTCAGCAACAATCGTATTCGTGTCAAAAAATCATCCCAAGAACTTGCTAGCAAAGGTGTTGCAAGAAGGATGAATCCATTTACTGGACGAATCAGAATAATCATTCCTAAACATACAGAAGCTAATAGGAGCAAGCGAGTTTGGGGATTTCTAAACCAAGCGTGCGTATAAAACAGGAATGCAGAGATAAAAGCAAACGAGAATACATGCGACATTCCCGGTTCTATAATGCTGTAATAGAACAGGTTTGTTGCAAAAAGTGTGGCGATGAGCGACCAAGTTATTGTGCTTTCGGAGAACTTGAATTGGAGTAGCAATCGGCGAAGAAAATACAATCCGCAGAGTGCATAAAATATTCCTGCCAGGTTGATGAATAACTGATAGAGAAACGAATAGCCATCAGCATTTCCGCTGCTTAATAATGTTAAAATGTGAGCTGTTAAGAAGAATGGTAGTTCGGCCAATGCCGTTCCGCAGAAGTATTTATTCGTTATAGAATTTTCCTTTGGAATGCGATAAACAGCCTGATGACGCGGATCAGTTTGAGGATTCTCGACAGTATTTTGGAATTCGAAACTTAAGTCTTGATAGATGAAAACAGCGGGAAGCCAAGCATAATATCCACGTGCATCGGAGCGAAGAATTCCTTTCCAATAATCTTTTGGCCAGTTGAGGTTAGAAGAAACCAAGAGCAAAACGCAAGCGCTCAGCAGCAGAATAAAAGCTGAAGGTTTACGAATCCAATTACGCATCAAGACTCAGGATAAAGCAGGTATTTTTTTCGCATCTCGCGATATGCTTTCAAACCCGGCTCCCAGCTTTTTCGGATTTCAGCTTCAGATTTACCTTCTATAATTTGTTTTCTCAGCGTATCCGTCCCAGCTAGCTTATCAAAGAAACTGTTGAAATACTCCGGCTTCTTGCCATTAGCTTCATATAAACTCTGAAGCCAAAAAAGGTAGATCATTTTCGTATCGCGAATGAAATTCTCACCAAATCCACTTAAGTCGAACCCTTTGCATTCTTTGTTTTCGTAGAGTGGCGATTTGCTTCCTGGTCCTGATTTGGGAGTAAATGTATACTGTCCTACAGTCGATCCCGGGACCCCGATTTGTTCGAAAGGTTTCGGAGTACCTCTTCCCACGCTTACGTTAGTTCCTTCGAACAAACACAAAGTTGGATACAAGTAAATGGCATTCATCGTTTGCAAATTGGGCGATGGCGCAGTAGTAATTTGGTAATAGTTGCTGTGTGCCCAGCCTTTGCATGTAATAACTGTCAGCGTGCATTTGATTTTTCCTTTCAGCCAACCTTCACCATTTACCATGGTAGCATATTCACCCACTGTCATACCGTGAACGATTGGAACCGGATGCATACCAACAAAAGATGAAAATGCTGGATCGAGCACAGGACCATCAGTAAAATGTCCGTTGGGATTTGGTCGGTCGAGCACAATTAATGGAATTCCTTTTTCGGCGCAGGCTTCCATTACGAGTGATAACGTTGAGATGTAAGTGTAGAAACGCGCTCCCACATCTTGGATATCATAAATCACCACATCTACATCTTGTAATTGCTCGGGCTTTGGTTTTTTATTGTCGCCATAAAGCGAAATGAGCGGAAGTCCGGTTTTAGCATCTGTTGCTGATTTAACTTTTTCTCCTGCATCAGCAGAGCCACGAAAGCCATGTTCGGGGGCAAAAACTTTGACCAGATTTACTTTGCTGGAACGTAAAGTATCTACCAGATGTGTTTTTCCAATTAATGAAGTGTGGTTGGCTACCAATGCAACTCGTTTTCCTTTGAGTAATGGCAGGTAGGCATTCAATTGCTCAGCGCCTAAATCCACATCAGCATCTGTTTTATTGACCACTTCCACGCGGGAGAATATTTGTGGCAAGATGTTATGTGGAAACAGGATTGCGCAAAGGAGCATCAGGCTGAAGGCCTTAAAATTCCTAACTTCGGGCACTCGTTTTATCAGATTCATTCAGTTTATCAGGATTGAGCACCTCCGCCTTTATTGCCCGTCGCCTTTTACGTTCGGATGCCGGTAGCCGTTTGTCAACACCCATTGTTCGTATTGCCATTGCAGGCATTGCGATCGGAATAAGTGTGATGATTGTGGCTATAGCAATCGTGACTGGGTTTCAGCAAGAGATCAGGGCGAAAGTTATTGGTTTCGGGTCGCATATTCAAATCAGCAAATACGACACCAACCGTTCCTTCGAAAGTACTCCAATTAGCAATACTGACAGCTATTTGAAAGAAGTTGGGCAACTGTCGGGAGTTCAACACATCCAGAGTTTTGCTATTAAAGCAGGCATTGTAAAAGCGGGAGATGCGATAGAAGGGGTTGTTTACAAAGGCATCGGGAAAGATTATGAATCTACATTTTTCCAATCACATTTGAAAGAAGGAAAGATGCCAGTATTGCCTGATTCGGGGCGTTCGAATGAGGTATTAATTTCGAAAACGCAAGCTCAATTATTGCATTTGAAAGTGGGTGATGGCTTGTTAATGTATTTTGTTCAAGATCCTCCCAAAGCTCGAAAATTCACCGTTTCGGGAATTTATGATACCGGATTGGGCGATAATGATTTTGACAAACTTTATGTAATTGGCGATATACGTGTTGTTCAGCAGTTGAATAAATGGTCGCCTGATCAAGTGAGCGGAATTGAAATTCAGTTGGAAGATTTTTCCAAAATGGATGAAATGGAACAGGTAGTTTATCAAACCATTCCAAACGATTTGGATGCAAAAAGTATTCGAACGCGCTATCCGCAGTTGTTTAGTTGGCTCGATTTGATGGATACAAACGTGTACATCATTATCGCACTCATGATGATAGTTGGAATCATTAACATGGTTACTTCCTTGCTCATCATGATTCTTGAACGCACGCAGCTAATTGGAATTTTGAAAGCTTTGGGAGCCGATAATCGACTCGTTATTTCGTTGTTTCTAAGACAAGCTGCCACCTTGATTGGACGAGGTTTGCTTATAGGAAATGTGCTAGGAATCGGATTGTGTTTGCTACAATTAAAAACCGGAATGATTACGCTTAATCAGGAAACCTATTATTTATCGGTTGTTCCCATTCAACTGCATGTAAGCGACATACTTTTATTAAACGCCGCAACCTTTGGGATTTGTTTGGTTTCGCTGATGTTGCCAGCTTTGTTGGTGACACGAATTAGTCCTTCGCGTGTGATGCGATTCGACTAAGCAAGGATTCAATTGCTTTTTTAAGTGCGGCTTTACTGTATTCCGGCTCGTTTGAAATAATCAAATCAGGAGATTTAGCTGATGGGAAAAGTACTTCCAATTCGGCATTCGTTTTAATGTCTTTCAGTTGTCTTTGGGTAGCTTGAGTAAAGCCCAATTTCTGACACCTTTCTGACAAGTATTCTTGTTCGGTTTGTCCGGGTGTTGGGATGAGTAATGCAGTTCGATTTAAGCGGATGAAATCCATAATACTGGAATAACCTGAACGACAAATGAGATGCTGCGTACGTTCGATTTCTTGGATAAATTGTTCATCGTTTGGCTGAAGAATTATCCGGATATTTTCTAAAGAAGCCGCACTTACCTTATCGGGAAAATTCTCACATATAATAGAAGTATCGGCGAAAAATGCATTTTGTAAACGCACAATTTCTTGGAAGAAGATACTTCGTTGAGGTTCGGGACCAGAGATAATTGCCAAAATACTATTGGATGATTTTATTGGCGGAAGATTCGCTCCAAACCGACTTAATAGTCCCACATTTTTTACTGAAATCGAATCAGAAAAAACATGAGCTAATCGACCACTGATTTTGTTTGAATCTAGATCAGGAATCCAGATTTCGGAGAAGGGTTTAAGAAGTTGTAAAAATCGTTTATTGCTGAATGCTTGTGTGAAACGAAGAAAACGAGGAGTTAGCGGTTGAACTTGGTGGGTGATGAGGATACTCGGAATGGATTTGGCATACAACCCATAACGGTTATCGGAAACGATTGCATCGATTTGATGAATTTTAATCAGCGATTGTAAGTTCGTATATTCATCTTGTATGGAACGCTTTATTATGTTGGCTTGTAGCAGTATTTTTAACCAAGCAGGAAGCCAGGATGAATACTTCACACCAGTATCATTTGATGGAATTTGTTCCAGATTAGAAATGTGCACATTTAGGTAAGCTAAGACGCGAGGAGAACCTAAGATAATTACCTGTGCTCCTTGATTCTGAAGTTCTCGTATGACTGGAATGCATCGAGCAGCGTGACCCAAGCCCCAATCGAGAGGAGCAACAAGAATACGTGGAGAGTCTGAATGCGACATGTTGCAAAATAACCGGTATTTCCTCCACAAACCGCTACTTTTGCAGAATGAAAGCAATCGTTACAGGAGCAAGTAGTGGAATTGGGCATGCTATCGCGTTGAAATTAGCTGCAGCAGGCTGGCAATTAGCTGTCATTTCGAGAAGTGAGAAACGCGTGGATGAACTACTGGCTTTGTTAGGAACACTTGGCATGCAGGAACATATTTTCATGACGGGCGACTTAACGCATCCCGGTGTAGTTGAATCATTTTGCTCCACCGTACAAGAACGTTGGGGCGATGTAGATTTAATCGTGAATAATGCTGGAGAATATGTTCCGGGTGATGTGGGAACATTAACATTGGCTCAGTTAGATGAGCAGATGAATGTCAACTTCCGAAGTGGTTTTAAGCTGGTGCAGCATTTTGTTCCTGTGATGAAACTTGCAGGAAAGGGCAGGATTGTATTTATCAGCTCTCAAGTGGTGCGAGAACCTCGTCCTTTTGCAGCAGCTTATACACTTTCCAAATCCCTAAACGACATGTATGCTCGTTTGCTGGGAGAAGAATTGCGAGAAAGCGGCGTTGGTGTAACACGCATTGTTCCCGGATCGGTGAATACTGCGACTTGGGGCGATGCAGATGTGCCGAGAAGTCAGTTTGTTCAGCCTGAAGAAATTGCTCAACTCGTATCCGATATTTGTCACATGCCTAATACAACTTGGGTAGAAGAAATTAGAATTCGTCCATTGGACAAAAACTGGTAATAGCTAAGATGGCCAAGAGAAAGCTGAGAAATTTTGCTGAGTTAGAAACATTTACCAATGTGATTCAGCATCCGTATTACAAAGAACAATTCGATCATCCACTAAAGGGCAAATGGCATCAGGAATTCTTCCGCAATTCATTGCCCATTACTTTGGAGTTAGGCTGTGGCAAAGGAGAATACAGTGTTGGATTAGCCATTCGTCACCCGGAGCGAAATTACTTGGGTGTGGATATAAAAGGCAATCGCATTTGGCGTGGTGCTAAAACGGGAATTGAAGATAACATTCCCAATATTGCTTTCCTGAGAACCGAAATTGAGCACCTGAATAATTTCTTTTTACCGGGTGAAGTAGATGAAATCTGGATTACGTTTCCAGATCCTCAACCCAATAAATCAAAAGCACACAAGCGACTTACTTCGGCCGAATTTTTAGACCGTTACCGCAAGATTTTACGTCCGGGCGGATTGGTGCATTTGAAAACCGATTCAGCATTTTTGTTTGAGTCGACGATGGCAGTTATTGAATCTCAGAATTTACCGGTATTGCGCATTAGTCGGGATATTGACACCGATTTTCCGGGTGATGAATTATTACAGATTCGGACGTATTATGAATTGAAATTCCGTCAAACCGGAGTGCCTATCAATTACGTGGCTTATACTTTATGAACGATCCACGCGACAAGGAAGATTTCTTTGAAAAGGTATTTGCCGTTGTGCGCGAAATTCCAGCTGGTCGGGTAACGAGTTATGGTGCGATTGCTAGATTTCTAGGGACAGGAGGATCGGCCAGAACGGTAGGTTGGGCAATGAATTTGTCGCATTCGGCTGCCATTCCAGTTCCCGCACATCGGGTGGTTAATCGCAACGGGCAGCTTACTGGCAAGCATCATTTTCCGAATCCAGATGCGATGCAAGAACAATTAGAAGCTGAAGGAATTGTTGTGAAAGACGATAAGATTGTAGGTTTTTCTAAAGTATTCTGGGATCCTCAAATTGAACTTGCGCTTTAGCGTTTGCTAATACGATTGCCTGTACTTCGCTGACGCTTGCATTTGAAGCGCGACACATCCATGTCTCTTAATGCAACATGTTTGGTGTGACGACCTGCAACTCGAGCTCTCCATTTTCGCCAGTTATTGGGATGAAGTTCGCGTTTCATCAAGGCTTTCACGTCGTCTTCGCGTAATCCAAATTGAAGAAAGATAGCATCGAAAGGTGTGCGATCTTCCCAGGCCATTTCGATGATGCGATCAATATCGATAGGTTGAAACGAGGCTGTCATGCGAAGAGAACCACAAGAAGCACGAAAAGTTCATGACTAGGATGTGATTTTCTTTTTAGCCAAGACAAGGTCTACTTTTTCGCATGCCGTTTTGAAGCGCTTATCGTCTTTTCCGGAAATGATGCTGAAAGAGCGCCCATCTTCCTTTAAAGCTATTTGATAACGATCGAATAATTCTTGTCGACGGGTTGGATGTTCACGCAAAGGATCATTTACCCATGGAAGATCGATATTCATGAGTAAAGTATGCGTATAACGTGGAATACGAGAGGCTTTGAGCAACCAATCGGGACAGGAGCCAAAGACCACTTCCATCCAAATGCGGCACACGAGTAAATCGGTATCGCAGATGATGAGTCGGTGATTTTTTTCGAGTACGTTTTCGGCGTCCATTTGTCCGCGAGCAATGGCTTCCACATCGTAAGCCGCATACTTGCGATTGAGTTGCATCAAGTATTCGCGCGCATATTCAGGAACTACCGGACAACTATAATGAGCCGCTAATTGGTGTGCAAGGGTAGATTTTCCGGTTGATTCAGGGCCGGTAACAGCAATTCGGATCATGAAAGGACGAGGTCTTTTTTCCAGCGGAATGCGCCGTACACAGCCAAAGCAGCCATGATGATGTATAACAATGCAGTTAGGTGCAATGTTTTATAAATGAACAATCCGCTATTTGCGAGATCGACGAGAACCCAGCAATACCAGTTTTCGATGAATTTACGAGCCATCATCCAAGTGATGATTAATCCGGCAACGCCCATGCTAGCATCAAAAAAAGGCACATCGGTATTGGAATAATGAACGAGTGTTAAGCCTAGCAAATAGGAGGCAAGGAGAAAGAGAATGGAAAGTGCAAACGCAGTGTTGAGCGGAATATTTCGAACGGGACGATCGCTTGCTTTTTTACCTAACCGATTCCAATTCCACCAGCCAAAGAAACCTATCAAGACGTAGGTAATTTGCAAACCTGTTTCGGCATAGAGAAGACTTTGATAGAAAACCGGAACATAGAGCGCCGATCCAAAAATACCGAAAGCCCAACCGGCAATATGCCCGCGTGCCGTGAGGATAACACCTAAGAGCGCGAGAAGAAAAGCACTAAGTTCGAACAGTTGAGCTCCGAGCATGCATGGGAATGAGATTCACAAACATCGGTTAATTCGTGTGATTTTAAGGGTGATTTACACGGAAGAATCAGAATAAAAAAATGTTGAAATTGGATGCATGAAATTTAAGTTTCTACTCCTCTTTATTTGGGTGTTTCAGTTTGCCTCTGCCCAACGTGAGTCGTATAGTTGGATTTATGGCAATTGTGATACAACAAACAATTGTCAGGGAGTTTATGGTACAGCTATCATCAAGTTCAATGATGATAGTATTGAAAGTGTTAGAAGAGTTGAATTTCCAGTCCCCTTCGGATTTTTATCATCATCAATATCGAATGCTCAAGGCGATTTAATTCTTGCTACTAGTAGAAATTATGTTTTTGACTCACTTGGCAATACATTATTAGACTTTAGGACAAATGACTTTAACAATTTGCAATTAGGCTATTTAAGGCATTCAGCTTTGTTTTTTAAATTGAAAGAAAACACAAATGATTATTACTTTATAAATTTTAAAGTAGCGTGGATTGATTCCGCTGAGAATCCACTAATGAATAATCGTATTAGCAGAATTTACTGTAGCAAAATTAGGGTTGATGAAAACGGTTACGAAGTCATTAAAGTTGACACATTGTTCAGAAGTGACACAATTTTGGGATCTGGAATTCAAGCCTGTCGCCACGCCAATGGTCGAGATTGGTGGATTTTTAGCAATACGTTTAATCAAAAACAATATTTACGTGGTCTTTTAACGCCCTATGGATTAAGCTTTGACATTTATGATGGGCCTGGGCCAAATGTATTTCAGAACAGTGGTCAGAATCATTTTAGCTCCGACGGTACAAAACTTTTCCATTACATAACTACATCCTTCCGCAAAATGCAGATCTACGATTTTGACCGCTGCACGGGTGAGTTGAGTAATTTTCGGGAGATGGATTTTAGTTCCTATATTCCTTATCCACCCTATGATTTTACCCCTTATGTATTAAGTCCGGATGGAAGTAAAATATATATGGGGAAATCGAATTCTGATTATACTAATTATGAAACAATTCAGGTAGATATCGAAACAGGTCAAGTAGCTGTTGTCGCGGATAGTGTATTTGTTCCTTTGCTAACTCCTAATTTAAAATGGGTTATTTCTGGTTATCAAGATGTATTTTCTACAGGAATTGATGATATAAGTGCTATTAAGAATCCTAACAACATTGGTACTGCATGTAATCGTGTTATATTACCTAATTGCTTAACAGTTAATGGTGCTATTAGCGAACCCATCGAATACGCCAACCATATACTTGGTCCAATTGACGGAAGTAGTTGCGACACCTTGGGATTGGACGATGAAACGGGAATTCAAAAACTAAAAGATTACAGCTTTATTCTTTTTCCTAATCCTGGGGGAAATCAATTAACTATTAAAACCGATTTACCATTGCCTGTCAAGCTTATTCTTCGTGATTCACAGGGAAAAAATGTATTCGAAAAAAAATTCAATAAAAATTCATTTTCAATTCAACAGGAATTAGTGGAATTAAATCAAGGAATTTATTTTGTTGAATTAATGAATGTGGCTCAACATAAACGACTGGTTAGGAAGTGGATGAAGGTGGAATGAACTAATTGATATTACCCGTTGTGCGGTTGAATCATCAATTTAATATTTTATTTCAATCAATTAAATAAAGCTGTTAAATCATCCTGTCAATTAATCATTCATGTTTGTCTGCTACGTGTTAATTCTTGTCTTGAAACACGCTTAGACACACTTCGATTAACTCAGCGTAAAAGCTCAGAGTGCATTTTATGAAGTTCAAATCTGGACGATGTTGCTCGAACTTTTTTCAAAACGATTTTGAAACAAGCACTCGGATTGTACGTACAGATTAATTATATTTGCACGTAAACATTTAGAATATGGACGCCAAATTAACGCTCAAGCTTGAGCAATCGGTGATTGAGAAAGCAAAAGACTTTGCTAAGAAACAGCAAACTAGTTTGTCGAGATTGATTGAAAACTATCTGTTGAGCATTACCAATGAAGAAAATAGTGAGGAGAAGATTACCCCATTGGTTAAGAGTTTATCGGGCATAATTGATCTTCCGAATGATATAGATTATAAAAAGGGATATGCTGATTATCTCAGTAATAAATACAAATAATGGAACGTGTATTTGTTGATTCTGATATTATTCTAGATTTATTAGGAGGGCGAGAACCATTTTATAAATACTCTGCCGAACTATTTTCTTTAGCCGACAAAGGAAAGGTTGAACTACATGTTTCCTCTTTATCCTTTGCTAATTTGAACTACATTTTATCTAAGCAATTTTCTGCTGAACAAGCGCGAAAAAAATTATTGAAATTTAAAACGCTCGTAACAGTTTTGTCTGTCACAGATAAAATAGTCGAGTTGTCTTTAGCTTCTGATTTTAAAGACTTTGAGGATGGTTTGCAATACTTTACGGCTATAGAAAATGGAATTAAACTCTTACTAACTCGAAATCTAAAAGATTATAAGACTGCTCAAATTAGTGTAATGACCGCAGAGCAATTTTTAAAGGGCAATTAAAAATCGATTTAGTAAAGAGAAATACAACTAATCCATAATTATTAACAGCGTTTCTATAGATGTAAAAAGTCTGTTGAATAAAAATCTACCTCACATCATTTCTACTAATAAACCAAGCCCAAGCAATTAAAACAAACTGTAGCGGCAAGCGAATGAGAGCAGCGGTATGTGAGCCAATGGCGGGCGATTCGCGAAAGACATCCCAAATATGAAGGGGAAGAAAAAGTATCATTAAAACTAAAATTCCTAATGCTGCTTTTTGCTTGTATTTGGCAATGAATAATCCAATTCCTAAACTGAGTTCAATTATTCCTCCGGCAATGTTTATCGCCAGTTTGGGAAGTGTGTCAGGGATAAATGCATCGTAAAAAGAAGGATTAATGAAATGCATAATTCCACCCAAAATCATAAAAATTCCGAAATACTTGGTTAACGATGGTTTTAGGTTTTTCATGATTTAGAATTTGTACTGGAATGATACATCAATTTAACTTATTCTGAACGACTCCAACGATTTCGAAATTCCCCTTCTGTATCATACTGTTCTGCTTGTTTTTGCATGTTGAAAACACGTTGTCGTGGATCGTTTCCAACACCTGCTAAATATGCCCAATTGCCCCAATTATTGGCTGGATCATAATCGATTAATTGTGATTCGAAGTATTCGGCTCCTAATCGCCAATCGAGTTTTAATTGATGCACCAGATAACTCGCAACATTTTGTCGGCCACGATTACTCATAAAGCCTGTTAAAGCTAGTTCTTGCATGTTCGCATCAACCCAATTATTACCGGTATTTCCGTTTATCCAATTTTGGAAATCTGTTTCAGATTGCACCATTTCTCGAGGCGGATGATAAATTCCCAATCCGTTTTTGAAGAATAGTTTAGCGCCAAATTTTAGCAGCATGTAGCGAAAATAGTCGCGCCAGAGTAATTCAAATTGAAGCCAGTAAGTCGATTTATTTGCTCCAAGTTTTTCTTCTAGTGATTTTAACTGTGCGTAAATAGTTCTAGGAGAAACCGAGCCATTTGCCAACCAAGGACTAAATTTCGTTGAATAATCAGCACCGATTAATCCATTTCGCGTTTCCTTGTAGCGCAACATCTGTTGTGAAAGGAAGAAATAATCTTCGATTCGTTGCAGAGCAGCATGTTCTCCACCGCTAAATGGAAAGGCCGTTCGAGAATCGGGAATTAGGCGGTTTTCTGAAACCAGTTTTTCTATCAAAATTCCTTTTTCAAGATGCGAAAATCCGACAGGTGAACCATACTTAAATGGAGCGCGAATGTGCCAGTTTGATTCACATTGCTGACGAAACTGAGTAAATACATTGGGAACTTCATGTATCGAACAAAACAAGTCCTCAGGATGCATCAAAAAATCGTCGAAGGCTTTATAAATTGTAACGTTCAAGTCTTTAAGTGCATGCGAAACTTCTATTTCCTGCGCCATTTCTTCACTCGCACAATCAGCAGTAAAACTTAGCTGTTGAATGGCGTATTTGCTGCAGATTTGTGGCAGAATTTCCTCTGCTTTTCCAGAAAAGATTAGCAATTCAGTTCCTTGTTGTTTCCAAGAATTGGATAAATCCTGAAGGGTTTGATATAGAAACTGCTTGCGGAATTTTCCTTTTCGCGGTAATCCTGAAAGGGGAAACGTTTCTTCTTCCGGCAGGAAATATACCGGCAAAACCGACCATCCATTATCGGCTGCTTGAGCTAGTGCAAAATGATCTTGTATTCGTAAATCGGTTCGATACCAGTGAAGAAGAACGTTCATGATTTTGAATTTCTACATCGCTCGCTGCAATAAATAACCTGATCCCAACTGCGTTCCCATTTCTTCCGCCAGGTAAGAGGTCGATTACAAGACGGACAAATTTTTTGAGGCAGGTTCGCTTTTTTGACGCCTTTCATTCTTCCACACCCGAAACCTGCAATCCAGCTTTGTATGTGGCTAATGCACGTTCTCTAGCCATTTTATGGTCAACTATTGGTCGCGGATAGTGAAATGGATCGTCGAATTCGGGAACCCAACGACGAATGTATTCCGCTTGAGGATCGAAACGTTCGGTTTGCAACGCTGGATTAAAAACACGGAAATATGGAGCAGCATCGCAACCCGAACCAGCAGCCCATTGCCAGCCACCATTGTTAGCAGCTAAATCGAAATCCATCAGTTTTCGAGCAAACCAAGCTTCTCCCCAACGCCAATCGATGAGCAAATGTTTGGTGAGAAAACTAGCTACAATCATCCGCACCCGATTATGCATAAATCCAGTAGCATTTAACTCCCTCATTCCTGCATCCACAATCGGATAACCGGTTTTACCTTCGCACCATTTTAGGAATTCTTCGGGATTATTTCTCCATTCAATGTGATTATAAGCTGGCTTGAATGCAGAAACTGCAGCATGAGGAAAATGCCACAAAATCATGTGGTAGAAATCGCGCCAGATAAGCTCGTTGAGCCAAACATCACTCAATTCTTTAGCTTGTGAAGCTAATTGGCGGATAGATACTGTACCAAATCGTAAATGCACACTTAAGCGAGAAGTTCCTAAACGTGCTGGTAAATCGCGCTGAGTGCCGTATCGACGAATGATTTCGGTTTGAACAGAACGAGGGAAAGCTTTGATAGCAGAAGGTCGAAAGCCCATTTCTTCCAAAGTCGGAATAGGCTTTTGTTGGACTTTGCAGAAATGAGCGAAATACTTTTCGGTGGGATACGATTTCAAGTAAAAAGCCGAGAGTTTTTCCTTCCATTTCTTGGAATAGGGCGTAAACACGGTGTATGGCGTTCCGTTATCCTTGAGCACTTCCCCCTTTTCGAAAATCACTTGATCCTTGAATGTATGGAAGTCGATACCTTGGGAATTCAGTAAAACTCGAATGGATTCATCCCGATCTTTTGCATACGGCTCATAATCGTGATTGGTGTAAACGGCTTGAACATTTCCTTCTTTCGCCACTTGCTGAAAAACTTCATCCGGCGTGCTGTAATACACATTCAGCGCAGAACCTATAGCTTGCAACTCCTCACTTAATCGGGAAATTTCTTGATAGATAAAACTCACTCGTCCATCGTCATCGTCTTCCAAACGATCGAGGATATTTTTATCGAAAATGAAAATGGGTTGAACTTCCAATCCAGATCGGAGTGCATGATAAAGTCCGGCATTATCGCTCAAGCGCAAATCGCGTCTAAACCAGAATAATGCTTTGTTTTTCATGAGGTTATTATCTAGGAATTTCCTGTGGAATGATACCCGGTTTAGCGTAGGTGAGACGGGAAACTGGATGTGTTAAATAATACGCATCTAAGCCAGCAGAAGTGATTGTTCCAGCTTGATGAAGGTCGATAAATCCATCTTCACCCAAGCAATGGTCAGGCAGTTGAAGAAATTCTATTTTGCCTGTTACAAGCACAGTTCCGTTAATTAGATAGGTTTCTTCTAGTTTTCGAACAGCGTATTTAACTTGACTTTCTTTTACAAACGGAACTAGAATATTTGGTAAAAATTCAGGTGTTAATCCTACTTCATCAAACTCCGAAACATCATCTGGATAACGCGCACTTGTTTGATGGGCTGCTGTAATAAACGATTCTTGAATGTGGTTTATCGTGAACCAGCCAATTGCTCGAATGTTTTGAAGTGTATGTCGTCCAACTGAATCGGGGCGAACAAGCATACCAACCAAAGGTGGATTGGCACCAATGTGAAACAATTGAGAAAATATGGCAAGGTTAGTTACACCATCGGGATTAATGGTTCCGATGAGTGCCACACTTTTAAATCCATGCACCGAATTAATCAGATTTCTACGAAATCTTTCGGGAAGTGTGAGGATATCGTCGAGTTGATAGTTCATGGTTTCAAATCAAACGTAAACTGCCCATACCTCCATCAACTCCTAAAATCTGCCCCGTAATCCAGCCTTCGTTTTCGTTCAATAAGAATTGTGCTACACGAGCAGAGTCTTCAGCTTGTCCGATACGACCGAGCGGATGTCGTTTAGCTCCGGCTTCTTTCTTTTCGATTGTATTGAGGAGTTTTTCAGCTAGAGGAGTTTCGGTTAATGAAGGAGCGATGCAATTAATTCGGATGCGAGAAGAAGCATATTCGGCGGCTAGGGCTCGAGTTAAACCTTCTACTGCACCTTTCGAAACAGCGACAGAAGTATGAAACGACATTCCTGTTTGAACAGCCACAGTACTAAAAAGAACAACCGCAGCACTTCCTGATGCTTTCAAACCTGACAAACATTGCTGAATGGCTGATATAGCTCCCATCACGTTCAATTGAAAATCACTTTGAAATTGTTCCGTTTTGATGCGATGGAAAGGTTGTAGCGTAATAGATCCGGGACAATAAGCCAGTCCATGTATCACTTCTGGCAATCCAGCTAGAGAGAATTCCTGACTCACATCTGCTTCGTTAAAGTGGATTTGAGAAGAAACCTGCACATTTCGGATGTTACGTGCATACACGAAAACCTGATGTCCTTCTTGAGCCAATAGCTTTACCAAAGCTTCGCCAATGCCCGATGTACCACCGAGTATTACATAATTTTTGGGTTCACTCATTTCAGGTTGACGTAAGTGAAAAATTCCTTGCGTGTTTCGTCTTGATTAAATTTTCCACCAAAATGGGAAGTGACAGTTTTAGAGCCATTATCCTGAACTCCACGTGAGGATACACACAAATGCACAGCATCAATTACGACTGCAACATCATCGGTTTTCAATACACGTTTTAATTCGTTGGCAATTTGTACCGTTAGTCGTTCCTGCACTTGCGGACGATGGGCAAAATATTGGACAATGCGGTTAATTTTCGACAAGCCAATAACATGACCGTTGGAAATATAAGCTACATGCGCCTTTCCAATGATTGGGACAAAGTGATGTTCACAATTGGAGTAGAATGTAATATCCTTCTCCACGAGCATTTCTTTGTATTTGTATTTGTTTTCGAAGAGCGCGATTTCGGGTTTATTCTTGGGATCGAGTCCTGCAAAAATCTCCTTCACATACATCTTAGCCACACGTTTGGGAGTTCCTCTAAGGCTGTCATCTGTGAGGTCTAAGCCCAAAATATTCATGATTTCCCGGAAATGCTCTTCTATCCGGATCATTTTGGTTTTATCGTCTATGTCAAAAGCATCCGCACGCAATGGTGTTTCGGCTGCTGTTGAAATATGTTCATCTCCAATGAGGTCCTCAAGAGAGATATCAGGCTCCGTTGTATTCAACAAAGTTTCGTTCTGTTTCATAAAGTCTGACAGTTAAAGCATATCGGTCGTTCAATCTCTCACGTATTCGATTCCAGATTACGACTGCTATGTTTTCGGCGGTTGGGTTTAGGGTTGCAAATTCGGGTATGTCCAAGTTGAAGTTCCGATGGTCGTAACGTTCGATTACTTCCTCGTGGATAATATCGCTTAGAATCTTCATGTCGATCACATAACCGGTATCGGAATCAATTTCTCCGGTAACATGCACATCAAGTTCATAATTATGACCGTGGTAATTGGAATTGTTACACTTACCGAAAATCCGTTTATTGGTTTCGTCATCCCAATTGGGATTATGAAGTCGGTGTGCAGCATTGAAATGTTCTTTGCGAATTACGGTAACGTTCATAGTTAGGGAAGGAAACGGAGGTTTGTATATTTTGTTCATTCGGGAAGATATTTACATCTAATCCGAACTGTTTTGAAAGATACAGGAAATCTCAACCTTTTCGAAACATGCTTGTTCGAGGCACATGTCAATCCTTAATCCTATCTATTTATTTAAGCGAGCTAGCCAAGCAAATCTTCCAGATAGTGCCGATGTGGTGATTTTGGGTTCTGGATTAGGTAGCTTAAGTGCAGCCGTGGTTTTGGCTAAGCAGGGAAAACGGGTTGTTGTTTTAGAGCAGAATTATTTACCTGGCGGATGTGTTAGTTCGTATTTCCGACACGGAGTGATTTTCGAAACAGGAGCAACGACTTTAGTTGGTTTGGATGAAGGAATGCCACTTTGGGAAGTGATTCGGCAAACGGGAATTTCGATTGAAGCGCAACGATTGGATTTACCCATGCAAGTGGTATTGAAGGATGGGACGATTGTTCGGCGGTTTAATGATCCAGAATTATGGATTGCCGAGGCAGAACGAGTTTTCGGAGTGCAAGGACAACGTGCATTTTGGGAAACGTGCATTCGTTTGAGTACGCAGGTTTGGGATATTTCAACCCGTCAACTCAGCTTTCCTCCTGCATCTTTAACCGATATTTTAGGTTGCATTAAAAGTGCGCGAATGAAGGATTTAAGCGCATTGCCTTATGCTTTTAAAACCATTCAGGATTTGTTATTTGAAAACGGCTTGGATTCGAATGAAACATTTGTTGCTTTTGTGAATGAGCAATTGATGATTACAGCTCAGAATACATCGCAGGAAGTGAATGCCTTATTTGGTGCAGCATCGCTCTGTTACACACTCGTGGGAAATTATTATGTGCCTGGCGGAATGATTCGTTTGATTGCACCTTTTGTGGAGTTTATCGAGCAAAATCGGGGTGATGTGTTATTGAAAACTCCTGTTAGCTCGATCAAACGAGTTGCTAATCAGTGGGAAATCCACACGGGTAAAGGAATTATTCGGAGTCGAGCAGTTATTTCGGGTTTACCTGTGAATAATCTTGTGGAATTGGTGCAGGATGAGAAATCGATTCGAAAACTGCAACGGAAATTAATGCCTATTAAAAGCCTGAATGGAGCGATACAAGTGAGTTTCGTTTACCGCCAACGCAAGGAAGTGTCGTGTTTACACCAACAAATTCATCTTAGTGAATCGTTCGAATTTGAGGGTTCTGGGAGTATTTTTATTAGTAAAAGTGATGTAGGTGATCGCTTGCGATCTGAACTGGGAGAGGGTATTTTGTCGGTAAGCATGCATTATCGATTAGGGCAGAAAAGCAACCTTGATATGGAACGAGTGAAATTGGTAATTCAGTCAATTTTGATTCGGGAAGGTTATTTTGAAGAAGATGATATTATTCGGATAAGCGCGTCAACACCAGCTTCTTGGGAAGATTGGACGATGCGAAAAGGTGGGTTTGTAGGAGGATATCCACAGCGGAAAAACATTAAGCCTTGGCAGATGATTCAAGCTCGCGTTGGAAGTGGTTTGTATGTATGTGGCGACAGTGTATATCCCGGACAGGGAATTCCCGGTGTTGCATTGAGTGGGCTGATAGCGGCAAAAAAGCTGGTTCAAGACGGGTATTGAGATATCTTATTCATACAAAATAATGGGGAAGTGTTTTACCTGTTAAAGCGAAAGGATGAATACTATATTTGTTATTCTGCGCTTCGCAGGTATTCACCTCTTTTTAGATTGCATATGAAAAAACCCCTTTTACTTTTTGCTTTGAGCGCTATTCCTGTGCTTAGCTGGGGACAAACCCAACTGAGTCCACAGGTTTTTTCGTCTCAGGGAGGAGATTTCAGCAATGCCCAGTTTGGTGTGTCTTATACGATTGGAGAGATGTCGTCAGTTTCGACTATTTCTAATGGTAATTTCACCCTAACACAGGGATTTCACCAGCCGGATAAATATCAGATTGCTTTAGTGGAATCGATAGATGCTAGTTGGAATGCCGAAGTTTATCCTAACCCAGCAGACGAGCAGTTAACGTTGAAACTCTCTTCGGAGAAGATGCTTGATTTGACACTTGATTTATATGATGCTGAAGGCCGTAAAGTGATGGCAAGTCGCAAGTTGAATCAGGTTCCTGGTACACAGACTTACACCGTAGAAACATCCGATTTAGCCGCTGGAGCTTATTTGCTTCGCATGACAAGTGTTGATGGAAAACACCAGCGCAGTTTCCGGATTACAAAAATGAATTCCTGACCAATTTTTACCATAAACCATGAAAAGAAATTTCCGTTCACTTCTCTTAACTCCTGCTTTAGGGCTTATGCTCTTAGCTGGAACTGTGCAGGCACAAACGCCTGTGCCTAATGGAATTAATTACCAAGCTATTGCTCGAAATTCGTCAGGTAGCGTTTTTGTAAATCAAACCATTAGCGTTCGAATTTCAGTTTTACAAGGATCTGCAACTGGTCCTGTTCAATATTCCGAAAAACACACAGCTACTACCAATTCATTTGGGTTATTTTCCTTTAAAATTGGTGGTGGTACTGCTCTAACTGGAACATTTGAAGACATTACTTGGGGTACAGCTAACCAATATGTAAAAGTTGAGGTTGACCCTACAGGTGGCACAACTTATACAACAGTTGGAACGAACGAATTACTATCAGTTCCTTACGCTCTTTATTCTGAATCATCTGGTAACGGTGGAACTCCTGGCCCTCAAGGTCCTGCTGGTCCTGCCGGAGCAACTGGCCCTGCTGGTCCTGCTGGCCCCGCCGGCCCTGCTGGTGCTGATGGACAAGACGGCCAAGATGGTGCTACCGGTCCTGCTGGAGCAACTGGTCCTGCCGGTCCTGCTGGTCCACAAGGTATTCAAGGTCCTGCTGGTCCTGGAAGTGGTTTAAATTGCTGG
This sequence comes from Flavobacteriales bacterium, assembly GCA_035388945.1. Lineage (GTDB taxonomy): Bacteria > Bacteroidota > Bacteroidia > M30B66 > M30B66 > CALQRR01. Next base: position 24,510 of record DAOOQW010000004.1, read on the forward strand.
GATACGGATGGTGATGGTGTTCAAGATCCTTCTGAAGATGTAAACAGCGATGGATTCTGGAATGCTCTAGATTGCCGTGGAGCTCAAGGTCCTGCTGGTCCAACTGGAGTTGCTGGTCCTGCCGGTGCTGATGGAGCCGATGGTGCTGACGGTGCAACTGGTCCTGCTGGTGCAACTGGCCCTCAAGGTCCACAAGGTATTGCTGGAGTTGCTGGTCCTCAAGGTCCTGCTGGCCCTGCTGGAGCAACTGGTCCTGCTGGCGCACAAGGAGCAACTGGCGCTACAGGTGCAACTGGATTAACAGGTCCTGCTGGTGCAACTGGAGCTACTGGATTAACTGGCCCTGCTGGTCCAACAGGTCCTCAAGGTCCAATCGGATTGACAGGTGCAACAGGCGCAACTGGTCCTGCCGGTCCTGCTGGCCCAACTGGTTTAACAGGCGCAACTGGTCCTGCCGGTCCTGCTGGCCCTGCTGGTGCAACAGGAGCAACTGGTCCTGCTGGTCCACAAGGTCCTGCTGGAGCTGGAGGAACATTGGATCAATCGTATGATTTTGGTGGAGCTGGAGCTGGAAAAACAATTACTGCTGATTCTGGTCCTGTTACTATTAATGCTTCTGGTACTGGTTTAACAGGTATTGGTTTACAAATAAACGAGAGTGGAACAGCAACCTCAGGATTAGCTGTTGTGCTATCGGGAACTGGGACTGCAATTCAAGGGGCATCTACAAATGGGGCAAATACATTCGCAGCAATTCAAGGGACAACAAACAGTACATCCGTTGCCAATTCGGCAATTCTTGGTTTGTCGACTTCTGCAGCATCTGGTGTTTCAGGTCAAATAAATGCAGCAGGAACTGCATATGCAGGTGTTTATGGAAATAACTTAAGAACTGGTGCAGGTGTAGGTGTTGGAGGAATTGGTGAAACTGGTATTGGTGGAGAAAGTTCTTCAGCTACAGGAACTGGTGTATTTGGTATAGGAAACAATATTGCTTTTACTTCAGGAACAGTCTTGGCAGACGGACAAGGTGGAGCATTTAATGGGTTCAATTTTGGACTTTATGCTAGAAACCTAAACTTCGCTCCAGGTGTTGATCAAGCTGCGATTTATACAAATGATGGAGACCCATCTAATACTGGAACGGGTGTAATTAATTGTTGGACTGCTGCAGATGTACACTACAAAATTCTTGGTGGTGGTACTGTCTCAACTATAGTAAAAGATGTTAATGACAATGCCGTAGTAATGCATGCTCCAGAAGCTCCAGAAGTATTATTTGAAGATTTTGGAAGCGGACAACTTGTAAATGGGAAAGCACATATTACGATTGATCCTACATTTGCGATGAACATTACTGTGAATGAAAAACATCCTTTACGTGTTTATATTCAAGTTGAAGGTGATTGTAAAGGTGTTTACATTACAAATAAAAGTGTGAATGGTTTTGATGTAGTTGAATTGGCAGGAGGAAATTCTTCTACTGTTTTTCAGTGGCACATTGTTGCAAACCGTTCTGATAAAAAAGAAGGAAGCCGTGTTGCTCGTTACGAAGACCTTCGTTTCGAATCAACTCCTAAACTTCAAACATTGAAAAATGTTGATCCTCTTCGTAAAAAATAGGAATTGATATTTATTCTTTAAAAAGGGCGTTTGTTTAATAGCAGACGCCCTTTTTGTTTTTAATAGAAGATTGAATAGCGGTATAAAATCGAAGATTCATTATTCGTTTTTATCCTTCGCATTTGAACTTAGAAGAAGTGGTAAGGATTGAGCAAAGAGCCCGCACGAAGGAGGACTCGTCGCGAAAGCCTGGTCACCACCCTAATCTTTATTCTTGGAGCTTAATGCGATGATTGCAGCTGCGTGTCGGTCCTTTTCAGCATTGGATTTTTGACCTAGTTTTTCCCATACTTCGGCACGTCCGAGAAGTGCTTCGGGATCGAGTGCATTTAAGTTGACCGAAGTGTTATAATCGTTGAGCGCATCCTGCAAACGACCCGAAACGCTGTGTTGGTGAGCACGTGCGGAATAATAATATGAGTACTTAGGTTCAAGACGAATGGCTTGATTGATATCGGGCATTCCATGTTGCTCGTCGAATTGATTGAAATACACGACAGCACGTTGATACCAAGCATCGGCAAAATCGGGTTTTAGGCGAATACACTGCCCAAAGTCGTTGATAGCAGCCGGAAAATCGAGGAAAGGATAGGTTGCTGGACGCGTTTCACCTTGCGGAGTGAAAAATCGGGAGAAGAGTAAACCTCGGTAATACCAAGCGAGATGATTGCTCGAATCGGCTTGAATGGCTTGATTCATTGCTTGGATAGCTAGTGGAAAACGGTCGGAGAAGTAATCCATGCGTCCCATTTCGATCCAGGCGTCGGAACGGATTCGACTTGTAGGAGAAATAATGAGTTGGCGGAGAGACTTGCCTGCATTTGTGGTGTCGGTGTAGATGATTTGCAAGCGGGCAAGATCGAGACGGGCGGCGTCACAGTTGGGATTTAGGAGAAGCGCTTGTTTAAAATCGCCCATCGCCTGAGAGTCGTTTTGGATCTTTTGGTAGCAGCGTGCACGAAGTAGAAAAATGCTATCGCTTTGCTGATCTAGACTGATACAAGTATTGAGTTCGATGATTGCACCGAGGTAATCTTTTTGCTCCCATTCGGTTTGAGCCGATTTCCAATGATCTACATCCGATTGACAGGCTGCAAAGCAACAAACAGCCATAAGAATTCCGGAAATAGCAGTAAATCGGAAAAAAGGAATCATGCTGATTATAGCAACTTAATTTTCTTCGACTTGCTCTTCATTACTGGTATTGTCGAGAAGCGGCTGAGGAGCACCACCATTGAGAGAAATAGTAGCTAAGGCTCTAACTTGTTCAAAATCTCGGGCAGACGTATCAATGCCATCGTAACGCAGGTGATGAATAAACTGCCGAATCATATCGGGACTTTCGGCCATACGACGTTGCTGATGTGGAGCGAGGTAGTTGTTAATGTTGACTTCTTCTTCTTGTCCGTTTTCGGTATTCGTACGCCAAATTTGAACTTGAGCTTCTTTTTCGTGCAGGCGAATATCCCAGCTAAAATGGAAAGCAGCATCAGTCCAACGACCATTTCCCCAATAAAGGAAAAGCGTTACCGGAATGAGGATTTGCGCACTTAAGAAAATGAGTAAAATGCTTGGAAAGAGTCGTTTTTTGCGGTATTGCAACATGTATGAACCGCCCGGCTGGAACACTTCTCCTTTGAAACTAAATAGGTCGTAAAGCAGGTAAGAAATGCCTGAAATGAGGCGGTGGATTTTTTCGGCGGGAAGAAAAACCGTGCAGGAAAGGATAGTGAGGATAGGGAAGAAGCCTGCAGGAAAAAGGATTAAAGCTGACAGTTGAATAAGAATTACCATTCGGAAAGCTCCGGTACTGGTGGATTTATCCAATAGAAAATGCGGAATAATGAAATCGAAAAGAATCAGAAACCACGAAATGACAACAGGAAACCAACCAGCCAACATCCAAGCAGGAAAATCAACACCCATGTTCAGGGATAAGTTTTCGAGCCAGATATTCATAGGGCGACCTTCGAAGAGCCAGTCGGCATTCAGTTTCGCCATTCCAGCAAAAATGAAAACGAGTGCTACTTGTAACTGAAAAGCAAGAATGCTCCAACGAGGAATAAAATCGACACGAAGCGATGGTTTTCTAAGCAAGTCGATGGAAAATAGTCGGTGAGCGGGAGAAATGCTCAACATGATCGACAAAAGCAGAACGTAATAATAGTAGCTCAAATAATTTGCCTGATCGATAAGCGAAACGTAAGCAAATGCAATCGTAAAGATGAGCGTTGAGGCGCGAAAGAACCAACCGGCACCAATCATTACTGCCGAAGCGAATAGTAGGATAAACACGCCATACATGCCGGGAGCCGAAAGCGGTTTAATCCAAGAAAGGCCGGGATAACTGAAATAGTAATTGGGTTGGATGAAAAAGTCGTAAACGTTTCCGCTGAACAACATATACAAAGCCCAAAGTGCCATAGCTACACCAAAGGCAACTCGAAAAGCAATTAAGGGATCTAACGCAACTGGCTGAAACAGAAAGGTTGTGCGTTGAGCAAACCAACCAGCTTTTTCATCTTTTTCTGGTTCCATCATGTTCATCCTCTTTAGGAGAGGTGGAAGATACGCGATTTTAGCAAATACCGAAGCCATAAAGGATAATCTCCTTGCATGAATTTCGTTTCTTTGCTAAAAAATTATGAAGCGCTATTTCTTCCTTCTGCTATTAGTATTGCCTTTTTCGGCTTCTATTGCTCAATCGGCCAAGATGCGCCTAGGCTTTACTGCTGGACCAACACTAGCTTGGACTTCTTCCAACACGAATATTACTACTAATTTTTTTACTGTAGGTCGAGCAGGTGTGCAGTTGGGCGTAACTAATTCGCTTGAATTAGGAGATCATTTTTTTAGTTCTGTTTCAGCATTGTATTCACTTCAATCGTTTGGATTAAAACAAACAGGAATTCCAAGTTTTGGGATTGATGCCCGATTTAAATCGAATAACCTTGAGTTTCCTTTAATGTTCGGAACTTGTGGGTATTTGGGCTCGCTTCGTCACCGTGAGTTTGTGGGAGCAGGCTTGCAAATCAATCTGTCGAATGTGCAAACCGTTAAACTAAGTGGCGATAGTTCTACTGTACTAACTTATACCACACAAACGAATTCTCTGAGCAATATAAATCCGGTATTTATTGCAGGTTTCGAAGTAGGTTCTATTTTTAAAAGTGATGCCGCCTTGTATTTCGGAGCAACTTTCCGCTATGCAACTACCGATGTGTATCAAGGTCAATTTACCAGCAACCGTTTTCCTGTTCAGCTCCCAACTTATAACGGTACCTACTTGAGCTTCAACATTACGTATTACCTGCCGCGTTATTCGTACTGGTTTAAACGGGAGTTTATTTACTAATCAACGGGAAATCCACTCCGATGGATTAAGCTTCACTTTCCCTTTCCAGATTTCGAGGTGAGCCTCCGATTTTCCTCCTGAATCATCCTTATCGGCAACACCGATTGCTTGTCCTGTATGCACTTTTTGTCCCTTCGAAACGGAGCTAGAAGCCAGATTACTATATACAGTTAGGTACTCTCCGTGTTTGAGAATTACCGCCATATTAGCACCTGGAATGCTAATTACACCAGTAACTTCCCCATCGTAAATAGCTTTTACGTTAGATCCTTGTGGCGTCGCAATGTTGATTCCGTTGTTGTTGGTGGTGATGCCTTTTAAAACCGGATGTGGATGCGTACCAAACGATTCGGTAATTACACCACGATCTACTGGCCAAGGTAGTCGTCCTTTGTTGGCTTCGAATTTTCCAGATAAGGCACGAGTTTCAGATGTAACACGCATTTCGGGTTCTTTCACCGGCGCTGGTACTGGTTTGCCTGACGCTTCGGCTTTTTTACGAGCAGCTTCAGCTTCCGACTTAGATTTAGCCATTGCCCGATCTCGTTCCCGATTTATCTCACGTTCAATTATTCGTTGAATTTCTCCATCGAGTTTCTTAGCATCCGCTCGTTTCTTATCGAGGTCTTTCTTGAGCGATTTTTCCTTTTTCTGAAGAGCCGTAAGTGTTTGTTCCTGCTCTTTCTTTTCCTCACTTAATACCTTCTTTTCGCGCTCTTCACTACCCAATAAATCGCGTTTAGTAGATAAATCGGTCTTTAGCTGTTTTACCCGACCATTTAGCTCATCCTGTGAAGCTTGAATAAGCAAAGCCTGTTCGCGACGATAATTGTTGTATTTGCGCAAATAATACAGGCGTTTATATGCTTGCTGGAAGTCTTTTGCTGAGAATAATAATACCAGCGATGATTGCTGATTTCGGGTTAGATAAGCCTGTCGGATGAGTTTACCGTAGGATAATTTGAGTCGGTCGAGCTCGATTTGTAGCTCTTGGATTTTTTGTCCGTTCGTGGTGATAGTCGAGTTGAGCATGCCCACTTCCTGTTGAATGGCATTGATCAAACGTTTACGATCGTCGAGTTTTTTATTGAGGATTTTAAGTTGACCGAGGCTGAGATTTTTATTCTTCTTGGTTTCCTTGATGAGTTTATTGGTAAGATCAATCTCTTTTTGGAGGCTCTTTTTTTTTCGTTCCAATTCGGAGCGACTGGTTTGAGCTTGAACTTGGGATCCAAGAACCAACAGAAGGATAATACAGAAGAATCTAGCGACTAGGTTCATAGTTTTCAGGAATGTTGAATGGTAAGTTCAACTCCTTGTTAACGGTAATTCGGGAATATTCCAGCTCAATCTTCACTTGTTTATCGGCCTGAGCATGTACCGATAAAGCATTGGGTACGCGAAATCCTTCCAGATCTTCAAAGCCTTTGTAGGAAACTGTAAACTTCCGAACCGGGCGGTAGTCCTGCATTTCCATCTGTACGATTTTGTTTTTTAACGCCGAAAACCAAATCTCCTGCGTTAAAATCTGAGGGATATCGAGCTCGCTCTCGCGACGTATCCTACGCTTCTTCAAGGTGCTGAGAACAAGCAAATCATTTTCTCGGTCGCTGATATAATTTTCAACACCGTAATGTAGATAGGCGTTACCCAACAAAATTGACTGTACCATTTTGAAGTTTACTTCGATCTGTAACAGACTGTTGAGGTATTGATAATTCCCTTTGAAATACGTGCCGTTAATACGATTGATGAATTTTAACGAATCGGGAGTGATTAAAGCTCGTGCTACTTCAATCCCTAATGCGGGTGAAATCGACATCCAAATGGCACTGTCTTTTTTCAAACGCAAATTGGCTGAGAAGGAATTCGTTTGTTTGTCGATATCGGTATTGGCAGAAACCTTAGCGCTAAACCATTTTAGTGGAACGTCGGCAGCATATAATGCACGAGAAAGACTGTCGGGATTTGAACTAAAAGTACCTGTCGGCTTGGGTGTTGTTTGCTCCGGTAGAGGTGTTACTTGAGCAACTTTTTTTGATTTACAAGCAACGCTGTTAATCGTGAATACACATACTAAAAGCCAGATTGCCGGCAGAATTGCTTTCTTCACTTACTCCGAATATTTTTTCTGACTTATTTTCTGTTCTAGTTTATCGCTTGTTCCACCGAGTTCTTTTGCACGATTCCAAAAATCTAGTGCATCCGTAGTTTTCCCTTGTTTGATTAGAATGTCTCCTTTGTGCTCCATGATGGTGCCACTTCGAATTCCACCATTTTCGATGGCTTTGTCAATCCAAATAGAAGCATTCTCTAAATCATTCATTTGAAACAATATCCAAGCGTATGTGTCTTGAAAAGAAGCATTTCCGGGTTGAAGTTCATTGCATTTTTCTGCCAATTCTTTCGCACGAGGAAGGTTTTCTTTGCGTAATGACAAGTAATACGCGTAATTGTTTAATACGTATGTATTTGCTGCATCATATTTTAATGCTTTCTCATACGCATCGTTGCTTTCGCGGAATTTAGTCATGGAATTATAACTATCTCCCATTGAAGCATAAAACTGCGACGAAAGTGCCGAATTACCAATCGTTACATCGGCTCCTCCCTTAAGTGATTCTATCGCTTTATCGTACTGTTTCAATTGCATTGCGGCAATTCCGTTATAAAGAAATAGCGAAGGCTGATAGGGAAACAACTCAATCGCTTCTTTACTCAAATCGAACATGCTTTGATAATTCTTCAATTCCGAATCAATCAGCAAAATTTGATTCCACACGTTATACCGACTTTTATCAGCCGCTAAAACCAACATGTATTGTTCGCGTGCTTCGTTTAGTTTGTCTTCGCGAAGCAGAAAATCACCATAAACAGCATGTCCTTGAGGTTCTTCGGGATGAGCCGCAACTAATTCGCGACATAATTCCATTGCCTGATATTTCAACTCCGGATATTGTGCTGTGATTTCGAAATAGGAGGAAAGCACCTGCATCTTCAACTCCAAAGAACTCTCCGGGTTTGCAAAAGCTTTCTTCAATTCTTGATACGATTTCTCTTTGTCGCCTTGTGAACGGTAGTATTCGGCTAATGAAAAACGAACGTTGGGATTTTCCGGGTCGAGACGTAAAATTTCGTTGTATTCGGCTAGAGCTTTTTCGGGCTGATTAGTTGCTTCGTATATTTCTGCTAAAAATCCACGATACCCAACTTCTTCGGGGAAAGCAGCCATCAAGCGGTTAATCTCAGCAATGGCTTTATCGGTTTTACCCAAACGCATGTAGAGGTTTTTCTTTTGAAGGATTAACTCTTCGTTAATTCCTACTAATGCCTCTAATTTGTTGTAGACTTTTGCAGCCTCATCAAATTTACCCGTTTGGACAAGCGCTGCGCCTAATCCGTACAAATAGTCTTCGTTGTTAGGCTCTTTTTTATGCAGACTTTCCATGAGCGGAACAACTTCGGCGTATTTGTCATTGCGGGCATAAATATCCGCCAGGGCAAGCTTGTACCATTTGTTTTTCTCATCAAACCGCACCGCATTTTTCCCACTTATTTCAGCTAAGTCTTTGTTACCTGTTTGCAAGTAAACTTGACTTAATTCAAAATGAGCCGCAGCAGCACGAGGGTCAATCCGGATGGCCTGTTGGAATTTTGTTTGTGCCTGACTGAAGTTTCCGAGCAGCTTCTCTTTTTCGGCATCAAAAAACAACACTTCAAAATCGAGGCGTTCCTTTTCGGTTAATGCCGAAGCGGTACTTGGATTCTTATCGGCCGAAGCAACCTGTTTGTTTTTACAGGAGGATAAGGATCCAATTATAATGCAGGAAAAAAGTATCAGGTTAATCGGGCGCATGCTTCAGTTTTAGTTCCCGGTTGAGAAAACGGTATAGTCACCAACACTCAAATCGAGTTTTTGGTTCATGATTTCAACCGAATTTCCAATCATCGAGTTAGCTATAACGCTGTTTTGGATGCGAGTATTTTTCTGGATGATGGAATTCTGGATTACCGAATTTTCAATCAGGCTTCCATCAGCAATCGAAACATGTGGACCAACCACCGATCCGATAATCTTAACACCTTTTCCAATGTAGCAAGGCTCAATTACTAATGCATTTTCTTTTACCAAAGATGCATCAATCAATTGTTCGCCTTTTTTCAATTCCAACCAGCGAGAATGTGTGTAAACAGTAGCGTTTTTATTTCCACAGTCGAGCCATTCGATTACTTTGCCAGGGGCGAATTTGAGCCCTTTTTGCTTCATGTTTTCGAGGGCGTTGGTGATTTGATATTCGCCTTTTTCTTTCAGGTCGTTATCAATCAAATACTGCAATTCGGCACGTAAATTCTCGCCATCGCGGAAATAGTAAATACCAATAATCGCAAGGTCGGAAACGTATTCTGCGGGTTTTTCTACGAAATCGGTAATGTTGCCTTCTTCGTTCACTTTCACCACACCAAATGGGCGAGGATCTTCTACTTGCTGAACCCAAATCACTGCATCTTTCGATTCGTCGAGAACGAAATTCGCTTTGAAAAGTGTGTCGGCAAAAGCGATGATGAGTTTACCTTGCATCGATTCGGCTGCACACAAAACGGCATGAGCTGTTCCGAGCGCTTCTTCTTGATAATAAATGCTGCCTTTTGCGCCTACTTTTTCGGCAACTGCAATCAGGCTTTTTTCGGCTTCTTTACCAAAGTTTCCAATTACAAACGCAATCTCTTCGATAGGTTCGTGGCAGGTTTTGGCGAGTTCTTCCACAATGTGGTGAACCATCGGTTTGCCAGCAAATTCGATTAAAGGTTTTGGGGTGACAAGTGTGTGTGGGCGCATGCGTTTGCCCATGCCTGCCATTGGTATAATGATTCTCATTCCTGAAAATTAGGGTAGGTTTTTTTAATGAACTCCGGTATGACCAAATCCTCCAGCACCGCGCTCTGAATCGGCAAGGCTAGAACTTTCTTCCCATTCGGCACGTTCGTGTTTGGCTACAACCAACTGGGCGATTCGCTCTCCATTGTTGATTGTAAAAGCAGTATCCGATAAGTTTACCAGGATTACTTTTATTTCTCCGCGGTAATCTGCATCAATGGTTCCGGGTGAATTGAGCACCGTTACTCCATGCTTAGCAGCTAATCCGCTACGTGGGCGGACTTGTCCTTCCATTCCGACAGGGATTTCTAAAAATAAACCAGTAGGAATTAATGCGCGTCCAAGAGGTGCGAGAACAATAGGTTCGGTTAAGTTGGCTCTTAAATCACATCCGGCGGCATGTTCAGTTCCATATTCCGGCAGCGCGTGTGCCGACTGGTTGATGATTCTGATTTTCATAACGGGATGTTTTCTTAGGTTGAAGGGGACGAAATTACGGTTTTTTTCCTTACTTCAAGAAGCCACACAGCGCCAACAAATGCTAACAAAATCAAGCATTTCAGCACCCATGAGATAGCGCCTTCCATGGGAAGATACTTGGTGTAAAGCCAAACCATAAGAGCAACAGAGACAGGATACCCAATTACTCGACGTAAATCGTATTCGATTGGGTAAAATTTTTGTCCCAAGAGATACGAGGCAATTAACATCGTCAAATACACAACAAACGTAGCCCAAGAAGCGCCTACATAGCCAAATTCAGGCACCCAGAGATAGTTCAAAATCAAGGTAAGTACAGAACCGAAAATTGCTAGCCAAGCGCCAATATACGTGCGGTCGTTAAGCTTAAACCAAATACTTAAGTTGAAAAACACACCTAAAAACAGTTGCGCCATGAGCAGAATGGGTACAACCACCAATCCTTCGTGGTAGGCTTCTCCGATGAATTCTTTGACAATATTCATGAAGATGAGTACACCCAAATAAATCAAACTACAAGCGATTACAAACCAATGCATCACTTCGGCGTAAAGCTTTTTAGCGTTTTTCTCTCGTGCTTGTGTGAAGAAAAAAGGTTCAGCTGCAAAGCGGAAAGTTTGGATAAAAAGGGTCATCAGAATTGCCACTTTGTAGCAGGCTCCAAAAACTCCTAAATCGTGCATAGCAATGGATTTAGGAAGCTGGTATTTCATGCTCATCCGACTAAACATTTCGTTGGTTATTCCCGCCAATCCACCAATCAATAAGGGAAATCCATAGCGCATCATACGTCGCCAAAGTTCGCTGTCGAATTTCCAGCTCATTTTCCACATATCGGGAATAAGTAGCAGAAACGTGACCAAACTCGCCACCAGATTGGCAATGAACACATATCCTACACCCATGTTCGGGTCGTAGATATCACGCACAGCATCCTGAATAGATGTACTGCCGTTTTCGAGCAACCACGGACAAAGCATCAAGAAAAACACGTTGATAAGCACATTCACACCAATGTTTACCAATTTGAGAATGGCGAATTTGAGTGGGCGGTTTTCGAGTCGGAGTTTGGCGAATGGAATGCTGGTGGCGGCATCGGTGGCTAAGATGAGTGCAAACCAAACGATGTATTCGGGATATTCGGGATATTGGATGTAATCAGCTATTGGTCCGACAAAAACCCAACAAAGGATGAAAAATCCAAGTGAGCTAACTAAAAGTGAAATGAGCGATGTCGCATAAATACGCGGACGATCTTCTTGATTACTGGCGAAACGAAAGAAGGACGTTTCGAAACCATACGTAAGCACAATCATTAGGAAAGCAACGTAGGAGTACATTTCAGTAACTACACCATATGCTTCGGGAAGGAAAACACGCGTGTGTAGCGGAACCAGCAGGTAATTCAGCAGTCGACCAACAATGGAACTAAGTCCATAAATAGCCGTTTGACCAGCAAGTTTACGCAGTGGATTCACGCTTTATCAATCATTTGCTTTAGCAACAAAGGACGTTTTTTTCCTATCAATCTCCATCACATTTCGAACATCCGAATATTTCGGATTTAAGAGTGAGTTATTTCCCTTTGAATTCAGCTTTACGCTTTCCTAAAAAGGCTTCGGTTCCTTCTTTAAAATCTTCGGTTCCAAAACATCCTGCAAACTCACGAATTTCGGTGTCGAAACCATTTTCATCGTACTGATAATGAGCATTCACGCAACGAATTACCGCAGCAATTGCTAATGGTGCTTTTGTGCCAATCTTTTTAAGTATTTCGGTGGCTTTGTTAATCAATTCGGCTTGCGAAACTACATGGTTGACTAAACCTAAACGATGCGCTTCTTCCGCGCCAATCATATCGGCGGTCATCAACAATTCGAGCGCTTTTCCTTTTCCAATAAGCTGCACCAAACGTTGTGTTCCGGCATATCCGGGAATCAAACCTAGATTTACTTCGGGTTGTCCAAAGCGAGCATTTTCAGCTGCCACACGAATTTGACACGACATCGCTAATTCACATCCTCCACCTAATGCAAATCCGTTTACCGCAGCAATGACAGGCTTAGCCGAGCGTTCGATGCCAGTAAAAACATCTCCACCGTCGCGACTTAATTTCTCCGCTTCGATAAGTGAATACGAAGCAAACTCACTGATATCGGCACCTGCAACAAAGGCTTTTTCACCCGAACCGGTAAGTATCATTCCGAACACATCGGGGTTTTTATTTCCTTGTGCAACCGCTTGACCAATCTCCTGAATAGTTTGGTAATTCAGGGCATTGAGTTTATCGGGACGATTAACGGTGATGGTTTGAATGCCTTCGTTTACAGAAACGAGAATATTTTGGAAGCTCATGATTTGGATTTAAGCGTGTATTGTTGAAGTTGTGGACCACTTGGGCGAAGTCGGCCTTTGCGGTACAACATATTGCTGTATTGGTAGTTTTTATTTTTGCGGAGTTCTTTCTGAGTTTCTTCAGGTAGGGCAATAATTTCCATGCACTCAGCACTGCAGCAGCCGTTGAATTCTTTTTGGCAATTCTCACATTGAATAAAAAGCAGGTTGCAATCTACGTTCGCACAATTCGTGTGCGTATCAC
>DAOOQW010000005.1:0-36041 GCA_035388945.1 Flavobacteriales bacterium
AAAACTTCACCAGCACTTTAGTTGCTTACAACAACTTACACATGGACACAACCGACCTCGATTCGGATGGTGATAAAGACTTGATTTCAGGTGGATTATATTGTCTAAGTTGGGAGGAAAATCGCGGTAACGGATTATTCGTCAACCACGTTATATCGCAGCTTCAGCCTGAAGTTCAAGCAGTTGTTGGTATCGACTTGGATCAGGATGGTTATCAAGATATCATCTCAGCATCGTTGAGTAATAATGCTATCTATTGGAACCGCAATAATGGAATGCAAACTTTTAGTAGCACCACATTAAATTCGACTGCTGCTGGTCCTGCTGGATTAGCTGCTGCCGATTTTGATAATGATGGAGATATTGATTTGGCCGTTGCTTCTTATACGGGAAATAAAATATTCTGGCTACGTAATAACGGTTCACAAAGCTTCACTCAAGTTGATTTACTCAGCAATTTCAACGGTCCTACCAAAGTCAGAACGGGCGATATGGATGGTGATGGTGATCAAGATATTTTAGCTTCTGCCCGCACAGGAAATCAAATTGTTTGGCTGAGAAATAATGGATCAGGTGTTTTTTCTACCGTTAATATCTCCAATAGCCTTACAGCGCCTCGTGAAGTAAAACTAAGAGATTACGATCAAGATGGTGATTTAGATATTATTTATGCTTCCGATTTAGGTTGGGGTTGGTTTAGAAATGATGCAACCATTTTTAATATTTTCCCTTATTCTACAGGCACAGGAATTTATTCTGTTGAATTAGCTGATCTCAATAATGACGGACATCTCGACTTCGTCACAGCAAATTATTCAAGTGAATTAATCAACTATAGTTTGAATTCAGGGAACCAAACATTTAGCTCGGGTGGAACCATCGATAATCGTACTTCTTACCCCAATCAATTAGTTTGTGCTGATTATAATTCGGATGGAAAAGTAGATGTAATGTGCGGCGGAGGATTAGATATTCGTTATTGTCAAAACAGCGCCACGCTTAGCTTTACGGCTAAACAAGTCATGCAATATGCAGGAAATAATCATGGTGCTTGTCATGGTGATTTTGATAATGATGGTGATGTGGATTTAATGGAAGTTGGCTTCACGTTTATGTATTGGTATCGTAACGAGAGTAATGGCGAGTTCACCCCAATTCAGCTCCAAGACAATGGTTTCTCCTACATAACTACCAATTATGGAGTCAATATTCGTACTGCAGATATGGATGGAGATGGTGATGAGGATGCGATTTATACCGAAAATGACAACAATAAAATTAGCTGGATTGAAAATAAAGGAAATGGATTATTTGCCTATCATTTTGCAGCAAGCGTGATGGGGCCATACAGCCTCGAACCCATTGATTTTGATGATGATGGCGATATGGATTTTGTCAGTGGAAGTACTGCTGATGATGCGGTTTATTGGTACGAAAATAATGGCAGCCAAACCTTCACCGAACACATGGTGAGTGGAATGTATTGGGATCCATTTTCGGTGCGTGTTTTTGATTACGATCAAGATGGTGATATGGATGTTTTTTCCGCACAAGGAAATCCAACCAATAAATTAATTGTATTCGATAATGATGGAAATAACCTCGATTTCACCGATTATATCATCGATAACTCGGCACCTGGAATTAATTCAATCGATGTAAAAGATGTAAATGGTGATGGTGATTTGGATTTATTGAGTGCATCATCGACCGACGATAAAATTTCTTGGTACGAAAGCTCAGGTGGAAGTTTTCCTTCATTCACTAAAAAAACGGTAAGTACTGGCGTGGATGGTGCCACTTATGTTTTTGGTGGAGATTATAATGGTGATGGTGAAATGGATGTCATTTCTACTTCAACCGTCGATAAAAAAGTAAGCGTTTATATAAATGATGGATCTCAAAGTTTTAATCGCATCAATATTGGAAATCAGGTTGATGGTGCCGACTTTGTTGAATCGGGCGATTTAGATGGAGATGGATTAGAAGAAATTTATGCAACTGGATCCACACACGGAATTGTACAGATTTTTAAATCTACACCATTCGTATTACCACCAGCCGTTGATTTAACTCCATGTGGTGATATTTTTATTTCGGAATATGTGGAAGGCTCATCCTATAACAAAGCCATCGAAATCTATAATCCGACTCCCAATCCTATTGATTTAGCACCATACCGGATTTTATTTTATGCCAATGGAGCTACCACTGCGACTCAAACTATTGTCCCTTCAGGTATTTTACAACCCAACGATGTATGGATTATAGCACATTCTTTATCAGATCTCGAATTTTTCCTTGCAGCCGATATTGATGCAACGTTGAACTTCAATGGTGATGATGCCATCGCATTAACTAAAAATGGAGATATAATCGATTTAATTGGAGTAATCGGACAAGATCCCGGAACTGCATGGACAGGCACTTCTGGAGCTTCCACACTCGATAAAACACTCGTGCGTAAACCCGAAATCACCAAAGGAAATAACATTCAGGGTTCTAGTTTCGATGCTTCGGTTGAATGGATTGTTTACCCAATAGATGCCTATCAATATATTGGAAATCACACCAATGTTTGTAATGGCGCCTGCATTCCAAGCATAAGCATTAGTGCCAGCTCAACTGATATTTGTGCAGGAACATCGGTTACGTTCACAGCAAGCGTGACAAATGAAGGGGCTGCTCCTACCTATCAATGGAAGAAAAATGGTTCAGTTGTCGGAACAAATGCTAGCACATTCAGTACTAGCTCACTCGCCGATAATGATATCATCACCTGCGAATTAACAAGCAATGCTGCCTGTGCTATTCCGGGAGCTATTTCATCCAATTCCATTGTGATGAATGTGAATGTTTCTTCTGCTTCCAGCATTAGTATTAGCGCTTCGGCTACGAGCATTTGTGCGGGAACATCAGTCACCTTTACTGCAACACCAATTAATGGTGGAACAACACCTATTTATCAATGGAAGAAAAATGGTGGAAATGTGGGAACGAACTCAAGTACCTTCAATGTGAGCACACTTGTTAATGGTGACATTATTACCTGCGTTTTAACTAGTAATGCGGCATGTGTGAGTAATACATCATCAACGAGTAATGCTATCACGATGATTGTCCAATCAAGCGTCACACCAAGCATTAGCATCACGGCATCGACAACAACAATTTGTGCTGGAACTTCGGTTACATTCACAACAAATGCAGTAAATGGCGGAACAACACCTAGCTTTCAATGGAAGAAAAATGGTGGGAATGTGGGTACTAATTCAACTACCTATAGCAGCTCTACATTAGTCAATGGAGATATCATTACATGTGAACTTACTAGCAATGCAACTTGCGTTTCAAGTGCGGTAGTTAGCAGTAATTCGATCAGCATCATCGTCAACCCAATCGTTACACCAAGCATCAGCATTTCTGCTAGTCAAACTACAATCTGTGCTTCTACCAGTGTGACATTCACCGCAACGCCAGTAAATGCTGGTAGCTCACCTTCATACCAATGGAAGAAAAATGGTGGAAATGTGGGGACAAATTCAGCCACCTATACTGCCTCTTCTTGGGTGAATGGAGATGTGATTACGTGTCAGCTTACAGGCAGCGCAACCTGCGGAATTAGTACAGTAAATAGTAATTCAGTTACACTCACAGTAACTTCCCCACAAACACCATCAGTGAGTATTTCGGCAAGTAGTACAAGCATTTGCAGTGGCACTTCAGTTACTTTCACCGCTAGTCCTGTAAATGGTGGTTCAACTCCAACTTATCAATGGAAAAAGAATGGTTCTAACGTAGGAACAAATTCGGCAACCTATATCAACTCTAGCTTGGTCAATGGTGATATTATCAGCCTAACCATGACAAGCGCTCTTGCATGCGTAACGCAGAGTTCAGCAAATAGTAATAGCATCACCATGACAGTTAATTCATCTGTAACACCATCGGTGAGTATTAGCACGGCTCAAACAAGCATCTGCTCTGGAACACAAGTCACTTTTACTGCAACACCAACAAATGGAGGTAGTGCACCAACTTATCAATGGAAAAAGAATGGATTAAATGCAGCTAGCACCACATCTTCGTTTACAACGAGCCTTTTAAATAATGGTGATGTGATATCTTGTGTAATGACAGGTAATGCATCATGCGGCTCTGGGACAGTTACCAGTAATCTTATCACAATGACTGTAACTCAAACAGTAACACCATCTATTTCCATAAGTACATTCATTCCTTCAACCTGCAGTGGATTAGCATTGTCTATATCTGCTAATGTTCAAAACGGAGGAAGTTCACCTGTTTTAAATTGGATGATTAATGGAAATCCAACTTTCACTGGACCTTCACCTTTTAGTTGGTCGAATTACCAAGATGGAGATGTTGTTTCCTGTCAATTAACAAGCAATGCTACATGTGCAAGTAGTACTACAGCGAATAGTAATAACATTACAATTTCTATCACCGAAACAGTAACACCTGCAATTAGCATTTCTAGTAGCACATTGTCGAGTTGCGAAAATGCACCCGTTGATTTTACTGCGAGCTATCAAAATGGAGGAACAACACCGAGCTTTCTATGGAAAGTAAATGGTTCTCCGAGCGGGACAAATTCAGCACAATTCAGCAGTTCTTCATTAGCCAATGGTGATGTTGTTACGTGTCAATTAACGAGTTCATTTAGCTGTGTGACAAGTTCAACGGCTACTAGTAATTCCTTAACTATTGCAGTTACACCTTCAATTACACCAAGTATTTCAATTTCGAGTAATGCAACTCAAATTTGTTCAGGTGAAACAGTTCAATTTACTGCTGTTGCTACCAATGCAGGTTCATCGCCAAGTTATGCATGGTTGTTAAATGGAAATAATACAGGTATTACAGCAAGCAATTATGACAACTTTAATTTACAAGATAATGATGTGGTAAGTTGTCAAATTTCAGGAAACGAAAATTGCATTGGAACAGCTGTATCTACAGGCATTACAATGGATGTAACGACACTCATTACTCTAACAATTAATGAAGTTGGTGGACTACTTATTTGTGATGAAATTCCAGGAGCAATATATACGTGGATGTTCAATACAGATATCATCCCTGATGCAGTAAATTCAAGCTTTCAGCCTACACAAAGTGGTTTGTATTCGGTGGTGTATGAATTAAATGATTGTCAATCGGCAACTTCTGCTGAATTTAATTATTTGTTGTTAAATGTTCATGCTGTTCAATCCTCCGAATTTACTGTGATACCTAATCCTGCAAGTCAGTTGGTCGAAGTAAAAAGTAGTTCAGCAATTGATTGGATTATTATTCGTGATGCTCAAGGGAGAGAAGTATTAAAATCATCTCAAACGATTAATAATGTGAGCCATTTAGCTTCGGGAATTTACTGGATACAAGCACAAAACGGTTATGAATTGAAAAGTGCTAAATTGGTCATTGTACGTTAATCTGAAATAAGCGAATGAGCATTCAAACGCTGCTGAAATTTTGTGTGTTTGTGATGATGAGTCTTGTTCTGTCTTTCCCTGTGAAAGCTCAGAGCAAGGCTTTTCTTGATAGTTTGACTCAAGCATTGCAGCAATCAAAATCATCCTGCGATAAAGCAAAAACCTACAATGAATTAGTAAGGGCTTATGTTTCTGTCGATTTAAAAAAAGCGGGAGACTTTGCTTCTCAAGGAATTCATTTTGCTAAAACTCAGCATTGCCAAAAAGAATTAGGGAATTTATATAATTCGATGGGAATTGTATGTATTACTGAAGGCAACAATAATCAAGCGTTTGCCTTTATTGATAGTTCTTTAGAAATACATCGCAAACTCAACGATAAAGTAGGAATAGCGGCAGCTTTAGGAAATAAAGGAACATTTAAAATTTATGTAGGTGATTATACCGATGCCTTACAATTGCAATTAGAATGTTTGCGTATTTATGAAGAATTAAAAGACACGAGCGCAATAGCAACAACACTTACCAATGTTTTTGGAGTGCATTATGCACGTAAAGATTATCCGCATTCTTTGGAAACTGGCTATCAAGCTTTCAGTATGTTTCAAAAACTGAAAGAAAAAGATGGTGAAGCCTTGATGTGCTTCAATTTGGCATCGGTGTATTTAGACATGAAAAATCTCGATTCATGTATTCATTATATAAATCAATCGGATGTATTATTCCGACAAATAGAAAATAAAGAAGGAATTGCCGATTGCTATCGAATGAGAAGTGATGTTAAACGCGAGCAACATGAATATGCAGAATCGGTCGCTTTAATTAATCGTGCTATACTTACTTATGATTCGATAGGCTCTGTTTTTAAGCAGGTTCAATCGTTTTCGTATTTAGCTTCGGTGTATTATGACATGAAATTATATGAGAAAAGTATTGTCGCAGCAGAACAATTTTTAAATCTATCTCATAAATACCAATACAAGCAATTTGAGCGCGATGCAGCCAAAATCATGATGAATAATTATCGTGCTTTAGGACAATACGAAAAGGCATTTCAATACAACGATTTATTCATGAAGCTCAAAGATGAAGTCATGAATGAACAATCCATTTCGGAAATCAATCGCTTAAAAAGTGATTACGAATTTGAAATGAAAGAAAAAGAAGTGATTTCTGTAAATCAACAAAAGCAGATTTTGGAATATGAATTAAATCGAAAAAATGGATTAATTGTCGGAATTCTTTTATTGGTTTTGCTTATTTCAACTATTGCCTTTTTTCTCTATCAGCAAAAGAAACTTAAGAGTGAAAGCAAGACGGTTCAATTGGAACAGCGCTTATTACGTTCTCAAATGAATCCGCATTTTATCTTTAATTCACTCACAGCCATTCAGAGTTTTGTTTATAAAAGTGAACCCAAAGAAGCGGGGAAATTTCTATCCTCATTCGCCACGCTAATCCGCACCATTCTAGATAATTCGAGAGAAGAACAATTATCTCTTTCGAAAGAATTACATTGGATGGAGAATTATTTGAAATTGCAATTACTCCGTTTCGAAAATCGTTTTTCCTACACAATCGAAACGGATGAAAATATTGATCTAGATCACACGCTTATCCCGCCAATGCTCATTCAGCCATTTATTGAAAATGCTTTGGAACATGGATTTCGTGATATTGATTATCCGGGTGAAATTCATATTTCATTTAAATCCGATGGAACAACTTTATTAGTCAGTGTGAGCGATAATGGGCTCGGATATTCAAACACTATATCGAATCATCCACCAGATCATGTTTCTCATGCAACTAACATAACCCAGGAGCGTTTACATTTGCTGAATTCCAATCGGAATCAACCCATAAAATTCAGCATTAGCGATTTACCTGAACGTGGTACACGAGTAGAATTCAGTATTCCTTTAATTCATGTGCGATGAATATTTTAGTTGTTGACGATGAGAAAAGGGCACGCGAAAGTGTGGTGGAAGTCCTACGTATGTATAGTAAAGGTCTACGTAATGTGTATGAAGCCGATGGTGTAAAAAGTGCCAAAGAAATTATAGGTAAAACATCTTTAGATTTAGTTCTACTTGATATCCACTTAAAAGATGGTAGTGGATTTGACCTCATTCAAGATATTCAAGCAGCGAATCTTCCAGTGATTTTCATAACAGCTCATCAGGATTATGCGATACGGGCATTCAAAGCATCAGCACTGAATTATCTGCTCAAACCTATCGATCCAGACGAATTATTACATTCCGTCACCAAGGCATCTATCCTTCGTCAACAAGCTGGTTTTGAAGAGAAGCTCTCGGTTCTGCTTGAGCAATCCATGCATAAAAATGAACCTCCGCGACGAATCGTTTTACGCACTGCTGAGAGCATTTTTGTCGTGTTGGTGGAAGATATTATTTACTGTGAAGCAGATAAAAACTACACCACATTTCATATTAGCAATCGCCCGCCCATTCTCGTTTCGGGCAATTTAGGTGAATATGAAGAACTGCTTTCCGATCCTCGATTTTTACGCATCCATCAATCGGTTTTACTCAATCTTCATTACATCGAACGGTATGAAAAAGGCGATGGTGGATTTGTCATAACTCGTAGTGGACAGCAATTGCCGGTTTCGAGTCGCAAAAAAGACCAACTCATGACTTACTTAAATAATATCGCTTAACATTCTAGCACTTTTTCGATTCGCATTTGCGATATTGCTAGCATGTTTTCACTTTTCAAACGCACTAAAATTGGTTGTCCATTTTGTCTGCACCAAGATGCGACTGAACTTTATCTAAGTGAAGAAGAGCGACAGGCATATCCCCTACCCAAGATTTTTACAGGAAATACGAAAAAGACGCGCATCAAAGTAAGTCTGAACATCGATTGGACAGTAATCTATAGTTGTACTTGCTGTAAAACGTCATTTTATACAGTTGTTTCACATTGGACCAAAGTAACCGATTCACAAAAAGAGCTATTAAAAAGATGGGGAACTACTTCCACCGAAATTCCTCAAGAAATTGCTGCTGAATTAGCGAAAATCGGTTTTAGTAACTGGGGAAATGATGATGAAATATTACCCTGCAAAATTTTCACTCGAACAAGTGAAGAAATTGATTTCGTGACTGTTCAATACTGTGATGATTTTCCTAGAATTTTGTGTTTTGGAGATATGTTCGTGTATCAAAAGTATTTCTTTATTGAAGACATACAGCGCATTGAAGCGAGCACTTTTGCTGTCTCAAAATCCATTAGGGATGAATCAGTGAGCATTAAAGAAGAAGTAGAAAAGAATTTCTATCCTACTATTGTTGCGAATCCTGCAGGAAAGGAATTTCTATTTGAAGGCATGACTTTATTCATGAATCACCCCGATGCCAAAGGAAGCGAACTTCATCTTTCTGAAAATAAATGGCAAAAAAGAAAACAGTATATCAACGATTATACACCACAACGTCAGCATTTATTAATCTTGAAAAAAGGAAAAAAGGGTCTAAAATGAAATTCTTAAATATTCCTAATTAGTGATTTTATCAGCAATAAGCAATCATTCCTCTCGTTTCACATCGGCTTAAGAAACAGTCTCAATCTATAACATGTATTTACTCATTATTAATCCACCTCATTTATCCATTGGAAGTCGCTTAGCACATGAACATTTACCTCCTTTAGGATTATTATCCATTGCAGGTCCATTGATAGATGACGGACATCAGGTTGAATTATTAGATGCCGATTTTCACAATACTCCCATCTCCTCCATTGTTGAAGAAGTATTAAAGCACAAGCCAGATGCGATTCTTTTAGGACATTCGGGTTCCACTTCTGCTCAACCTATCATCAATGAAATAACTTCAGGTATTCGTTCAAAAGCGCCCGAAATAAAATGCATCATTGGAGGCGTTTTCCCTACCTATCATTGGGAAGAAATTCTATCCACTCAAGCTCAAATTGATTATATCGTTTGTGGTGAAGGGGAAGCAACTTGTCTTGCATTAATTCAAGCTTTGGAAAATAATTCAGACCTCGAATTAGTGAAAGGAATTGCCTTTAGAAATAAAGGAGAAATTCATATAACACCCAATGCCGAAACCCTTGCAAGTCTGGATGATTACCGCATTGCTTGGGAATTAATGAAGGGCTACAATTACACCTATTGGGGCAAACGAAAAGCTGTGGTTATTCAGTTTTCGCGTGGTTGTCCTTACCCGTGTACATACTGCGGACAAAGTCTGTTTTGGAAAAAATGGCGACACCGTGATCCACAGAAATTAGCTGATGAAATAGAAATGCTTCACCGTGAATAT
The DNA here is from genome assembly GCA_035388945.1 of Flavobacteriales bacterium. Classification (GTDB taxonomy): domain Bacteria; phylum Bacteroidota; class Bacteroidia; order M30B66; family M30B66; genus CALQRR01. The sequence continues at coordinate 9,773 of DAOOQW010000005.1, forward strand.
GGCATTGAAGTAATTAATTTTGCGGATGAAAATCCATCTTCCAATCCAAAAGCCTGGCGAGCCTTTTTAGAAGCACTTGTTGCGAAGAATTTAAATTTGATTTTAGTTGGATCTATTCGTGCTGATAATATAGTACGAGATGCGGAATTCCTACATCTATACAAACAAGCTGGCTTTGAGCGCTTCCTTTTAGGAATTGAGAATTACGATGAAGTAGTCCTTGAAAAAATTAAAAAAGCAGGCACTATTTCCAAAGACAAAGAAGCCATTCAATTATTGCGTAAACACGGAATATTATCCATGGCTACTTATGTGGTTGGATTTGGAGAAGAAAAAACACGTGATTTTTACAATAGTTTAAAACAACTATTATCCTACGATCCAGATCAGGTGCAGCTTTTATATGTGACACCGCATAAATGGACGCCTTATTTTGAAGAGGTAAAAGACAAAGAAATCATCCTTACTGATCAACGAAAATGGGATTATAAACATCAAGTTATTTCGACTCGATATTTAGCACCTTGGTTGGTAATTATTTATGTAAAGCTTATCGAAATCATCATGCAAACACGACCAATTGCAATTTATCGATTGCTATTTCACAAAGAAGCACGATTGCGAAGTGCAATGCGGTGGTATACCCGAATTGGTCGTAGAGTGTGGTTTTGGGAATTATACCAGTTCTTTTTCGTGACGCGTTTATCGAAAGAAAAAATGAAAATGGGTGAGTTTTGGAAATGAATTCAACTACTGTATAATTTTAACCCAATTAATTTTAAGCTACATGAATTCTGTTTACTCATCAAATAAACTGTATTAAAGGAACGCATATATTAATAAATTATCCCCTAAATATTATTTTAGTGCAAAATTAGCATGTTAAATAAAACCTTCATCTTGTATTAAAAATACTATTTAAATCACTTGAACAGATGAAATAATATTTAGTAATTTAGGTAAACTATTTCTTTCACATGAATTCAACTTTAAAACTAATTCATTGGGCACCCAGAATCATTTCGATATTAGCAATATGTTTTATTGGAATGTTTGCAACTGATGCATTTAATTCACACGAATCTTTTACAAATCAATTAAAAGATTTTTTTATCCATTTAATTCCAACATTTATTTTATTGGCCATCCTACTTTTAGCATGGAAAAAAGAGCTTGTTGGAGGAATTATCTTTGCTACTCTAGGACTTGGTTTAGCTCCATTCATTTACCAGCACAATTACACTCTTAATCATTCAATACTTACTAGTTTATCAGTGATACTAGTAATAAATGGACCATTTATTTTAACTGGCTTTCTTTTTATCTTAAGTCATTTCACTAAGAAAAAAAACACCGCTTTTTATTCCAATTAAAGTATTCTATCAGAAATACTAATCTGACTAATTAAGAATCAAAAAATAAAATTCAAACATATGAAAGCTGCCATTCATAAAGTATACGGTCCGCCCGAAGTTGTTACCATTCAAGATGTACCTATACCAGAAATAGGTGAAGATGAAGTATTAATTCGTGTTCATTATTCAACTGTAAATCGTACTGATTGTGGTTTTCGAAGTGCTGAATATTTTATATCCCGATTTTTTAGTGGCCTTTTAAAACCCAAGCAACAAATATTAGGAAATGAATTCTCCGGACAAATAGTCTCTATTGGCTCTCTTGTAACAAAGTTTAAAATAGGCGATCGAGTATTTGGATATAACGATCAAAAGTTTGGTACACATGCTGAATTTATGAGTATGAGCGCTAATAGTACACTAGCATTAATTCCAGAATCAATATCATTCGCTGAAGCAGCACCAACTTTGGAAGGAGGACATTATGCTTGGTGTGATATTCTGGCTGCAAAAGTAAAACCCGGACAACAGGTTTTAGTTTATGGTGCATCAGGAGCAATTGGCTCTGCTGCTGTTCAACTACTTAGTTATTTGAATGCTAAGGTTATAGCTGTTTGTGGTGCTGAGAACATAGAAATAGTGAAAAAATTAGGTGCGATTCAAGTGATCGATTATAAAACAACCGACTATACAACACTTGGAGTCCAATTTGATTTTGTTTTCGACGCTGTTGGCAAAACTTCCTTTGGGAAATGTAAACCAGTACTTACTAAAGACGGAGTTTATATATCCACCGAATTAGGTAAAAACGGTCAAAATATTTGGTTGGCGCTTTTATCTAAAATAAAAAAAGGGAAACGTGTACTCTTCCCACTTCCTACCATTAATAATCAAGATGTTGAATTCTTTAGAGAATTGATTGAGACAGGAAAGTTCAAGCCAGTTATTGATCGAACTTTTTCACTGGATGAAATTGTGAATGCCTATAAATATGTAGAAACTGGACAGAAAGTTGGAAATGTTTTAATTAAAGTCTTTGATTAAAATTCCAATTTTGACGGATCATATCTTTATTTGCGTGTTAGATTTTTGTAGTCCTTCATGAATTTTCTTAACAAAAATTAAAACAAGACTCATATATTTATCATCCTAAACCCAACTCTTAATTTCGATATGAACCCTATCACTGTTCAAGTACAAATAAACAGTTCTATTCAAAAAGTATGGCAATTCTGGACTGATCCTGAAAAAGTCATGCTTTGGAATTTTGCTTCGGATGATTGGTGTTGTCCGGCGGCAAAAAATGACTTACGTGAAGGTGGAGAATTTAACTTCACAATGGCAGCAAAGGATGGTTCCATGCAGTTCGACTTCTGCGGAACATACACATCGGTAAATACACTTCATCATATTTCCTATATTTTAGGTGATGGACGAACTGTTCAAATTGACTTTAAAGAAAAAGATGGCTTGGTTGAACTAACCGAAACATTTGACCCAGAATCCGTAAACTCATTAGAATTACAAAGATCGGGGTGGCAAGCTATTTTGAATAATTTCAAGGTTCAAGTCGAAAAAGCCTAATACAAATAATTCTATTTTTTAAAATCTGCTTTCAGAGGTCTACTTTGATAGCAGATTTTTTTTTGAAATTAAGCCTTCAGCAAATTATACTTCTGCTGAATGGGAATATTTTAGTTCTCAGTGGGTAAAATGTGGGACCCAAAATACTGGCATTCGATAGAACTTTGACTAGTTCATTATTCAAGAAATCTACCCGATATTCTTATAAATGAACAACTTGTTCAAATCTAAAATCGAATCGCATGAGAAATTCACTTACTCTATTTTTATTGATGTGCTTAATTGTTACAACACAAACAGCATGTAAACGAGATGATAATTCTTCCAACGATCAATCCGTCCCTTCACAAGTATTAAATAATGTACAACAAGGGAATTGGATAATTACTTTGTTTAATGATTCGGGATCAGACGAATTGTATCACTTTACAGGAAAGACTTTTGCATTCAGCAATGGCACTGTAACTACGACTCATAATGGCGCAACTATATCTGGTACATATTCTAGCGGTACAGATGATAGCATGAATAAATTCCTGTTGAATTTCGGATCAGTTTCACCTTTTGATGAACTAAACGATGATTGGCATATCATAGAACAAACTAAAACTAAATTAAGACTGCAAGATGTAAGTGGAGGAAATGGAGGAACAGATCTACTCATATTTGAAAAAGCAAACTAAGCATAAGCACTAACATTCAACCAAAAACTCGCACACCCAAACCCAGCCTAAAAACTGGGTTTCTTTATATCCTATACTTCCAATAAAAAAACCAAAATCAAAAGACTTAGTGCTCATGATTCTGGTATTCTGATCGGGTTAGGAAAATTGCTTTTTTTAATCCGTATAAAATTTATAACCAACAGTTCCAAGAAAACAAACGTTTTTATAACGAGGCGTTAATGATGAATCATCGGTTGTGTTACGAAAGAAATCCCAGCTTGCTCGCGCACCCAAAACCATGTGTTTCAAGTTGATATCTGCACCACAAATAAAACCAGCATTGCTCCTTCTTAATGTTTCATTTCTAAAAACTTGCTCTTGCGAATAACTAGAAAATGAAGTAGTAAATTCATTTCGCTGTTTAATTAAATACGAGTATTGGAAACCAGTTAATAATGAGATGAATTCTGTTGGTTTGAAAACCATCTGCAAGGGAATATCCATAATGAATGATGTTCGAGTAAAATTGTAAGAACTCGCTAATAATTCACCTGATCCTTTAAAACCCTTTTGTGAAACCGATATTTCAGGCTGAAAACCAAAATATTTGGTAATTGGAAAATGTACCATAGCACCTGCCGTTAAAGCATATTTCGATTCAGCATGAAATTGAGATCCCTGTCCAGCAAATACATCTGCAATACACATTCCCGCCTTTAAACCAAACTGATACTTTTCCCGATTATCTGTGGGTAAATTATTAGTTGTTGTGCTTGAATTGGTATTAATGGTCACGTTTGTTTTAGTGCTATCCTGCGCAGAAACAATTGAAAATGAGCAACAAATCCCCAAGAATAATAAAATCTTTTTCATGATATCTGTACTAAATGAATTAAGCTTCGAAATCTGATTAATCAAAAAATTAACTGATCTGCTTAACGTTAGGACAAAATTGAGAAGACTATAGAATCTATTTGTTACATAAAAAACTGAATCACTTACATAATTCTCTTAGTTGAATTATTTAAGTAGTTGCTTTTGCAATTTCATTTTCTTCTCACCGATTAATGAATGAATAATTCCACTCATTATCGATTGGCTTGCGTAATGTAAAAAATATCGACTGGTGTCACGTTTAGCATAAATTGGACTAATTCGTAATTGATTAGAATTACTTGGGTTTTCAGCTATAGCAATAAAATTATTAAGTAATAAGGAACGCAATCGAAGATGCATCAACGATTCTTTGGGATTTACTTTTAAATTCTCAATTGATAAATTGTGATATTGAAAATTCATTTTACCATTGGAGTATTTTTCATCTGCCTTAAACCAAAAAGAGACAGAATCAATGATTCCAGCTTTTATCCGGATGCCTTTTGAATTTTCTAACAAAGTATTAAATGAAACAAAGGGCATCTTGCCAAGTGAGCCTTTACAATAAAATACATTTTGACTTGAATCGAACGGAAATTCGAATTGAATTTTCAATTTACCTTGATTCATTACCAATCCACTCATATCAATCTTGAATGGCTGTAATACTTGCTGCTGATTTATTGTATAAATCCCTAGTGCCCTCACATTCATTTGAGTAAGAAAGATAGAACCAGGTAAACGACTTTTAGGTGCGAGTACACGAAACCGCACAAAAATAGAATCTGCTTGAATTGTATCCACTCGAAGTTTAAAAGGTATTTGACGTATCAAATCCTGCATTGAAGCGCAATATCGAATGGCTCCAGCAAACTGATTATTCCGATATGCATCTATTTTAGCGTTTCTAATTTTCAGTGTTTTAATTCGTAATTCTTGTTCTTGGAAAAGTGTATTTAAACTAAAACCATTGACTATCCATTCAAAGCTTCGTATATCCATACGGGTAATTTGCATTCTAGCTGAATCGGCAAAATCTTTTGTATTATATAGTGGAATTAAATGGATTGCTTCAATTGATAATGTTGAATCGATTCCCTCATATGCTAAGTTATTTCCAACAATACGATATAATTTATTCACTTGAGGAAAGCTAAAACTTGGGATTTTCAATGTTGTTGGTCCAACTGATACATCCAATTGATTATTCAAGCCTAATTGTTCCAATTTAAAATCATGTATGGCTAAAGTTGATCCTTGTGAAATCAGAATGAGTCGTGGATTTTGTTTGTTCTCCATCCAATAAAATGGGAAGGAAGAAAATGAAATTCCCCCAACCTCAACAGAATAAGGAATTGATAGCTTTTCATCGGGCTTTTTAATTGGATTATGTTCAATCGAATCAGCCTTAAAATAGACAATCAATGGATGGTTAAAATTAATCTCATTGATTTTAATTTTATCGTGAAATGTTAGATCCCATAAATCAATATGAGCTAATTCAATACTTGAGAATCGAGAATAAATTAAATCACCTTTAGTTTTCAATCCTTGTTTTGGGAAGCATTCAACATGATTCAGGAAAATAGAACGACTTAAATAATTGATTTTAATTTCAGCTAAATTTAATTCGTATTTGCCAGCACTACTTTTCCAAACTAAGAGAGATAACTTATTTCGAATGCTGTTGATTATCAATAAATGAATCATTAATCCTGTTAAAATCAGAATTACTCCAACAACAAACAGCTTCGTTCGATGGCAAATGTATTTTTTCAGCCATTCCTTCACTAACCGAAATTAATGAATCATTTCATTTAATCTGTTATAGTTATACTATCATTTTGTACAGAATTCACACATTTTCAAATACTTGTTTAAATAAAAAAACGCCCCATCGAATGAACCATGGAGCGTTTTATTATTTAATTAAATATCAGTTTAAAACAACCAATGTTTGTTTTTCTGAACCAGCAAGAACGATATAACATCCTGCCTGAATTCCAGCTGTTTGAAGTATAAAACCATTGGCAGTTTTCTCCATTGGGATATTTACCAGTTTACCCATACTATCAAATACACGAATAGTTTGATCAGCCTTTTCTAAATCCAAACGAATCAAACCTTTACCCGGATTGGGATACATGTTCATTACCGGTTTTGTTGTAGCTATTTCTATCCCAGCTATTGTTCCATAAATCTCTGAAGAAGCATCGAAACCTCCTGTTACCAATGCATTTCCATCCGACATAACTACAGCTGCATGTTCATAACGAGAATCATGATTCATGGAAGCGGCTACCCACATATCCATGGTACTATGATATAAATAAGTAGAGGAAGCAAATGTGGTAAATCCGCTGCCAGTTGAGTAGTTAGAACTATCTACACCTGCAATTACCAATACATTTCCGTCGCCCAAGGTAACTTGTTGATGGTAACTTAAACCAACTGGTAGTGCTGATGCTGCTGACCAAGAATTTGTGGTAGGATCGTACAATTCAGTGTCGGTTAAACCATTATAGGCGAAGTTGATAGATCCATTAAAATAACGTCCTCCTGTTACTAATACTTTTCCGTTTGCTAAAATTGAAGCAGCATGAAAATCCCTACCAATACTCATGTTAGGACCAGGTGACCAAGTATCATTTGTTGGATCAAATAATTCAGTGGAATTCAATTGAAATCCTGCATTTGGGTTAAATCCTCCGGCAATTAATACTTGCCCCGAACTCAACAAAGTAGCAGTATGATAAGAACGTCCTGTTGTTAATGAAGCAATGGTTGTCCATTCTTCTGTTGTAGGATCATAAAGTTCACAAGAAGAAAGATTATTCGTTCCATCAAAACCTCCTACCACTAATACTTTTCCATTTTGCAATTTGGTTGCTGTAAAATAAGAACGACCTTGAGTTAATTCGCCAGTTGCAGCCCACATATTCATAGTTGGATCATATAGATCACACGCTTCGGTATTAAATGCTCCTGTGAAACCAGCAATTACAAGTACTTTACCCGAATTCAACGTTACAGCAGCACCATTGTAATGCTCACTAGCCATATCAGGTGTTGAAGTCCAAGAATTTGAACTTGCATCATAATATTCGGCAGATTTGAGGTTTGTTGTGTAATCCCAACCTCCAGCTGCTAATACATGTCCTTCTCCATAAGCAGTCATGGCATGACCTGCTCTTGAAGTTGACATCGATGCTACAGTATTCCATTGAGCAAGTGCTAGCCCAGGTGTAATGATGCATGTGGCAATAAAAAGTAATTGTTTATTCATGTAGCTATGTGTTAAGAAATGAATTGGAAAGGGTTTGATTTAGTACTGATTGGACAAATAAAGTAAAAATAAATAATCAGAATGACCGTTTCAGGTGATTGAATTTGAACAATGTTATTCAATGGATTTGCATTCTTAAAGAAATGATTTGATTCTTCGAAGATTAAGATAGCTTTACCAAATAAATAATTCACATTCAGATTATCAAAGAGAAATTGATGAAAACATATATTTCAATTTTGCGTGGTATCAACGTAAGTGGACAAAAAATGATAAAAATGGAATCTCTCCGGGAATTATACTCGGGCATGGGATTTCAGCGCATCCAAACATACATTCAAAGTGGTAATGTAGTTTTTCAAACCGATGATGCTGATGTTGATTATTTGCAAGTAAACATTCAAAATAATATCTCTGAAATTTTTGGATTTGATGTTCCAGTAATGGTATTCGAATTTGATCAGTTCAAGCAAATGCTCAATCAAAATCCCTTTGTGAATGATTCGGAAAAAGAAGTCAATCACTTACATGTGACTTTTCTATCAGCCATTCCAGAAACAGAGCGTGTGGCAAAAATGGACGAATTTGATTATCAAAACGACCGTTTTCAACTCATCGATAAAGCAGTATTTCTCTATTGTCCGAATAATTACGGAAATACGAAACTCTCCAACAATTTCTTAGAAACTAAACTGAAAGTTAAAGCTACCACACGCAATTGGAAGACTTCTCAGGAACTCATTCGCATTGCAGAAGCTATTTCGATGCAGGAAGATTAATTGGGATTCTTCATTGATAAAAACTATTCTAAATTTGCCACGAATAGTAAAAAACTTATCCATTCATGAAATTCCTCAAACAATCACCACTAAAACTCACATTATTCTTTGCACTTAATTTATTTTTCCTTGTCGAAAACACTCAGGCTCAAGCCTTACTAAATTCAGAGTGGAGATCTTCTGGCACATTTCAAACGGTACTTCAATCCAACTTTTTTGTTGATTCGGTTTACATGAAATTCCTTTCAAATGATGAATTTCAATTTGTCTATTTTGAAGGATCGGGGCAAACTATCGCAAAAGGGCTTTGGTACCAAGATGATAATTCACATTTTAGATTTGTAGATACTTCTGAAACATATCTTGGACTTCCTTGTCCTCAAGACACATTTAGTATCGTATATTCTGTTAGTGGAAACACATTACAATTTGATCAAGTAGAAAATGGATGTACAACCGTTTCTTCAATTTTGATTGGTAGTAGTTGGATAAACACAGATTTAACAGCTGGAATCAATGTACTAAATTTCAATAAAGACAAAGCCATCTGCTTTCCAAATCCTGCACAAGGAGGCATATTTTATCATTTGAATCAAGATTCTAACCTAACAGATGGATTAACACTTGAAGTTTACAATTCTGTTGGCCAATCGATTCTAAAAGATGTGAATTCTAACTTAAATGGTAGGATTAATTTGGAGAAAGTTCCTGTGGGACTTTACTTTATTCGATTCAGTAATCATGCTAAATCGATAAATTGGGTAGAATCTATTATTCTCCAATAAACACTTCAAATACTTTTTTAATTAAGTATTTCAGCTATTAATTCCAATTGTATGTTTAGCAAATTCAAGCTATTCTGCAATTGGAATTATCGTTTATCATTCATATTAATGGTGGTAGCATCCTGCACGTAAAATGAGCTAATTGCCCCGAGTATCATAAATATGCCCGCTAAGATGATGGCATAAATTGCTTCGGAATTGTAAAAATGCTTCACAATTGGACCACCAAAAATTCCATTTACAATCTGTGGAATGGTGATGAAAAAGTTAAATATTCCCATATAAACGCCCATTTTCCCAGCTGGAATTGATCCCGCTAAAATGGCATACGGCATAGCTAAAATACTGGCCCATGCTAAACCAACTCCAATCATGGAGAAAATCAAGAATTCTTTATTAGGAGCGAAATACATAGAAATCAAGCCTAATCCACCACAAACAAGTGAAAATGCGTGTGTATTTCTTCGCCCAAAACGCGCTGCAATAGAGGGTAGTAAAAGCGCATATAATGCTGAAACCAGATTGTAAACTCCGAAAATAATTCCTACCCAAGATCCGGCATCTCTAAATTGATCGGAAGAAGTGTCTTCAATTGGTAAATGGTAAATATGCTGTGCAATAGCAGGTGTAGTAAATACCCACATGCTGAACAATGCAAACCAGCTAAAAAATTGCACCAAGCCCAACTGACGCATGGTTTTGGGCATTTTAGCGAAATCTTTAAATATTTGATTTAAACCCGCTTTTTCTACTTCTGATTCTCCATGAATTTCGGCATACTCTGCTGGTGGATATTCTTTCGTGCGAATGATCGTCACCAAAATGGCAAACAAGAATACTGCAGCTCCAAAGTAGAAGGAATAAATCACGTTATCAGCCACTTGTCCAGCAGGAGCCGAAGCAGAAACATCAAACCAATTCTTTAAAATCCAGGGTAACCAAGAACCCACCACTGCTCCAACTCCAATGAGAAAGGTCTGTATAGAAAATCCAAGTGTACGTTGGTTATCTGGTAAATTATCTGCCACTAATGCACGGAATGGCTCCATTGCCACATTAATACTCGCATCCATCAACATCAAAAACATCGCTCCAATAAACAGCGCCATTTTGCCGACGAAAAACACACCCGAGTTAGGCAACAATAAAAGCGCACAACAACAAATTAACGTACCGACTAAAAAGTAAGGTTTCCTTCTACCTAATCTGTTCCAAGTACGATCGCTATAATGTCCAATGATAGGTTGTACAATCATTCCTGTAAAGGGCGCCACTAGCCAAAACCAAGAAAGTTCTTCCACATGTGCTCCAAAATTTTGAAGGATTGAAGAAGCATTCCCATTCTGAAGTGCAAATCCAAATTGAATCCCTAAAAAGCCAAAACTCATATTCCAAATCTGGCGGAATGAAAGTTTTCTGTTCTCAGTACGTGGTCCCATGAAATGATATTAGTGTCAATTTAACACCGCAAAATACACAATTCGAAACATCCTTGACATCTAAGGAGAAAAATGAAGGAGCATATCAATCTGATGTGCTGATGTGCTAATGTGCTGGTGTGCTAATTCAGGATTCTGCTGATGCTTGAATTTGCAGGTAGATTAGCAATTTGTCCCCTGAGCTTGTCGAAGGGCAAATCTTCAAATCATTAAAAAAACAGATCTAAAAACCAGAACGTTAACTTCCAACCTAACGTAATCCCCATTTTCAAATTTTCCCGCCTGTTTGGCGGGCAAGCAAATTTTCAAATCATTCAACCACTCTATCAAACAGAACGAACTGCTCCATCCTCCGACAAACCATCAGCACACCAGCACATTAGCACACCAGCACATCATTTAACCATACCAAACTCCCGCATAACCCAATAAGGAAGGTGAAAATTCAATTCTTTTGAAAACAATCCAGTTTTCCCACCTTCATCAATTCGATTACCTGTATTTATTGGTAAAACATGTCCCATACCTGAAATCTGATAGGCAATCACCACCGTTCTTCCTTGTGAATTGGTGTAAACACTGCGTTCCACATTCGGATCATTATTTATCAATTCTATTTTATCGGGAACTGCATCCGATCCATTTGCAGCTGTCCACTGAGTAATTTGCTTCGTTTGATCCTCAATAGTAACTAATACATCATTGCTTCCCTGGACAGTTAGTAGCAATGGATACGTTCCTGTATAACCTGGGTAACACGCGCGAAGTTTCTCGAGTTGAGATTGGGGAACATATTCATCAGTATCGTATAAATCTTTCATCTGTGATAAACTCCCTTCCCAAGTTCCAATGGCTGGTCCAGCTAAAGAACAACCTGCTGTGATTTCTTCTGGATAAGCTGCCATAAGAATGGTTCCCATGACCGCTCCTGCTGATAATCCAAATACAAAAACACGTTTGTTGTCGATTGGATAATGCGCCATACAGTATTGAATCATTTGATGTAACGATTCTACTTCACCTCCGCCTCGAGTAATATCTTCTTTCCTAAACCAGTTAAAGCAACGCGAAGGATTATTCATCAAATGCTGCTGTGGGTAAACGACCAACATTCCCAATGAATCGGCTAATTTGTTCCATCCCGATTGATTAGACACTTCCTCAGCCGTTTGACTACATCCATGCAAGACCATTAACAAGGGTGCATCGGAATTTAGAAGCGTCTTAGGTTTATAGATATAACACCGCAATTCACCCGGATTCGAACCAAATTTTTCGACTTGTTCAATTTGGGCCGACAAATAATTGGAAATCAGCAAAAAACACACGACCATCAATAGATTGAAGAAAAGAAGTGGGTTTCTTGATTGCTGGTTGAATGTCATGGAGTGTCGATATGGAATTCGGACGAAATATAGCGTAAATCACCGCCATTGTTAACAACTCATACCCAAACACTAGGTAAAAAAGCTAGCTTGTTTTCTATTTTTGCCACCCATGGCCGAAGAAACACCAGAAGACTTAAACGAACAGCTCGAATCGCCCGAAAACGGTGGTTCAGAGGAACGTATCACGCATGTCTCAGGCATGTATGAGAATTGGTTCCTCGATTACGCTTCCTATGTTATTCTTGAGCGTGCTGTTCCATACATTGAAGACGGTTTAAAACCCGTGCAGCGACGAATCCTCCATGCAATGAAGGAGCTCGACGATGGTCGCTACAACAAAGTGGCTAACGTGATTGGTCATACCATGAAGTATCACCCGCATGGAGACGCTTCAATTGGGGATGCATTGGTTCAGTTAGGACAAAAGGATTTATTGATTGATTGTCAGGGAAACTGGGGAAATATTTACACGGGCGACTCGGCAGCTGCACCTCGTTATATCGAGGCTCGTTTGTCGAAACTAGCTGGTGAAATCCTTTTCAACGCGAAAACCACTCACTGGCAATTAAGTTACGATGGGCGTAATAAAGAACCCATCACTTTACCCGTAAAATTCCCTTTACTACTTGCTCAAGGTGTTGAAGGTATCGCGGTTGGTTTAGCCTGTAAAATTCTGCCCCATAACTTTATCGAGCTAATCGATGCAAGCATTTCGGTGCTCAAGAAAAAGCCTTTCGAAATCTATCCTGATTTTGTGACGGGTGGAATGGCCGATTTTACCAAATACAACGATGGTGCGCGTGGCGGAAAGGTTCGTATTCGAGCTAAAATATCACAGCTCGATAAGAACACACTGGTCATAACCGATCTTCCATTTGGAACAACAACCGGTTCTTTGATTGATTCGATACTTGCTGCCAACGACAAGGAAAAAATCAAAATCAAGAAGATTGAGGATAATACTTCCGATGTAGTTGAAATTCTAGTCCATCTACCACCGGGAATTTCTCCGGATAAAACTATCGATGCACTTTATGCCATCACTTCGTGTGAAATATCGGTTTCGCCAAATGCGGTAATCATTGAAAATGACAAGCCTCGTTTTGTCGGTGTATCGGAGATTTTACGCCTTTCGGTTGAAAACACGGTTGATTTACTTCGTCGAGAATTAGAGATTGAGAAATCTGAACTCGAGGAGCAATGGCAGTTCAGTTCGTTGGAAAAAATCTTCATCGAAGAACGCATCTACCGCGACATTGAGGAATGCGAAACATGGGAAGCGGTAATTGAAGCCATCGACAAAGGATTAAAGCCTTTCCGCAAGAAACTTCGTCGGGATGTGACACATGAGGATATTGTTCGATTGACCGAAATCCGAATCAAACGTATCTCTAAGTTCGATGCTTTTAAGGCAGATGAGTACATAAAAGGATTAGAGGATAAAATCGCGAATTGCGAGCATCATCTAGCTAACCTCACCGATTATGCAATTGCTTGGTATCAGAATCTGAAGAAGAAATACGGAACTGGAAGAGAACGCAAAACCGAAATCCGGATGTTCGATACCATTGAGGCTTCGAAAGTGGTAATCAACAACGAGAAGTTGTATGTAAACCGAGAGGAAGGCTTTGCTGGATACGGAATTAAGAAGGATGAATACGTATGCGAGTGTTCCGACATCGACGATATTGTTGTGATGCGTGCCGATGGTAAAATGATCATCTCCAAAATCAGCGATAAAGCTTTTGTTGGAAAGGATATTTTGCACGTGAATGTATTCCGTAAAAACGATGATCGAACTACGTATAATGTGGTTTATCAGGACGGAAAAACGGGTCCATATTACGTAAAACGCTTTGCTATTAGCGGTGTTATTCGTGATAAGGAATACGACATGACCAAAGGTACCAAAGGCAGTCGTGTGGTTTATTTGAGTGCAAACCCGAATGGGGAAGTTGAAACGCTTCAGATTTTCCTAAAACCTCGTCCGAAGCTGAAAAAGACCGTGTTTGAGTTCGACTTTGGCACCTTGGCAATTAAAGGACGTGGTGCTGGTGGGAATATCATGACCAAAATTCCTATCCGTAAGATCATCTTAAAAGAGAAAGGTCAATCGACTTTAAGTGCAAGACAAATTTGGTGGGATGATGCCGTGAAACGTTTAAATACAGATGGTCGTGGCGATTTACTCGGTTCGTTTGCTGCAGGTGATAAGATTTTGGCTTTGATGCAAAGTGGTACATATAAGTTGTATGAACCAGATCCAAGTACACACTTTGATGAAGACTTGATTCAATTAGGCTTTTTTGATCAGCGTCAACCTGTTTCTGCCATTTATTATGATGGTGAAAGCAAGGAATACATGGTGAAGCGTTTCTTAATTGAGACTACCGATAAAAAGACAACCTTCATCAGCGAACACCCTAATTCACGTTTGGAATTTGTCTCAACCGATACATTTCCGCGTGTTCAACTTGAGTTCGGTAAAATGGGGAAATTCGAACGGAATGCCCAGGAAATCCTGCTTGAAGAATTTATTGCAGTCAAAGGTCTAAAAGCCAAAGGCAAACGTTTATCGACGCATGAGCCTAAAAAAATCATTGCATTGGAGTCTTTGCCTGAACCCGAATTAGAAGAAGTGGAAGAAATAGAGCATGAAGATTCCGATTCAGAACAAACACCAAGTGATAAACCCAATGTGATCATCGACCTAGAAGGAGATGAACCACAAATGCGTTTATTCGAAGAGCCCTGATATTTTTTACTCCTTTTAAAATCCTGATTGATAAACAAATGCACGTTTATCAACAGGATTTTTTTTATTTATTTTCATTCTATTCTTATTTAGACCAAATCTAAATAGACTCATTTTATATATTTGCCCCACCTAAACGCTAACACATTATTCTTCTCATGAAACGCATATCAAGTTTACTCTTGGCACTTTGCTCATTAGGAGCCAGTGCACAAATTATCACCCGTGAGGATTCATTACATGCAGGTTTAACTCCTAGCACCAATCCAACAGTTATTTCGGGCTATGGACAATTCAAAGCCGAATACGATACTCGCTATCAAACAGCAAAAGCAAGTCTTACTCGAAACGTACTTTTCTTCGGACATAAGTTCAATAAGCGTATCGCCTTTTTCTCGGAAATGGAATTAGAAGATGCTAAAGTTGTTGGAGGAAGTCCCTCAGGAGAAATCAGCATGGAACAGATGTTCCTGAAATTTGGCATCAATAACGACATTTACTTAACGGCTGGATTATTCATCCCACGTATTGGCCTAGTAAACGAAAACCACTTACCTACTATCTTCAACGGAAATGATCGTCCATTCGTTGAACGTCTTCTTATTCCTTCCACTTGGCGTGAACTCGGTGTTAGTCTTTACGGTCGTAGCCGCAGAATTCCCGGGTTGAACTATTCCGCTGGAATCATGAATGGACTTAATTCTCAAGGTTTTGGTAATGGTGAAGGTATTAGAGAAGGTCGATTTGAAGGAAACAATGCTACAGCAGGCAATCTAGCTGTAACTGGAGCACTACTATACTACCGTCAAGGATTTCGTTTTCAAGCCTCTGCTTATTACGGAGGAAGTGCTGGATTAGTAAAGCGTGTAGCAGATAGTCTACAATTAGATTCAAGACCATTTGGAACTCCTGTTTTCCTTACTGAAGCTAATGTTCAATATCAAAGTCAGAGTGGTTTCGAATTTAAAGTTCTAGGAACGCTCAGTACGATTAAAGATGCTGCTTCGATCAATCGTGCATACTCCAATAATACTCCTGGAAAAATGTGGGGCGCTTATGCTGAAATTGGATACAACATCCTCAAAGCTTTTAAACCGAACACCGAACGTAGCCTAGTTCTATTTGCCCGTGCAGAAGCAATGGATTTGAATGCAGAAGTTCCATTTAATGGCATTCATAATCCGGAGCAAAACAAACAATTCTTTATCACTGGAATCACTTACACACCTGTTCGTGGAGTAGTAGTTAAAGTGGATTATGTACATCGAATGACTGGCACACCCAATCCAGCTTTGATCCTCACTCCATACCCTTCTGCTTTACCGTATTTCAACAGTAATGGCTTCCTAAATATTGGAGCTGGATATTCTTTCTAAACATGAACCGGAGAAATTTCATCGGAAAAACTGCTCGACTAGGTGCCTGTTCCTTAATTGGAGTATCACTACTAACGCACAGCGGATGTGCCTCATATCCACTTGTTAAGGTAAAGCCAGTTAACAATTTACTTAAAGTTGATTTAACAGCTTTTGGTGAAGGTAAACGCCTTCTTGTTAGAACACCAGATTTAGAGTTTGATGTATTTGTTCATCAATTTCAAACCGGACAATTCCGAGCAACTCTTCTCCAATGTTCGCATCGTAACGAGCCTATTTCTGTTTCCGATACGCAGATTTATTGTCCAAGTCATGGAAGCACATTTTCACTCGAAGGTGCTGTTACTAAAGCTCCAGCTACTGAACCCTTGAAACATTATCCAGTCAAATTATCGGATGATGGAACTTCTCTCTTAATTGATATTTCCTGATTTGTTCACCCAACCCAACCCGAACATGTTGTTACCTAATAAATTCCTCCTCACCTCATTAACTGTACTCGCACTCGTTGCTTGCAATAAAAAAGACGATACGCCCGAACTTTCCGACACATTTGCTTCTCGAAAAGTGATTCTTTCGGATATCAGTCAGCACGTTATTGCTGCCACTTATGCTGATATGCAAACCCAAGCCAATACGCTTAATACTGAAATTACCGAGCTTCAAACCTCAACAACAGATGCTAATCTAACTGAATGTCGAAATAGCTGGAGAAATGTTCGTTCAGCCTGGGAACAATCCGAAGGTTTCCTTTTTGGTCCGGTAGCTTCTGAAAATATCGACCCAAGAATTGATACTTGGCCTGTTAATCACATTGATCTAGATAGCATTTTAGCTTCTTCGGTTGAATTTACTCCACAATACATCGACGAACTTCAAGATGCTTTGAAAGGCTTCCATCCTGTTGAATACTTGTTATTTGGATTGAATGGCGATAAAACAGCAGCTCAATTTACCGACCGCGAACTTAGCTTCCTTAAAGCCCTTGCTGACAATTTACAAATCCTTTGCTCGCAAGTTTCTGGTCGTTGGAATTCATCAAGCTCTGATAGCTACTTAAGTAAATTCGTTAATGCTGGTTCTGGAAGCGACGAATACCCCACCCAGCTTGCAGCTTTCGAGGAAGTTGTCAATGCTATGATTGGCATTTGTGAAGAAGTTGCTGGAGGTAAAATCTCCGAACCTTTTGCTGCGCAAGATCCTAGTTTGGAAGAATCTCCTTATGCACAAAACTCGCTTAAGGACTTCATTTCCAATATGAAGAGTGTGAAAAACATTTACTATGGCTCCTACAAAACAAGTGGTCAGGGAATTAAAGACTACGTGCGTTTGTATAACCTTTCTCTTGATGCTAGAATCAAACAAGACATTGATCAAGCAATTGCTGCATTAGAAGCTATTTCTGATCCATTCGGACTAGCAATTAGTACACAAGGAACTTTAGTTCAGCAAGCTATCACTCGTATTGAAACACTCAAAGAAACGCTCGAAACACAATTGTTACCGCTTATTCAGCAACACATCAAAGAATAATCATGATTCGCGTTAAAGTTCATTCAGTTCCTTTCTTTACCCTGTTGCTACTTGGCTCTTTTGCTTCGTGTACCAGCAAAGAAGATTTCCCTGAAACATCACACAATGAGTATTATGCCGGTGGAAATCAAACCGCTTTTATTTCTGGTGCAGGTGCTTTTAGTTCTGCATTTCCTGTCTTAAATGCTAGCCAAAGCCGTGTTCATGAAATTGGCGATATTGGATTTGAAGCAACTTTCGTGAGCGGTTCGCAAGTAGATTTAGGTGGACTTGGTCCGGTTTATAACAACGTTTCTTGTGGAAGCTGCCACATTGCCGATGGTCGTGGAAAAGCACCTGAGGCTGGCGAATCGCTGGCTTCTTTGTTAATTCGTATAAGCGTTCCCGGAACTAACGAACATGGCGGTCCACTTGGTGTTCCAGGTTATGGCGGACAATTTCAACCACGCTCTATTTACGGTGTGGCCAAAGAAGGTGATGTGAACTATTCCTATGAATATTTACATGGATCATTTGCTGATGGCGAAACGTATGAATTACGCCAACCTGTTATAGAACTGAATAATACCTACTCTACTTTACCTTCAGATGTGATGCTATCTCCCCGACTTGCCTCACCAGTATTCGGACTTGGTTTGTTAGAAGCTATTCCTGAAAGTAGCATTTTAGCACATGAAGATGCGCTTGATGCTAACAACGACGGTATTTCGGGTAAAGCTAACCGTGTTTGGGAAGTGCAAAAAAATCGCTTCTCATTAGGACGATTTGGTTGGAAAGCTGGACAACCGAGTGTAATCCAACAAAGCGCAGGTGCTTATGTAGAAGACATGGGCATTACCAATACCATTTTCACGTTGGAAAGTGTGTATGGACAACCTCAACAAAATGCCGGAAATACACACGTTGAGCTCAGTGATAGTACTTTACATGCTGTTGCATTTTATGTTCAAACATTAGCTGTTCCAGCTCGTCGTGATGTAGAAAAACCGCAAGTACAACTTGGTAAAACCCTATTTACACAAATTGGATGTGCCAATTGCCATACACCTCAACAAAGAACAGGTGTCGATGTAGTTTTCAGAGCTGTTTCCAATCAGGTTATTTTTCCTTATACCGATTTACTTTTACACGATATGGGGGAAGAACTTGCCGATAATCGTCCCGAATTCGATGCCGATGGAAAAGAATGGCGTACTGCACCACTTTGGGGAATTGGCCTAACGGGAGTTGTAAATGGGCACACAAATTTCCTACACGACGGACGAGCGCGTAACTTTACCGAAGCCATTCTTTGGCACGGTGGAGAAGGCAACAACTCGCGCCAAGCATTTAAGAATCTCGCGTCAAACGACCGACAAGCATTGCTCGCTTTTCTTAAGTCACTTTAACCCAACCCGAGCAATTAAAAGCCGGAATTAGCAATGATTCCGGCTATTTTTTTAGGTAATTCCCAGGTTTTCCATGCTTGTTCCCATGGAGCTTATCGTATGCCGAAGCCTTGGCGAAGGCTTAAATCCCTAAGCTCACGTTTAGTTCAAACATTTAGCTCTTCATAATCTTATAGCGGAAACCTGCATAAACCATTCGCCCAAAACCCGGTCCCCAGCTATAAGAAGCATCAAAGTATTTCGAATGAGGATCATCACTCGAAATAATCTGATTTTGCTGATACACATCTAACAAATTCTCAACGCCTACATAAACAGCCCAACGATTCAAATTACGTGTCACCTGAGCATGAACCATCACATAATCGGGTGAATGTGAATCAGCTTGATAAGCAACCGGATTTAAAACACTTGAAGGCAAACGCTTACTTCCAATGAAATTGGCTGTAGCATCAACTAACCATTTATCTTTTCGAGAATGAAAAGCCAAATTCAACAAAGCTCTATGTGGCGATACAAATGGTCGTTGAAATGTTCCACTCAAATACTGAGTTTGGGTTTGAGTAAACTTATACGAGAGACGCAAATCGAAACGCTTTCCAAGTGCTTGGTTATAATCTACTTGTGTGCTTACTGACTGAGAATTCCCATCCAAATTATAGATACGCAATTGTTGTGGCGAGAAATCAGCATCCACCACAACTTGTCGCTCAAACCAAGTCATATAAGCATCTGCCGATAAACTTCCCTCCTGTCCGGCTAGTTCAAACTGCGTACTAAATCCTATTCCTCCTGTCCATCCAATTTCGGGAAGTAAACCATAGCCTTTCCCTTGCGCTGCAGCATTTGCTTTAACTAGCAACAAACGTGAACTCACCAAATACGAGATATTCTCATCCAAAATTGTCGCTGTTCGCTGTCCTCGCCCACCCGACACATGCAGAGCAGTCTTCTCACTGAAAGCTAACTTATAATGCAAACGCGGTGTGGCGAAGTTTCCATATAAGAAATTATGATCTGCACGAATTCCAGCTACCAAAGTCGACATGCCCGATTTCCAGGTGTATTCGAAAAATGCGCCTGCGACTAGTTCTTTACGACCAAATGGTTGACCCGTAAAATACTCTTTCATCGAATCATATTGAACATTGAAACCCGTTCGGTAGGTATGATTGGAATTTCCGATAAAGCTTTGAAAAATAAGGCTACCATAAGCACTCTGCTGATCTGCATCGTACCAACGATTACCCAAAATTGTCCTTTGCTGATTCATCTGAGCATTCCCCAAAATACCAATACTCGTTAGGGATCTTCCCTGAAAAATGTATCCCAGCTTTCCAAAAGCATCGAAACGAAGCACATCCTTGTTAAAGCGCCAATCGTGTAATACATCAAACTCGTTTCCTTGATGTGCTGTACCTGCTCTCCGATTATCACCCAAAGCCTGTATTCCGAATTGCCCCGATAACTGCTTCCCACTGCGATACATCCATCTATTAAGTATGTTCCACTGATTGCCGTCCGTCACATCCATAAACTTATCCTTGTTTCGATCAATGGGTTTTTTCATTTGATCTCCATGAACCAACAACACAGTTCCCCATTTTTCATTCAAGGCAATTGCTTTACTCAGATTCACTTCCATTCGCCCCATTTGATTCACATACCCATTCAACAGAAGTGTTTCATCGGTAAACGGTTTCTTCAATTCCAGATTTATTTGTCCGGTAATCGATTCAAACCCATTTGCTACCGAACCAACACCTTTGCTAATCTGTATCGATTCAATCCAAGTTCCGGGCAATTGTTGCAACCCCGAAGAACTCGCCAATCCTCGCATAGCGGGTAAATTCTCCTGAGTTATTTGGGTATAAATTCCCGACAAGCCCAACATGGTAATCTTCTTCGTTCCAGTAACGGCATCGGTCGTACTTACATCAATCGAATTATTCGTCTCAAAACTCTCCGATAAATTGCAACAGGCAGCCTTACACAACTCGGCAGTTGTTATGACTTCTGTTTTAATTGCACCAAGCTTAGATAAATAGGTTGATGATTGTTTACCAGCTATTTCCAGCGTTCTTAATTGAGTGCGTTGATGTAGGGTTACTCGAACAAATTCAGATCCCGTAAGTGTAAGTGTATCTGGTCTGTATCCAGTAAATGAAAGTATCAGTTTCGAATGTAGATGCTCATCAGCAATTTGGAAATTTCCTAAACTGTCGCTTTGTACCGCTATGTTTGTTCCTAACCAATAAACCGACACGCCAGTTAAAGGAAGAGTAATTCCTTCATCATTTTCTTCTAATACTTGACCGTTAATTGTTTGTGACGTTCCTTCCAATGCACAAAGCATGAGGAACAACATGAGCTGAGTTTTCATGAATCTTTCTGAATGAAGTGAATACTATATTGATTCAGTAAGAGTCTAACATTTTGGGCTCCGGTATACTTGGTTCCATTCGCTCATAATGACAGCAATTATGCAATTTCTCATAGGCGGCGCTATCAGCTTTGAGCCATTCAGAATCGTGTCCTGCAAGTGAAATTTCTTCAATAATTTTATCGAGCGTGATTTTCTTGGGATCGTAGTTAACGGTCAATACTTTCGTTTTCGCGTCCCAGCTAGCTTTTTTCACTCCTTTCAAATCGACAGCCGATTCGATACGCTTTTTACACATATCACAATTACCAGCTACAAGAATGGTAGAAGTAGTTTGAGCAAATACAGGAAATATAAATAAGGCAAAAATGCCTGAAAGAAAAAGAGATTTCATGGTTTTTAGGTTTGAGTTAATGAAAGAAAACAATGTTTCAATCAGAAGCTCAAATCCTCCATTGACCATATCCAACTAATGTATCTGGTGGTGGTAAATCAACTTTACGGTTGTCTACCAACTGAACTTTATCACTAGTTGAAGTTATATTTATTAACGAATAGCATTCCGATAGAAGTGTAAAAGCTTGTAAATTAGGTATGCTTACACTGGTTGAATTGGCATAACTGTCTTTAACCTGCAATAGGAATTGCGCATCGGTACAACAATTTGATTCTTCTACTTCCGATTCACAAGCACAGCTTAACTGATGAAAAGGATTTAAGCTAACCGAACTAAATTCTCCGTGACAATAATGTGCTTGCATACGAATTCCCACCGTACTAAATAAGTACAGAAATAAAATGGGAAAAAGGAGCAAACGATTTAACATACTATACTTGAACTTGAAGCGGTTCGGCCGAATAACCTATTGATTTCAATGCATCACATATCTGCCCTGCATCCATATTTTCGAGATAAACACTCAATATTTTTCGTGCATCTTCTGTGTTCACTTTCCAATTGTTTGCTCCTACTAATGCATCCAAAGTCGGAGTCACTGCTCTAACACAACTTCCACAGTTAATACTAGTACTAAACTCAAGTGTTTTCATCTCTTACACAACGATCTAAGTGTAGCTTTGTTGTAAATGGTTGCCTATCCAAACGAATTCGAGTAGGTTTGACCTTTATGCTTATGAAACACAAAAATAGAATAAGTAAAGCCAGTATATTCCTTTTGCTGGTTTTAATTCAGCTCCCAACTTTCAGTTTTTCTCAAAATGCCCGAAAATTCAGGGTTTTCTTTGCTGATAAACCGGAACAGAATTTTGATCCATACTCCTACTTCGATCCGGCAACAATTCAACGTCGAAAGCAACAAAATCTACCTATTTATGATTGGTACGATTTGCCTGTTGCCCAATCCTATCTGAATCAAATCGGACAAAACTGTGAACGTATCAAAATGCACTCACGTTGGCTCAATGCAGCTGTTATTATGGCGAATGATGAGCAAATCGAGAAGATTAGGTCATTCTCCTATGTAAAAACGATCGAAGAAGCCGATCCAATGCAGATTCAGCTTGCTTCTATTGATGAGGTAGAACAAAATCTTCAACAATCCGATTCAAATGAAGATGAAGTCCTAAATACCCAAATCAAACGCATGGGTGCTGATCTTCTTGCTGAAAAGGGATTAACCGGTAAAGGAATTCGAATCGCCATTTTTGATGTAGGATTTTCGGGTGCCGACAAACACACTGCATTTCAACATATTCGGAGTCGAAACGGAGTGTTTAAAACTTGGGACTTTGTCAAAAATGAAGAAAATGTTTGGAAAGGTGGATGGCATGGAACGGCTGTTTGGTCGTGTATAGCTGGAAAACTAAAGGGGCGCTGGTCGGGCTTAGCAACTGATGCTGATTTTCTCCTTGCTCGTACCGAAATTGGTAGTAAAGAACCATTTGCTGAAGAAGAGTATTGGGTTGCTGCCGCCGAATGGGCTGATAAAAATGGTGCAGATATCATCAATAGCTCATTAGGCTATACCGATTCACGTTATTTCCCTCGTCAAATGGATGGAAAAACGACCTTCATTACACGAGGTGCTAATCTTGCAGCTAAAAAAGGATTGTTAGTAGTTAATGCAGCTGGAAACGAAGGGGATAGCAACTGGAGAATTATTGCTGCTCCTGCCGATGCCGATTCTGTTTTAACCATCGGTGGCGTGGAACCTTGTTGCGATTATCACATCTCATTTAGTTCCTATGGACCAACACGCGATATGCGTCTAAAACCTAATGTTTGCGCCCAAGGCCGTGCATTTTGTGCGAAAGAAAATGGAGAAAGTAATGCCGATGGAACTTCTTTCGCGAGTCCGCTTGCTGCTGGTTTCGCTGCATGTGCATGGCAAGCCAAACGTTCGCTCAGTAACATGCAACTATTTGACGAACTGCAAAAATGCGCTAGTCTCTACCCCTATTTTGATTATGCTCATGGCTATGGTGTTCTTTCGGCAGATCGTTTTCTCAATAGTATAGTTGCAACGCCAACCTTTGTTGCTAAAAAAGCTAATATAACTAGTGAAACAGAAGATTCTGGCGAGTACATCCAAATTGAAGTGGATGATAAGTACACAACCGTAAATCCAGAAGGAATGGATTATCTTCTTTACTATAGTATCGTTAATACCTCGGGTGGATTAGATTCTTACACAGTTATAAAAGTTCACGAAAAAATCCCTGTTCAGTTCAAGACTAAAGCCTATTCAACTGGAACTAAACTTCGTATCTCTTTCCAAGGCTATATGTCTGAAATTCAATTCCAATAATGAAAAAACTCCTTTTTTCTTTTGCTGTTATTATTGCCGGCATGAATCAATTAGCTGCACAAGATGTAGTTTTTAAAATGGATCCTGCAGTTGATACGACCGAATCTAAATCCGGTCCGAACCTCAAAAACTACTGGCATCCGTTTATGAGTTATGGATTCTGTATTGATCCAGGAAGCGCAGGTGCGACCGTAAAGCAACCTCATCTTGATCAGTTTAGCTTTGGTTATCGTTACAAAAATCGTTTAGCTGAACACTTAGCAGTTGGTTTGGATATCTCGTATAACGTAAACGATTATTCGCTCAAACAAAATGCATCCAAAACGCTTCCCGATACTGTTCAATATAAAAAGCAACGGATGATATTTTATAATGCCCAGGTTGGAGCGTATGTGCGTATTAACTTTGGGAAAAGAGGTAATACATTAGGAAATTATCTCGACCTAGGTGGATATGGTGATTATGTGATGTCGCACGTTCAGTTCACTAAATTCAACTTGCCTGATGGTTCCATCGTTCGAGCTCGTAGAACTCAACTGGATTATTATCAAAAAATCAATTACGGTTTGCTCGCCCGCATTGGATTTAAGAAACTTGTCATTTATGGTCAATATCGTATTTCCGATATGTTTTATCCATCATTAAAAATGGCTGAGCTGCCTCGAATTCAAGCAGGTATTCAATTCGTTCTTCGCTAACTAAGGTGCGCATAGCTGTTAATACTCGTTTGTTGCAGTCGGGAAAACTCGAAGGAATCGGTTGGTTTACTTTCGAAACGCTCCGACGCATCACACTTGCGCATCCCGAACACGAGTTTCTGTTTCTATTCGACCGTCCATTTAGTGAGGAGTTTGTCTTTGCACCCAATGTTCGAGCGGTTTATGCTGGTCCGCCTACTCGTCATATTTTCCTTTTCTTTCCTTGGTTTGAATGGCAGATTCCACGCCTGCTGAAAAAACATCAAGTCGATTTATTTTTAAGCCCCGATGGTACTTTATCACTTCGTAGTGATGTCCCTCAGATTGCTGTTATACACGATTTGAATTTTCATCATCATCCCGAACAACTGCCACGCATAGTTCGTTGGTATTACAATACTTTTTTTCCTCGTTATGCTGCAAAAGCAGCTCGAATTGCTACCGTTTCGGAATACACCAAACAAGACATCATCAAAAGCTACGGTATAGCTCCAAATAAAATTGATGTTACTTGGAATGGCTACAACACACGTTATAAGCCTTTAGGAGATGAAATTAATGACCAAACTCGAGCACAATACACGAACGGCAAATCCTATTTCCTTTTTGTAGGATTAATCATTCCTAGAAAAAATCTGATTCGTTTAATGCTGGCATTTGATCGTTTTAAAGAAAAATCGAAATCGGATGTTCAATTACTTGTAGTTGGAGAAAAAAAATGGTGGGATCAAGAACATGAAAATGCTTTCCAAAATCTCCAGTTTAAAAACGAAATTCATTTTGCCGGACGACTACAACCGGAAGAATTACATAAAGTACTTTCTGCTGCTCAAGCTTTAACGTTTGTCCCCACATTTGAAGGATTCGGAATTCCCATTTTAGAAGCTTTCTCTGCTGGAATTCCTGTAATTACATCTAATGTTACTTCTATGCCCGAAGTTGCAGGAAATGCAGCATTATTGGCCAATCCTTTTGATGTGGATGATATAACGGAAAAAATGATTGAATTAAATCAATCGCCCGAATTACAAAAAGTGTTAATTGAAAAAGGCAATAAAAGAAAAGAAGAATTTTCTTGGGATAAAACTGCCCAACTTCTTTGGAATTGTATTCAAAAAGAAATCGATTATATCAATCGATCATAATTTTCCTTTTGGACAAAAAAAATCCGGTCCCGCAAGCGAGACCGGCAAAACAAAAAAATTAACCTA
>DAOOQW010000006.1:0-30055 GCA_035388945.1 Flavobacteriales bacterium
CAAACGCACAAGAGTAGAAAAGATACGTTCAAAAGGCTGATTAAGAATCCACTTTTGCTTGTATTTGGGTATGATAACTAATGCAGGATGGCCAGCTTGACTGAGATATTTAGGCAGCGCGCCAACCACATCACCTAATCCGCCAGCTTTGGCAGCAGGATAACATTCTGCACTTATGTGTATTACTTGCATAGAATAGGCTAAGCGGTAAAGTTAAACGGCAAAAGGGAATTACAAATACCCGAAAATCAAATTATTATTAAGGTATTAAATTCGAGTTATTCCTCCCGAAACAATAAACTTCATGATTTCATCGGAAGGTGCATCAATAGGGGTGATTAGATCATTGTCGACAATAAAAAGATTACCCGAAAAATTATAGCTGTGCGGTAAATAAACAGCCGATTTTCCTTCTTTAATTCCTAAATAAGTGAGGTCTTTTTGTGTGACAAAGCCCAATTTGTATAAATCGGCATCACGTCCAACTTTCACCATGACTGGTTTATTGAAACGTTTTTCATTCCCAACAAAAGCCGCAAGCATATCTCTAACCGAAGTATAAATTACTTTGATTAAAGGAACTCGATCAATGGTTTTATTAAAGAGTGATTTTAGTGGTGTTTGAATGAGAGCTGTACCAATAATTCCGAGGAAAGTTGTTCCTGCAATGATGATCAGAATACTAACTCCTGGAACTTCGTATGGAATTAGTCCATCCAAGAACATAAATACCTTATAAACTACATAAAAGGTAATACCTAAAGGGACAATCAGTACAAGTCCTTTCAGGAAATAACTGGTAAACCGGCGAAAAATATGTCGGAAAAATTTACTGAGCGGATTCATTTTTCAAGGAATAAGCTGCAAAGGTAAATTAATGCAAGCGATAGTTAGTGACTAACTACCTTCAATCCAATGATGGAGCAAATTAGTGTTCCGAGAAAGAAAATCCTCCAAAATTCAGCTGGTTCGCGAAAAACAATTAATCCAACTAGAACAGTTCCAACTGCGCCAACGCCCGTCCATACTGCATAAGCGGTTCCAATAGGTAACGTTTGTGTTGCTTTGTATAGTAATAGCATACTGATGGTTAGGCACACAAAAAATCCAAGCATCCACCAAGTAGCTGTTTGACCGGTGCTTTCTTTCGCTTTTCCAAGGCAAGTTGCGAATCCAACTTCAAATAATCCAGCAATAATTAAGATAATCCAATTCATTTAAGGCTCTCCTTCACTTTTCGAGTAAGTCCAGCATACACTAAATCGTAGGAATAATGTATGAGTTCTTTCACCAATTCGGCAGGTAAATGCTCAAAATGAAGTGTATTCCAATTGGTTTTACTCATGTGATAACCGGCTTCGATGGCTGAATATTCTTCCCGTAAACTGATGGCACGTTCTGGATCACATTTCAAATTCATTTGTCCACCTTTTTCCAATGGAATTAATGTAAAAATTTTTCCGCCAATGCGCATCACCAGCGTAAACTCATCAAATGGAAAATCTTCCGTCACATGAGGTAGATTGAGGCAATATTCACGGACTTCTTCGATGTTCATTTTTTTGATGTGCTGATTTGCTAATGTGCTAATGTGCTGGTGTGCTAATGTGCTGGTATTCTGATGAGTTGAAGTATTAATCGTACTTTAAGGGAAGTGTTTTGGATTGTTTCATTTCGGAGATGATGAGCATGGTTTCTACATGGCGGACTTCTTCCATTTTAGAGAATTGGTCGGCGATGAGTTTTTCGAATGCGGGAATATCTTGAACGAGCACTTTCAATAGATAATCGGAATTACCGGTAATCTGATAGCATTCCATGATTTCGGGAATTCCCATGATGCGATCGCGGAATTTATTGATCACATTTTCGACTTGACGGGCGAGGCTGATTTCAATAAACACGCTAACACCCAATTTCAACTTGGAGCGATTCAAGCGAGCATGGTAGCCATCGATGAATTTTTGTTTCTCCAATTTCTTAACTCGTTCGAGAGTTGGGGCAGGGGAAAGGCCAATTTGATTACTCAATTCTAGGTTGGTCATTCGACCATCTTCCTGAAGTAGTTTCAGGATTTTATAATCGATTGCGTCAAGTTTATCTGCGGGACTGCTCATGTGCTAAAATTACAAAAAGGAAAATGGAATGAGCATGCATTCGCATCAAATTTACTTATTGAAATAAGCGTGAAGCAATTCCATCTGCCAATAACCAAGCATCAGGATTTAATCGAAATGAGGTTTCGGTTTCAATGATATGCTCAGGATTTGGTAGCTGTTTTCGAGCCGATGAAAAGTACTGAACCGCTTCTTTTCCAAACTTAATTAAGGCTGCTTTATCAATTCCATTGAGCGTGCGTAGTCCGGTTAATACCAGTTCGTTGTAACGAGTTTTTTCATCTATTACTTCGAGCGTATGTTCGCAATCTCCTTGAGCTAAATCGCGAATATATCGGTTGTTGTTTGCCACATTTTCGCGTCGAATTTTTCCGTTAAATGAATGAGCTGAAGGACCAATTCCCACATACGATTTTCCTGACCAATAGGCTGAATTGTGAACCGCAACATGTTCGCCCCGCGCCAGATTACTTATTTCGTAATGCAAGAATCCTAATTCGGGAGCTAACGATTGTAGAATCTCAAATTGTCGCGCCGCTTGTTCTTCATCTGGATTAGGGTAATTACCTTTTCGAATTCCTTTAGCTAAAGGCGTGTTAGGCTCAACAGTTAGTGCATAACATGATAAATGATTAACGGGTAAGCTAGCCGCTTGTCGTAAATTGGAAATCCAACGTTCATCGCTTAATCCCGGTGTTCCATAAATTAAATCGATGGAAAATTCTTTAAATCCAATTTCTGTTGCTAATGCTATACAATTGAGTGCTTCGTTTGCAGAATGAGCGCGATTCATAAAACGAAGATCTTCCTCAAAAAACGACTGAACTCCAATGCTCAATCGGTTTATTCCCTGATCTTTAAGTTGAAGTAGTTTTTCGCGACTTAAATCATCCGGATTAGCTTCTAATGTTACTTCTGCATTGGTTGCTATTCCTAGATTTGAGTGAATATAATCCATCAATCGACTCAGTTCCGAATTCGAAAGTTGAGAAGGAGTTCCGCCACCGAAATACACACTTTTGAGTGGAAGAATAAATTCACTTTTCCGGAATTCCATTTCTTGTATTAATGCCTCTACCATGTGTGATTTGTAATGTGTAGAAGTAGTGAAATGGAAATCGCAATACGTGCAAGCCTGTTTGCAAAATGGGATGTGGATGTAGAGCACGTAAAACTGATTGGAAGAAAATACTTAAGCTTTTGGAAGTAAAATGCGGAATGTTGTTCCTTTTCCTACTTCCGAACGGCGTACGAAAATTTTGCCCTTATGATAATCTTCGATGATACGTTTTGCTAAGGATAAACCTAATCCCCAACCACGTTTCTTACTGGTATAACCCGGTTGGAAAACTGTTTTAAGTTTTGATTTAGGAATACCTTTTCCAGTGTCGATTACGTCGATGTAAGCGTATTTCCCTTTGTCGCCAAATTGAACTTCTAAAGAACCACTTGTTTCGATGGCATCAATAGCGTTGCGAAAGAGGTTTTCGATCACCCAATCGAAAAGCGGAACATTGAGTTTAACGTTCATGCGCTCATCTTCAGGTAATAAATTCACCAAATCGATGTTGATTTTACGTGAAGTTCTTGGACGCATATAACTGATACTTTCTTCAAGAACTTGCTGTAGATCCTGTGTTTTAAGTTCTGGCTTAGAACCAATTTTGGAGAATCGTTCGGTAATGATTTCGAGGCGCTTGATGTCTTTCCCCATCTCTCCAAGCGTTTCCTCGTCGATGCCTTTCATGCGAAGGATTTCGATCCAGGCAATCAAACTCGAAAGGGGTGTACCTAACTGATGCGCTGTTTCCTTCGACATTCCCACCCAAACCTGATTCTGCTCTGCTCTTCGGGAGAAATTGAACAGGAAATAAGCGAGAATCATGAATAGGGCAATTACCGTGAACTGAATCACCGGGTAATACTTCAACTGCGTTAACAAAAATGAGCCTTGGTAGTATATGCTGCATTTTCCGTAATCAGGAAGTTCAATTTCGAGCGGAGTATTTTCTGAAGCCATGCTAGTGGTTAGCTTTAGCATAGCTGTGGTGTCTGCGATGATGGTCGAATCGAGGTTACCCGAAGCTATAACGCGTGTTTTTTTCTTATCAACCACAATTACTGGAACACTCGCTGAGTTGACAACTACCTCAGATATAAAAGATTTGATGATGTTATCGAGTACTTCTCTTAACTCACTGAATACGCGTGAATCCTGGTAGTAAATGAAAAATGTATTGGAAAAACCATCGTCAATTACAATCGGACGATGTGCTGAAAATGCTGCTTTTACTTTTCCGGTGAAGAATTCTGCTTTTCCAAATCCGGTTGTATCGGCATTAGTGATGTAGTTGACCCGGTTTTGTTGGTCTACTATTATAGCTGGAATCGTATTGTTTTCGCTGACCACTTTTAGGTAGAACGAACGTGCATCATCGTCTTCGGTGATACTTAGGTTTTGGGTGGCTTCGGCCCAAATTTCGGCACGTTTGCGTTCTTCGGTTTTAAGTCGGTCGAATAAACTCTCGGTGTATTTTACCAGTTCGGCGCGGTTGCGGACGGCATCAGCCCAGAGTTCTACCTTTTTGCGTTCTTCGGTAGATACTTTTTTGACAAGCACATTGGTGTACCAAAGTGATACAGAAATAATGATGACAGCCATTCCTGCCAGCCATAATTTCCACCGATATTTTTTAGCGTAGATATTCAAGTTACTTGTCCTTGCTGAGTTCGAAAAGTAGGGCTTTTTCTTCTTTGCTCAGACTGTCGTACCCCGAACGAGAAATCTTGTCTAAAATTTCATCAATACGTTTCTGGCGAATTTTAGAGTTGAGGTTCCAATCTTCATCTTTCATTGGACGCTTGTGCGCAACTTTCAGATTGGATTTCCTGCTTTTTTGAAAAGAAAGTAAATCCTGTATTTTGCCAAAAAAGGAGGCTAAATCTCTTCCTTTTTTCAAATTCATCGCCCAAATAAATCCGAAAAGAGCGCCACCAAGATGTGCTAGATGTCCGCCTTCGTTACCGTTACTGATGGAAATTAAATCGAGTAAGACAAATAATAAAGCTAGCCAACGAAGTTTCATCTTGAATGCACCAAACAAGAACACTTCATCATCGGGGCGATAGGTGCAAATGGCAATCAAAACGCCCATTACAGCTGCCGAAGCTCCAACAGCCGTATAGTTAATCGGTAAAACATTGAAAAGTGGAAATAGATTTACCGAAAGCAGGAATACGAATGCTCCAGCAAAACCACTTACAAAATAGACATTGATAAATCTTCGGTCATCGAAATACCTGTTGAACAATTGATAGGTAAAAAACAGGGTGAGCATATTGAATAGAATATGCATCAATCCTCGATGAACAAAGAGGTGAGTGATAATCGTCCAAGGTTTGAAGAGCAGCTTTAGCGGATCTCCGGATAGTTCGAGAATACTTAAAATTAGTACGCCATCAGCATCTCGATTAAGTAAATGTAAAATCGAAATGGGGACGAATACTAAAACAAAAGCAATTACATTAATAATGATCAACCGAACACCAGCGCCCGAAGTTGACCAAAGAATACGTGCCTGACTCATGGCATGAAAACGTTACGCTTGCGGTCTTGTTTTTTCCAGAGTAAAATAAGTATGATTCCAAACAACATTCCTCCAAGGTGAGCAAAATGCGCTACGTTATCTTCGATGTTGTTACGTAAGCCCGAGAATAATTCAATAGCTCCGAAAACCATAACGAAATACTTGGCTTTCATTGGAATAGGAGGAATGAGCATCATGATCATCACATTAGGGAAGATCATTCCAAAGGCAAGTAGCAAACCATACAAAGAACCTGAAGCTCCTACATTGACCGTGTTCTGGCGAAATTCAACAACTTCGGCAACCAGCTTTTTGGATTCTACTACATAACCTGGATTTTTTAAATCATAATACCAAGCCTTCATGAATTCGTTCAGTTGCTCGTTATCGTATGAACCGGGAAGATAATTCGTAGTAAAACGATCGAAACTGATGTAATTCGGATGCATGTTATAAGCATTTGCTGCTTCTAACATGGGACGAAATTGAAAATTAGTTACAGTTGTTTGAACGGTTCCTGCACCAATTCCAGTAATAAGGAAATATATTAAAAAGCGTTTCGAACCCCAGAAACGTTCGAGACTTGAACCAAACATCCACAATCCAAGCATGTTAAAGAACAAGTGGAATGGTTCTTTGGTATCGTGCATGAATAGGTGCGTAACAAGCTGCCAAGGCTGAAAAAAGGGTGAGTCGAAATTAAACAGTCCGAGGTAGCGACTTAAATCAATTCCCGATTCACCAGCTCCAATGGACAAAAGCCAAAGTGCTACACAAATAATTATTAACGTACGTACAACGGGAGTAATCGAATAAGGAGATCCTGAATTCATTTGGCAAAAGTAGGGAAATGCGCATTTGGGAATAAGGAAAGAATTCGGAAATCAACGACCAAATCGTGCATCGAGTTCTTCAAGCGGAATAATGGAAATGATGGATCGTCCCGATGGTGTGTAAGCGGGTGATTCACAAGCAAATAATTGATCGATTAGCACCAACATTTTTTCAGGACTTAAGCTGCCTGAAGCAGAACGAGCCGCGTTTGCCGCAAGAGTTTTAGCTAATTGTTCGGCGCGGTTGAGTTGTAAATCTTGTTGACTACGTTTGAATTGCTCTAAAAGAGAATCGAACAGGTTTTTGATATCCAATTCTTGAACTTCGGGCGGAACGCCGTTCACAGCGATGGCAGTTTTGCCAAAGTTCTCAAAATCAAAACCCAATGCTCGAAGTTCGGGTTCGAGTGCACGGATGAGTTCAAAATCGGGAGATGAAAATTCTTTCACCACCGGAAAAAGCAATTGCTGCGATACGCCATGGTGGCCCGATTCGGCTTTTTGCTTAAGTAAACGTTCAAAATGAATGCGTTCGAATGCACCAGTTTGTTCGATTAACATGAGTCCACTACGAACCTGCGTACAAATGTATTTTCCGTGAAGCTGCCAAGGTTGAGTTTTCTCGGGAGTTTCGGCAGGTTTGCTCAGTTCCTTTTTGGGTGGAAAGGTGAGTTCGGTGGGCGGTCCAGCTAAATCTTCCCAACGTGCCTGACTCAATTTTCGCAACTGATCTTGCTTTTCGACTGGCGCAGGACGCGGATTGCTAAACGGATTGTAATCGGGATTTACCTGAATCTCCGGAGCTTTGATTTCGCGTTTATTGGGAAGTGGAATTTCGAACGCTTGTTCCATCTCAAAATCGAGCGTTGGAGAAAGCGAGAATGCTCCAATTGCCTTGCGAACAGCCGAACGTAGAATGGCATAAACCGAACGTTCGTCTTCGAATTTAATTTCGGTTTTGGTCGGATGAATGTTGATGTCGATAGTTTTGGGATCGACATCGAAACGCAGAAAATAAACTGGAAATGAATCAGCAGCAATTAAACCTTGAAAAGCACCTTGAACCGCGTGATTGAGGTAAGTACTTTTTATAAAACGGTTGTTGATGAAAAAGAACTGCTCTCCACGCGTTTTGCGAGATGCATCGGGCTTACCAACGAAACCAGTAATGGTAACAACTGAGGTTTCTTCTTTAACTGCGATAAGACGTTCGTTCCAGGATTGTCCCATGAGTCCGACTATACGTTGTTTAAACGTACCGGGCATGAGTCGATACACTTCTTGACCGTTGTTGTTGAGCGAAAAAGCGATATCGGGAAAGGCAAGAGCAACACGTTGGAATTCGTCGAAAATGTGTTTGGTTTCGACTGGGTTACTTTTGAGGAAATTTCGACGAGCGGGAACGTTAAAGAACAGGTTTTTTATGGCGATGGATGTGCCGTTTGGACAGGCAACTGCTTCTTGTCGTTTTACTTCGGAGCCTTCTATTTCGAGTAAGGTGCCGAGTTCTTGGCCGGTGAGACGCGTACGCATTTCTACTTGAGCAACAGCTGCGATGGATGCCATTGCTTCACCACGAAAACCCATGGTGCGAATGGCCCAAAGGTCGTCGGCTTGACGAATTTTAGAAGTAGCATGTCGCGCAAAAGCCATACGAGCATCGGGTTCGGACATGCCGCAACCGTTGTCGATGACTTGTACGAGCGTACGACCGCCATCTTTGATGATGAGTTGAATGGATTTGGCGCCAGCATCGACGGCATTTTCCATGAGTTCCTTAACCGCACTTGCGGGACGTTGAATTACTTCACCAGCAGCAATCTGGTTAGCAACGTGTTCGGGAAGAAGCTGGATAATATCTGCCATAAGCGGGCGGCAAAGGTAAGCAGGATAGCAGTTTTTTGGAGCATAATCTAAAGAGCTGAGATTAGAAAGTGCTTGAGTGATGCCTGAATGATGGAAATGAAGCAAGAAGTGGTAAGGATAGAGCGTGCAGGCAGGGAAGATAATTTTATGAACCGGCTTGTTGAAAATTTGTACTTGAACAGCTTGAATGTATTAACTGCCTGATAGCGATAGCCTGGGCACCACCCAAAAAATGAACTTGAATCAGTCGAATTCGAGATGGAAATGAATTACGGGTATATTGCGAAATAAATTGAATTTGTGGAGCAGTTTTCATCTTATCAGTACATACAGAATCAGGCTTCGATGCTGCAAGCAGCAGTTGTTTTGCGGTCGTGTAAGGAGATTGCAATTGATTTAGAATTTGATCGTGACCGGTATGCGTATGGTTTTACCTTGTGTTTGATTCAAATTCACGGGAAGGGGATTAGTTATTTGTTTGATCCATTTGTGGGACTTGATTTTGGGCCGGTGTTCGATATTTTAGAAGATGAAACGATCGTAAAAGTTTTGCATTCGCCCGGAGAAGATTTGCAGTTGTTGCATAAAATGGGATGCTTTCCGAAAAACATGTTTGACACGGAGCGAAGTGCTCGAATCCTCAATTATTCGGCTTTTTCACTTTCGAATTTATTGAATGATATACTTGGAATTCAATTAGATAAATCGCAGCAGAAATCGAATTGGACGAGGAGTCCGTTAAGTGAAACACAATTAAAATATGCTGCAAGTGATGTGGCACATTTGATTTCGTTGAAGGAAGAATTGCAGATGCAGGCGATGCAGAAAGACGTGATGGATTGGTTAAAAGAGGAAAATGCTGCTTGGGATGATTATCGGGTAGAAGAGAAGCCGGATGGACATTTTGCGAATAAAGAAGATTCGAAAAAACTGCCACCATTTCAGTTGCATGTGTACAATGCTGTTTTGGGTTT
Organism: Flavobacteriales bacterium; assembly: GCA_035388945.1. GTDB lineage: Bacteria > Bacteroidota > Bacteroidia > M30B66 > M30B66 > CALQRR01. Next base: position 9,378 of record DAOOQW010000006.1, read on the forward strand.
GCGAGATAAAATTGCGCAAGAGTTAAACAAACCCGGTTATCAGGTAATTCCAAAGGAGTTGGCTATGGATGTTGTGTTTAAACCCGAGTTGGTAGAAGATTGGATGAATCAGAAAGGTTTGAATCCACGAGTAAAAACGCTCGATTTTAAAAGGCAATTGAAGCAAATAATTGACATAGCGCAGCAAGAAGCTACTGATCGAAATTTGTTGAAGCGAAATCCGGGAAGTCATTTATCGCCTGCTCAGCGTGAAGAATTAGCCAATGAGCGCGTTCGAATTGCTGCATTGGTTGATTCGGGATATCGAAAAGTATGGCAAGTGATTGCAGATCGATATGGGGAATTTACGGCTGCGTATTTTTTAAATGAGCGAACGATGACCGATTTGACTACAGGTGCACTGAAATTAGAAGATTTGCCGTATCGATATCGAGCTAAATTAATACGAGAAATTAGTTTGGAACTTGAATTATCGGAATTAATTAAAAATTGAATTTAAATCTGACAAACGAATGACATTATTTAACCAGTATAATTCGAGGTTTGCAACATGCAACTAAATAATTCGTTGAACCGTTTTCGCTGGGTGGCTTTGGCCGAAGGTTGGTCATTTTTATTTCTACTTTTTATTGCCATGCCATTAAAATACGTGGCACACATGCCTATGCCTGTTAAGATTGCTGGCTGGATTCATGGATTACTATTCGTGCTTTATGGTTTTACATTAATTCACGTTTGGGCTGATCGAAGCTGGAAATTTTCCAAAGCGCTGCTTGCTTTTCTGGTCTCGTTCATTCCCTTAGGAACATTCTGGTTCGACAAACAACTGAAAGCTGAATCATAGATTCATTGGGTTTTTAGGTATTTTCGCTTAAGAAACCTAATACCCATGAAATACATTTTTACTTTTCTTATCCTATTTATAGGCTTCAACTGCTTTTCAGCTCGCTGGTATGTTCATGCCAATGCATCAGGCGCCAATACTGGATTATCTTGGACAGATGCCTACACCGATTTACAATCTGCCATAGGAAGTTCTACGTTTGGGGATGAAATTTGGGTTGCAGCTGGAACATATAAACCAACAAGTACAACTTCGGCGACTATCTATTTTAACTTGGTTAATGGTGTCGCTATTTATGGTGGATTTAATGGTTCTGAAACCCTGTTGACCGAACGAGATTTTGTCAATAATATCAGTATTCTCAGTGGAAATATTGGTAGTGGTTCTTCTACTACCGATAATAGTAATCACATTGTTTATGGTGACAATGTGGGAAGTCAAACACGTTTAGATGGCTTTCGAATTAGTGATGGACATGCCAGTTCATTAGCGGGAGGAGTTTATTTGAGTTCAAGTTCTCCGACTATTTCCAATTGTACGTTTATCAACAACTTCGCATTAGATGCAGCTGGGGCACTTACTCATAACGGAGGTACGCTCACTTTAACAAATTGTGTTTTCCTTTCGAATTTTACCGATGGAACAGGAGGTGCATTACAAATTCGTAGCGGAACTGCTCGCATAACCGATTGTAGATTTACATCAAACCAAGCTGGTGACAATGGTGGAGCCATGTATTTGTCGGGCGGTGTGAGTTATATCGATCGATGCATTTTTGATGGGAATTCAGCACAAAATAATAGTGGTATCATTTATCACTTGTATGATAATTCCATGTATTTGAGTAATTCACTAGTGGTAGGAAATTATGCCCCACAATATTCGATCATGTACATGCCGCCCATTTCGAACTCACAAATGCATGGTATTGTCAATTGTACGTTTGCAAATAATCGACAAACACAAAATTCAGGACAGGCTTATCCACTAGCAGTAAATTCTAATACCGAAATTGCTAATTCCATTTTTTGGGATAATGGGGGTGCAGCTGCTATGTATCCGAATGCCGATCCTCACGATTGTTTAATTCAAGGAGGTTTTTCAAGTGGAACAGCTATAATTTCTGGTAACCCCTCTTTTATTCAAGCAGGATTAACTACGCTTGCTCCGTTCGAGTTAGACGGTTTCGACTATCACGTTTCAGCAACTTCGCCCGTGATTGATAAAGGTGTAAATAATCTAGTTGTGGCTCCAGCTGATAAAGATTTGGATTTAGCAGATCGCATTTTTGGACCACGCGCAGATATTGGTGCTTATGAATTAAGCTATTGCAATCTTCCTGTTACTATTGAAACCGAATCTACCATTCCATTTTGTCCGCAAACAACTCAAACTTTAACGGCAAGTTCAGGTGATAATTATACTTGGTATCAAGGCACAAATTCAATTGGAACTGGTAATTCTATTTCTGTTACCACTGGCGGTACATATGTGCTTCAAGCGGCTGATGCAGAAGGTTGTCGCGGTGGTGATACCATACAAGTTACCTTTTCGTCAATTAGTTTTCTCATCACTGGAACTACTACTTTTTGCTCAGGTGAATCGACCACATTGAGTTTGAGTGGTGATTATTCAAATCCAGTATGGAATAATTCAGTTAATGCCGATCAATTTGTAGCAACCAATTCAGGGAATGTGAGTGTAACGGCTCAAACTTCTGATGGATGCGATGTTCAATTGTCGACCAATGTAACTGCTGTGGCTTTACCAAACCCGAATATTAATTGGGTGAGTAATCATTTGAATGCAGGTTCTGGATTTTCGAGTTATCAATGGTTTTTAGATGGAACGTCAATTTCTGGGGCGACCTCAGCTAATTATACTCCAACTGCTAATGGTGATTATACCGTATTGGTATCGAATGTTTCGGGATGTGAAAACACGTCCAACGTATATACTTTCAGTTCTTTGGGAATAGAATCGGTTAATTCGAATTGGAAGATGTATCCTCAACCAGCAGGTGATTTACTCTTTATCGAAGGACTCAAACCCGAATCCAATTGGAAATTGATAAATCTATGTGGTCAAGTTGTTTTAAGTGGTATTTCAGATGCTAATTCAATCTTTTCAATCACATTAACAAACCTACCAGCTGGCGTATATTTTATTCTATTTGAGCAAGCGGGTGCTGAAGTCATTACAGCCAAAGTTGTCCATCAGTAATTTGTTTAGCTGATTAATTAAAATCTCGAGTACAATCCTATGAAGATTACGTTAGTTGGTTGTGGAAACATGGGTTTGATATATGCCCGTGCATTTTTGAAATATGCAGTTGTTAGTGCGGACGAATTGCTCTTGGTTGAGAAGAATGAAACGAGAGTTGAAGAATTAGTGAAAATGAATTTGGGGCGAGTTGTCACACCCAACAATCCTGAAATTAGCAAAAGTGATCTCTTATTATTAGCCGTAAAACCTCAGGATTTTCCATCACTAGCAGCGGTTTTAAAACATCAATTAAAGCCAGAAATTAGCGTGATTTCGATTATGGCAGGAGTAACACTTTCCTTTTTGGAAGAGCAATTACAACATGTCACATTAATACGAGCAATGCCTAATTCACCAGCCGGATTAGGGATGGGTGTAACAGCAATGATTGCACATCCATCCGTTTCATCAGCTCACATTCGTAAAGCAGAACAAGTTTTATCCACCACTGGTCGGACTGTTTTTCTAGATCAAGAATCGCAAATGGATGCTGTTACAGCCTTGAGTGATAGTGGTCCAGCCTATTTCTTTTATTTGGTCAAGCACATGATTGAAGCCGGGAAAGCGATGGGATTAGAGGATAGCATTTCGGCCATGTTGGTAAAACAAACGATGTTAGGAGCATTTCATTTGATTAATCAAGCTGACGAAAGCTTAGATAATTTGATAAAAGCTGTTGCTTCAAAAGGCGGGACGACCGAAGCTGCCTTTAAAGTGTTCGATGATAGAGCATTAGGGCAATCTTTACAGGAAGCAATATTTGCAGCGGAAAAACGCGCTGGTGAATTATCAAAAAGTTAAGAAAGCGAGCGTTTCGTTAAACATAATTCAATATTTATTTATATTTGCCCGCTTTTATAAGGAGGCATTACCCAAATTAATTCATACTAACAGAAGATGAGTAAAGGTGCAGATATAGACAATTTGGACAGGAAAATTCTAACCATTTTGATGAATGATGCCGTAGTTCCATACACCGAAATTGCCAAGCAATTGGATGTCTCAGCAGGAACCATTCACGTTCGGATGAAGAAATTGAGTGAACTTGGGGTTGTTTTAGGCTCACAATTAATCATCAATCCTTCTGTTATTGGCTTCGATATTTGTGCTTTTATTGGAATCTTCTTGGATAAAGGTTCAGCCTACAATGATGCCCGTCAGCAAATGATGGATATTCCTGAAATCGTGGAACTTCATTATACAACAGGTGTTTACAGCATTTTTGCTAAGGTTCTTTGTCGCGATACAAGCCATTTACGTGAAGTGTTAAATGAGAAAATTCAACCAATTGTAGGAATTCAACGTACGGAAACATTTATCACGTTGGAGCAAGGATTCTCGCGTCAGATCAATATCATTTGATCATTAGTTTTCTCACATTCTCCTGTTTATAATCTAAGAGTTGTAGCCGATTAACAGAACATTAATCGGCTAAAATTTGTGTTAAACCAAAATCGATTTAACATGAAAAAAAGCTTACTCTTCGCAGCTCTAAATCTTGGAATAGGAACTGCAAATGCTCAGTTAGTTTCAAAAAAAGGTGAGGCATATTTACCAGAGCCAGGTGATTGGTCTGTTGGAGTAGATGCAACACCATTTCTTAATTATGCAGGTAATTTCTTAAGCTCTGCGGGAAATAGTGCTCCAACTCAGAATTTCTTAAATGCTACACAAACAATAATTGGTAAGTACTTCGTATCCGAAAAAATGGCTTATCGCGGTATTCTTCGTATTGGTATGGGTTCTCAACATTGGAGTGAAAATATCGCCCAACATGGTGCTACCGCTCCTGTTTATCCGGCCTTACCAGCTTTAGTGGAAGATACTTACAAAGAAAAAAGTACGAATGTTGGATTAGGTGGAGGTATTGAATGGCGTCGTGGTTCTACTCGTTTACAAGGCTATTATGGTGCTGATTTAATGTTAACATACACTAATTCGAGCCGCGAATACACGTATGGTAATGCGTTGAACGATTCAACTTCAGTTACAGCTATATCTACTAGTTGGTACGGTCAAAGTTCTTATCCTCAAAATTTTGTTAATGATACTTATGGTAATACTGCTCGTGTTACAGAGGAAAAAGACGGTAGCATGTTAGCATTTACCCTTCGTGGTTTTGGCGGTGTTGAATACTTCATTTTCCCGAAAATCTCTCTCGCAGGTGAATTTGGATGGGGCATCTCTTTCGCAAATTCTTCAGGAGGATCTCAATCAATTGAGTCAGTTAATTTCCAAAGTATTGATCCTAGTGTAGGTACTCAAACTATTGAAAGCAATAAAAGCGGACGTTTCTCTTTGGATACCGATCGTAATTTAACTGGTACAAGTACTGGTGCTTTACGTATCAATTTCCATTTCTAAGCTCGTTACAATACTTTACAAAACTCCCGTTAATCGAAAGGTTAACGGGAGTTTTCTTTTGGGAATATTTCTCCTTAAAATCATCGTAAATCGTCTGCATTCAAACCCTATATTTGCCAACTAACGCTAACTAATATGTCATCCATCATCCCTTCCGCATTTTTTGAGCCTAGTAATTTGCAGGCTTTGCGCAATCAGTTTGATGCCGGAAAACCATTTCGACATCTGGTTATTGACAATTTCCTTGATCCCGAATTTGCCAACACCCTTTATGAGAATTTCCCTGGATTTGATTTAATGTCAAGGAATTATCATGGTTTAAATGAACATAAATCTGAAGGTTCGGGCTTTGAAAATTTTCATCCTGCCTTTAATCAACTTCGTGCCGAATTAAACAAACCGGAATTTTACAAAACACTCAGCACCATTACCGGTATCGATAATTTATATTCAGTTGAAGATGCTCTAGGAATGGGTGTTCATCAAGGTGGAAAAGATTCATACCTCGATGTACATATCGATTTCAATATTCATACTGCTCGTAATATTCATCGTCGCTGTAATCTACTCATCTTCCTGAATAAAAACTGGCAAGAAAGCTATGGCGGACATGTAGAACTTTGGAATAAAGACGTATCCAAATTGGAGCAAAAAGTATTACCAATTTTAAACCGTTGTGTGATTTTCGAAACAAACGAAATCTCCTATCACGGTTACAGTAAAATCAACGTCCCTGAAGGCGAAACGCGTAAATCGTTTTATTCATATTTCTATACCGATTTACGCGAAGACGCAGCTCGTTTCCACGACACCGTTTTCAAAGCTCGTCCCGAAGAAGGCATCATCAAAAAAGTAAAAACCGACGTGAAAGAAACGTTGAAGAATACCATCAAACGTAACCTCAAAAAAGTAGGAATCAATATCTGATGAAACAGGAAGCAATCCAGTACACCCAATACACCGAATATCCTTGTCACTTAAGTCGACTCGAGTGGATTTACGATACAATTGATCAGGGCAGAAAACCCAGTTCAAAAGTTCAAGTTCTTGATGTTGGTGCCGGAACAGGTAATGTCACCATTCCACTAGGCACAATCGAAAATTCCGATATTCTTGGCATCGATATTCATCAACCAACACTGGATATTGCTATTGAAGCCAATAAGCTTCCAAATGTTCATTTCAAGTTTGAATACCTTCAGGATAGCCCTTTAGCTGGAAAAGAATACATTATTCTAACTGAAGTTTTAGAGCATATTGGACCGTATCCCGAGATTCTAGATTATTTAGGGAAGAACTCCGATAAGAATATGAAGCTACTCATCACTGTTCCCAATGGTTTCGGACCGTTTGAAATTGCGATGCAACCTTTGTATTTCATGCGGAAAATCGGGTTGAATAATTTCATCCTTAAAGTTAAACGGATACTGGGTAAAAAAGAACCCTATTCTCAAAACTACGAAACGCCTCACGTGAATTTTTTCACGGTTGGGCGCATGCGTAGAGAATTGAAACAGTACGGTTTGAAAATTACTGAAGTAAAGAAAGCCTATGTTTTCGCTCCAATAATCGAAACTTATCTTCCCTTCATTCCTTTGAAAGGAATTGCTCGTTTGGATAATAAATTAGCTTCCATTTTGCCTGCATTCATGGCTTCTGGCTTTTATTTTAAAATAGAACACGAGTAAATTCTGACTTTTTTTGTCATTTCAGAACAAAATGCTTCTCTTATTTTAATTAGGAGAAGCATTTATTTTTTTATTTAAAATCATCAGATTTCAATAAAGTCCCACAGAATACTGGCAATTGAGAGTTTTAACAATTAACGGATTAATTTAGTGGAGCACTGATTTCTTACACAAACTTTTTGAGTTGATTTCAAATCGAATTTGGAGGAAGTGCAATTCACAACTAACTTGTACCAATCTTCCACTGAAACATCTGGAATTAAGTGCAAGCAAAACAATCCATCTTTTTCTTTTTACTCATCCTGCTACTTTCTGCTTCTTGCAAGAAAGCAAGTTCTGATTTGTATACCGATAATGATCCTCCAGCTTTTTCGGCAGTTCCAGCTGTAAAAGTCCGGAATTTTGTTAATCGTGCATTTATCGATTTAATTGGTCGGGAACCTACCGATGCCGAAATGGAAGCAAATACCGCCGCCATTCAATCGGGAAATTCGAACATGGAAGCTCGCGAAGCTTTGATTGATAAATTGATGTCCGACACAACTTTCCGTGATGGAGATACTTCCTACACATTAGCCTATCACAAACGAATCTATGATTTAGGGAAAATTCGTTTTATGGATGGTGTTTCCGAAGCACAACTCATTCAACAAGCGGGCATTTATCGAAGCAACGCCATCTCCGATTCATTAAGCGGAAATGTTCCTGGTTACGAAGAAGATATGATGCGATATAATCGAATGAAAGATGTACTGCTTTCAGCTCGACGATATATGCAAGGCGAAATCACCATTCAGCAACAGTTTGCTGCCATGATTAACAACGCTATTTACGACATCATTAACATGAACTCCTTCAATTTCGTAAATGCCTGTTTCAACGATTTGTTTTATCGTTTTCCTAGTAATGCTGAATTTCAAATCGCCTACAGCATGGTAGAAGACAATCAACCGGGCGTGCTATTCAATGCTACCGCTCAAAATAAAGATGAGTACGTAACTATCCTCACTCAAAGTCAAGAATGCCGACAAGGAATCATCATTTGGTCATATCAAACCATCCTTGCTCGTAATCCTGTATCAGCCGAAATCTATGATGAAATGCTCTTATTTGGTCAAGACGGCGATTTCAAAGCTCTACAAAAACGTTTACTAAAAAGCGCGGAATATGCCAATTTCTGATTTCAAGCCCCGTTCGCTTTCTCTCGTATTGCTGATTTCGATTTTGCAGTTCGGACTTTCATCCTGCAAAAAAGAAATTGAACCCGATCAATATGAATTGAATCAAGTAGTGCTTTATCCTTCTATTAGCGCTAAAAACAAACTCAAATCACAGGAGCAATTCGTGTCTATTCTTTACACGAATTTGTTTCAACAAGCTTTATCGGGTAACAAACTAGTCGAGATCATCGACTGCCTCGAATCAATTGGTGATAAAGAACTTGGAAGAGAAGTACTCATTTCCAACTTCATGAACGATCCTGCTGTTCAACTTCCATCCGATTCAACCATGCGGGCAAATCCCGAAGCGTTTGTGGCAGAAACCTACGAACGTTTTTTTGTACGCGAGCCTTCTCAAGCAGAACTCACTTGGTTTAGCAACTTTATCAATGCCCATCCTCAATTGAGTGCCGAAATGATCTATTTCTCCTTCGCACTTTCTAACGAATATTTGTATTACTAGCTGCCCATGAACCGTCGTCGATTTATCCGGGCTGCCGGACTCACAACCGCTGGAGCATTTGCTGCTCCTTACATTCTTCCATCAGGGCGTTTGTTTGCTTCTTCTGGACAACCACTTGCTGGACATGTAGTGTATGTGCTTTTTGCTGGCGGTGTTCGTCAACAAGAATCAGTTTTGCAACGCTATTTGGATGATTCTCAAGGATTACCTTGGGAAGGAAACATCATGTACAACATGCTTAATGGCGATGCTCCACAGAATAAGATTGTGTATGGAACTGATCAAGGTGGCGGGGCAGAAGGCGGTACTCCCATTCCTCGAATTCTCAATCAAACGCTTCAAACGCAAGGATTACTTTTCAAAGAAGTTAGCAGCCAATCGAACGGACATTATGGTGGCCTAAACAACCTCCTTCAAGGAAGTACAGTCACCACTCAAGGATTGAAGCAAAAGCCCGTAAATCCTACCATTTTCGAGTATTTACGTCGTCATGGAGGATATAAAGCAACCGATGCTTGGTTTGTGGGAAATGGTATTGGGAATTCTATTCCATTGCTTAATTACAGCAATCATCCCGATTATGGATCTAAGTATGGAGCAAACTTCTTTGCACCGTCGGTAACCTTTGGAAATCTAGGGTTTGAGCATTTGTCAAATGCTAAAGTGTATCATCCCGAAAACGAGCTCGATCCCATGTACCAAATGAAGTACTTTCTCGATCAAAGCTTTAGTAGTGTAGGGCAGGGGGGCGATTCCTTAGGAAATACCGAGGAAGAAAAGCAACGCATCAAACAGTTCATGCGCGATACATACGAGCGTGTCACACAAGGATTGATTGCATTTCCGCCAGTTACGGATAACAGCGATTCGTTAAACATAGGATTTGCCTGCGAAGTGATGCGCGAATTTCAACCGGCAATTACGGTTGTCAACCTAAGTGATGTAGATGGTTGCCATAGCGACTTCACCGGCTATCTAAGAGCTTTACACCGCGCTGATCATGCCGTTGGACATTTGTGGAATTACATTCAAACGCAAATTCCGGGAATGGCAAACGACACAGTTATTATTGCTTCTCCTGAATGTGGTAGAAATCTGCAACATAATCCAATCAAGGATGTGAACGATTGGTACGCATATGACCACAGCGATTTTAATTCTTCACGTGTGTTTACGCTCATGGCTGGACCATCGGTTCCTTCGAATTTGGTTTTAGGTTCAGAGAATAACTCGATTGGATTTACTTCTGATAATGTTCCAACAATAGCCGAAATTCTTGGGGTGAAAGATGAAGTGATGAATGCTGGATTTCTTCAATCGGGCGCTCGATCATTATTTGAACGGATATGAGAAAGGCGCTGATTCTATTTCTCTGCATCGGATTCTTCTCCTGTAAAAAGGAACAAGAAGAAAATCCCTATGACTTAATTCAAAATCCGAACGATACTTCTGGAACGCATCATACCGTTCCAGACCCTAATTCGCTAGCCGGAATTCACCAGAACATATTTGAACCTACATGTGCTAACTCGGGTTGTCATGATGGAACTTTTGAACCCGATTTTCGAACTCCCGAAAGCACTTACAACACCTTAGTTCTTCGCCCAATTATCAAAAACGATCCGGCAGGAACCTATACCTATCGTGTGGTTCCAGGCGATTATCTAAATAGTGTTTTGTACCAAAGATTAATCATCGATATTGATGGTCAATCAGGCATTATGCCTTTAGTTCTGGAACCTTCATCCGACTGGAATTCGAAGCAAGCTCAGTACATCGAGAATGTCAAAAATTGGATACAAAATGGAGCAAAGGACATTTTCGGGAATTCAGCTGCAAACTTTAATCTTCCTCCTCAGTTATTAGGGATATTTATTTCCGAAACGGGCAGCACGCAAGCTTTTCCACGAAATGCAACAAGTGGTTCCATTCAAATTCCAATTGGAACTTCTTCGATTGATATTTGGTTAGCTATTGAGGATGATCAAACTACCATTGATCAATTGTCTTATTTGAAAGCAAAAGTGGGTGCTTCTATGAACGATTTTTCAGCTGTTTCGGAGCAAAATCTTCAGTTAGTAAACGAAGTGATGGAAACAGGATATTCAGGAAATCAAGTAAGCTTCCGATTTAAATTCACACTTCCGTTATCTGGTCTAACACCGGTTCAACCGTGGTTTATACGAGCCTACATTCAAGATGCAACGGCCTCACCTTCCGAATTACCTTCTACTGGAAGTGCCGAATACATCAAACATTTTTACTCTTTTCAATTAGGTGAATGATGAGAAATATGCTCTTCCTATTCTTCCTTGTTGTTTTGTGGTCATCCTGTACCGAAAAGGAACGTGTGCCTGCACCAGCACCTCCTGCAATTGGAATCATTTCTATCACACCCGATTCAATTCTACAATTCCAAGATTCTGCATTTGTTACCATTCAATATGAAGATGTAAATGGCGATGTGGGAAGTTCTGATCCGGATGCAAAAGACTTAGAAGTGAAAGATTCCCGATTGGCTCAACCCGATTTATATTCCATCCAACCTTTGACTCCCGATGCTATTGAGTTATTCATTCACGGGCAAATAAAAATTAAGCTTCCCACCTTATTTATACTCGGAAATGGAGATTACGAAACAGTTACTTTCTCCATACGTTTGCGCGATCAAAGTGGAGAATGGAGTCAAACTGTTACTACCGATCCAATTGTGATTAAACGTCAATGAGTTTTATTCGGAAATATGGATTTCTCTTTTTGCTGCTCGTATGCGGATTCAATCCAGTATGTGCTCAGTTGGAGTTTAACATGTCCGACACGCTCGTAACCGAATGCAAAGGGATTTTATATGATGATGGAGGCGATGGAGTGAATTACTTTCACAATGCAAACGAAACATTCACCATTTGTTTAGATGCACCGGGAACCTTAAATCTCGCATTTGATTTTTTATGCATTGAATTGGGTTCCGATTCTCTCATGTTTCATGCTGGAAGCTCGATTCTTGATCCTCAAATTGGTCCAGCGTATTCAGGAACAACTCCGCCTCCTGTTCACACGATAAATTCGGGATGTATCACCTTACATTTTGTTTCCGATGCTAATGTAGCTTGTACCGGTTGGGAAGCTCATTGGACAACCCAAATTGTTCCTCCCGTTCCTCCTCTAATTGCTGCGATTATTCCCGTTCCGGCATGTTCGAGTAGTACAGCCATCATCAACCTAAGTAAAAATATTGCCTGCGATTCGGTCTATGCTGCTGCATTTGAACTCATTGGACCATTAAATGTTCCTATTCTTTCTGCTTCGCCAATATCTTGTACAAACGATAGCACGCAGCAAGTTCAAATCACTTTTGCATCCGGAATTGACCTAGGCGGAAATTATCAAATCGAATTTACCACTCATTATTGGGATGCTTGCGATAGCCTCTGGACATTCACAACGAGCGATAATTTCAGCGTTTTCGATTGCCCGATCGTGGTTACCTTAACTCCTCAAAACGATAGTATTTGTTTTGGAGATTGTACCATCATCGATGTGTTAGTTACCGGTGGTGATGGAAATTACACCTATTCCTGGAACACCGGAATGAGCTACGCCGGACCTGCTCAAACAGTTTGTCCGCTCAATGATATTACCTACACACTTACCGTTGACGATACTTCTCCAGCACTAGCATCATCGGGTTCTACAAGCATTACTGTTTTTCAACCAGCTACTGTTCCGGCACCATCGTCTCATTGTCAGTCGGATGCACCATTCGATTTAAGTGCAAGTCCAACAGGTGGTTGGTGGATTGGCTCTGGAATTACCGATTCGCTAGCAGGTACATTCAATGGTGATTCTGCTGTTTTAGGATTAAATCAACCGGGATATTATTTACCAATTACACCCAGTTTCGGTTGCACAACCTTGACTAATATTACTATCATACCTATCAATGCAGGTATTGCCCAAGCTGCTTGTCCCGGTTCGGCACCGTTTCAAATTATTGGTTTTAGTCCTATTGGTGGAACTTGGTCGGGGCTATCTGTTTCGCCTTCTGGTGTTTTCGATCCTGTTGCTGCAGGTGTTTACACAGTTACCTATTCGGTGAATGGTTGTTCCGAAGACCTGACAATTTATGTGGATGACATTTCTAATCTGCCTGTATTAACCGATACGATTTGTCAAAGTGCAGCTTCTATATTGTATGCATTAAATCCACCTGGCGGAAGGTGGACAGGCGAAGGAATTATTGATTCACTTACTGGTTTATTTGATCCGGGAGAAACCGATGCTGGACTTATTCCTATAACCTATAACCTCAATGGTTGCTCACAAACCATAGAAGTATATGTGAAAGAAATTTTTGCTGGTTGGGATCAAACTGCCTGTCCTTCCCAAGACACTTTTTTACTAGCCGATTTTTCTCCCATTGGCGGAACTTGGAGTGGAACCGGAATCGTCGATTCTTTACTTGGGATTTTTGAACCGGGTACAAATACTAATCAAAATTTCACAACCGATCTCATTTACTCCCATCCAAACGGTTGTACCGATACAACTACCATCTATGTAGTGTATTCAAGAATATATCGCGATACCATTGTGTTTTGCTCGGGTGATCAAGGTATTATACTCGATCATTTCAGTATGGAAACAAGTCCATGGTCGGGCAATTGGAGTGGAAATGGCGTTATTCCTGGAGCTGATCAAGATTCCTCATTCTTCGATCCTAACATTGCTGGAACAGGCGTTCATCTCTTAACATTCGACATAAACACCTGTGCCGATACTGCATACATGATTGTGCAAAAAGCATTTCTTCCCGATATTCCATTAACCTGCGAACAAGCTCCTGCTTTCCAAATTACAGTTCCCGAATATGCTTTAGGTGGTACTTTTTCGGGTGATGGAATTACTGATTCCATTGGAATGTTTTCACCTAGCGATGCAGGAACTGGTTTACATGAAATCTATTATGAAAGTCCACAAGGTTGCTTAGACACGCTCATTGCTGAAATAGATTCCTATCAAGAAGCTAGCATCGACGGACCTGCTGGAGTTTTATGTTATACCGATTCGCTCTATTCCGTTACCATTCTACCGCTTGATGCGTTATATTATGGAACGGGTTCGGTCTTGCCGGGTAGTTTTAATCCAATCATTTCGGGCGAAGGCGATCATTGGCTATATGCCGAAACAGGACAAGGATACTGTCGCAGCATCGACTCGGTCATGGTAAGTGTTGGTCCAGCAATCGGCTATTCCTTAGTCGTTAGTACCGATTCGATCTGTTATGGTGATTATGTTTCGATGCAGGCGAATGCTTTTGGAGGAAACGGAAATCTCATCACTTATACATGGAATCAAGGTTTGCAACCATTACAGCAACAAGTAGTTAGTCCACTTGTTTCAACTCAATATACCTTAGAGATTTCCGATGGATGTTCTCGATTGCGCGATACGGTTGATATTACTGTAAGTGATCCAATTACATATTCAATCAGCACAAGCGATTCACTTTGTTATGGTCGTCCCGGATTTGCTCAAATTGATGGAGGTCATTCAAGTTCCTATCAAGTAGTTTGGGATAATCAGCTTTACATTACAGGTGAACAATTGCCTGGTTTAGCATCCAATACCTATTCAGTTTCTATTCGAGATACAGTATCGGGTTGTTCGGTTGATACTTTGATTACCATTCCTGGTTTTCCATTGGTAAAAGCTCAGTTCTCGGTTAATCCAGAATACGATTGTATTCCAGAGGAAATAAAAGACATCAATTTCATCGATTTAAGTTCAGGTGCTTTTCAAGGATCTTGGAATTTCGGCGATGGTACTGTAATTCCGTATGTCTCAGGAGAAAATCCAACACATTCGTATCCTATTTATGGTGAATATGTAGTTGGTTTAGAAGTCGCTGACAGCAATGGTTGCAGCGATAAAACTGACCGTACAATATGCTTGAAAGAGCCTTTTAAAGTTTATTTGCCCAATGCTTTTACCATCAATGAAGATGGACTAAATGAAGTATTTCTAGCTAAGGGAACTGGAATTCTAACTTTTCACATGTGGGTTTATGAACGAAGTGGAAAAGTGTTGTTCGAATCGGATGCGTTAGATAAAGGTTGGGATGGTAAATTGAATGGACGAATTGTACCAATGGGTGTTTATGGGTGGATAGTTGAAGTTCAATGGACCGATAAACAATGGTTTACAACTGCAGGAACGGTAACCTTAATTCGTTAATTGAAGGCTTTTCTTTTTTAGATTAGAGCCATGCTACCTGCTCAACACTTTCCTTTTATTGGCAATCAATACCGAACCCAAGTTTCTGGATTGGATTTGCTGGTTTATCATAAACATACCAACGAATTACTTGCACGTATTCCTCAAATTGGTTTAAATCAAGTGGAAGAAGCAATCGCCTCTACCATCAGTGGTTTTCAGGAAATGCGCAAACTCGATATTTCCGAACGTGCCGCCATTCTTCAAAAGATTCGTGATTTATTGGATGAACGTAAAGAAGAATTCATCCAATTGATCGTTGCCGAAGCAGGAAAACCTATATCCTTTGCTCGACAAGAACTAGATCGCTGTTTACTGACCATCGATACCGGAATTCGGGAAGTTTGGTCTTTGAATGGAGAACAAATCCCAATGAATGCAGGAAGCGGAAAAGGTAAAATTGCATTCACTCAACAGTTTCCAACCGGACCAGTTTTAGGAATTTCACCTTTTAACTTTCCCTTAAATTTAGCATTACATAAAATTGTTCCTGCGCTAGCTGTAGGGACGAGCATTCTTCTAAAAGCTCCACCTCAAGCTCCTTTATCGGTTTTAGGTTTAGCCGGTTTGATAGCCGAAGCTGGAGCACCTGCTGGAGCTGTAAATGTGATTGTTTGCGATATTCCAGTTGCCGAAAAGCTAGTAAGTGATTCCCGTTTTAGTGTTCTATCATTTACTGGAAGCGCTCGTGTTGGGTGGCACTTGAAGCAAATTGCAGGAAATAAAAAAGTACTACTCGAATTGGGCGGAAATGCTCCCGTTATTGTGGATGAAACGGCTGATTTAGCCGAAGCTGCCCGACAAATTGCCCGTGGTGCATTTTTATTTGCCGGACAAATCTGCATTTCAACTCAGCGAATCTATGTGGTTGAATCGGTGGCAGATGAGTTTCGTGATCTGTTACTTTCCGAAACTTCGCGTATCCGTAGTGGTGATCCTTCCGATGAATACACCATCAACGGACCAATCATCGATGCTAATACGATACAGCGAATTCAGGAATGGCTTCAAGAAGCAAATCGTTCGGGAGCAGAAATTCTTGCGGGTGGAAATTTGATTGATGCCGAATGCCGGATTTTTTCTCCTACGATTCTAACTCGTACAACTCCCGAAATGAAACTGGTGAAAGAAGAAGTTTTCGGTCCATTAGCCATTTTCGAAATCATTCGAAATCTGGAACAAGGCGTCGATTTAGCTAATGCAAGCGAATATGGTTTGCAATGCGGAGTTTTTACCAACCACTTGGAACGAATAAAATACGCCTATCAAAAGTTGGAGTATGGAGCTGTTATCATCAATAGTGCTCCGGGTTTTAGGGTTGATCAAATGCCTTATGGCGGAATCAAATCTAGCGGCTTAGGGCGGGAAGGAATCCGCTACGCTATGGAAGCTTATACAGAAAAGAAACTACTCGTATTCTAATCAGTCCTTGGTTATTGTATCAGCCTTTCGCATTTTTGATAGAATCGTCAACTAAATTCTTTAACTAGAATCTTTACATTGTTCCACCTAAATTCAAAATTCAATCATCCATATGAGTTTTCACCGCATCCGGACGCTGGAAGAATATCAGCATGCATACGAAGAGAGTGTTAAGAATCCCGAAGGTTTTTGGGCTGATATTGCCAGCCGATTGACTTGGAAAAAGAAATGGGATACCGTTTTAGAATGGAACTTCGATGAACCATCTGTGAAATGGTTTTCTGGCGGAAAGCTCAACATCACCGAAAATTGCCTCGACCGTCACCTCGATACAGAAGGAAATAAAATCGCCCTCATCTGGGAGCCAAACGATCCAAAAGAACGTGCTAAGAAATTCAAGTATCGTGAATTATACGTTTTAGTTTGTCGGTTTGCTAACGTACTTAAGCGCAATGGCGTGCGAAAAGGAGACCGAGTTTGCTTGTATATGCCCATGATACCGGAACTCGCAATTGCTACACTTGCTTGTGCTCGAATTGGTGCAGTGCATTCGGTAGTTTTTGCTGGTTTTTCTGCTCAATCGATAGCTGATCGCATTAACGATTCGGCCTGTTCTGTTGTTATCACAGCCGATGGAATGAGTCGTGGTCCTAAGCAATTACCTTTAAAACGTGTTGTTGACGAAGCGCTTGAACAATGTGCTTCTGTGAATCGGGTTATTGTTCATAATCAACTGAATTGGGATCCCGAAATGATTGAAGGTCGCGATGTGTGGTGGCATGAAGAAATGGAAATGGTCGATAGCGATTGTCCAGCCGAAAGCATGGATTCGGAGGATATGCTGTTTATCCTATACACATCAGGCTCTACAGGTAAACCAAAAGGTGTGGTTCACACGTGTGGTGGCTACATGACCTATATCGACTATACATTCCGAAATGTTTTTCAGGTAGAAAGTAATGATGTGTTTTGGTGCACAGCCGATATTGGTTGGGTAACCGGACATTCGTATTTGCTATATGGACCATTAATGTCGGGTACAACTACCTTGATGTTTGAAGGTATTCCAACCTATCCAGATGCGGGTAGATTTTGGAGTGTAATTGATAAACATAGCGTGAGTGTGTTTTACACGGCTCCAACAGCAATTCGATCCTTAATGGCAGCGGGTGTCGATCACGTTCTTGCTTATAGTTTGAATTCCTTACGAGTATTAGGTTCTGTGGGAGAACCCATTAACGAAGAAGCTTGGCAATGGTATAACGTGCACGTGGGCAAGGAAAAATGTCCAATTGTAGATACTTGGTGGCAAACCGAAACAGGAGGAATGATGATTAGTGCGATGGCTGGAATCACTCCATCTAAACCAAGTTTCGCAGGATTTCCACTTCCTGGAATTCAACCTGTATTATTGAATGCCGAAGGACAAGAAATTCAAGGCAATGGTGAAGAAGGCTATTTGGCGATTAAGTTCCCTTGGCCAGGAATGATACGAACGACGTATGGCGATCATGAACGTTGTCGAGTTACGTATTTCTCAACCTATAAGAACTACTATTTTACGGGTGATGGAGCGCGTCGCGACGAAGAAGGCATGTATCGAATTATTGGTCGGGTAGATGATGTAATCAATGTATCTGGGCATCGTTTTGGAACGGCAGAAATAGAAAACGCGATCAACCAAAACAAGCATGTAATCGAAAGTGCTGTAGTAGGATTTCCGCATGATATAAAAGGGCAGGGGATATATGCTTTTGTCATTTGCGATAAACTACCCGATCATCCTGTTCAATTAAGAGAAGAGATTTACGAAACGGTAAGTGAGCAAATTGGTCGAATTGCAAAACCCGATAAGATTCAGTTTGTAAGCGGTTTACCTAAAACACGTTCGGGTAAAATCATGCGTCGAATACTTCGAAAAGTGGCAGAGAATGAAATTGGTAATTTGGGTGATGTAACTACATTGCTAGATCCTTTAATTGTGGATGAAATCATTGCTGGCAAATTGTAATTACTAACATATTAATTCAAATGGCTGATAAAGAGTTATTTGAGAAAGTGTGTTTGTGTAATTATATTTTCGAATTTTCGTTTTTTGATTTGATAGTTTAATAATTTTGACCTGTTCTAATGGATGGTAGTAGAAACAGATTTCGAACTGCAGGCATGAAAACATGTTGAAGAAATTCGCAACCTAACCTCTGTCTCACTCAGAGAATTTCCATTGGTTGCCCGACCCATATCGGGAAGATGGTTTGTGAGAACCCCGTATGTTCATTCGTGCGGGGTTATTTTTTGTCTAATTCTAGAAGTCAAGACAAGCCTTGTGTTTTTATATCTTGCCGTTTCCTAAAACATTCATCATGAAGAACAAGGTTGTTGCAGCAGCCCTGATGGTCATTTTATGCAATACAGTTGGATGGTCTCAAGTGAAAAACGATACTATTTCACCTACTGTTAAGGATCTAACTTTTACTGGTACTCGTATAAATCCGTACGATGCAGAAACAGATACTAGCGGTAAAATTGAATTTAGTGGATATGTAGATGCTTATTATGCATGTTATACCGATACTGCTTCGGTTAGTACATTTCAAAAATTTCCAACAATAGCGCCGCGAAGTAATTCATTTGGTTTGAATATAGCTCAAGCTAGTGCACGTTATTCAAGTCCTCGATTTCGTGGAGTGATAACAGTTTTTGCAGGAGATGTAGCTAGAAGTGCTTGGTCGCCTGAATTCTCCTTCATTCAAGAAGCCAATGCTGGATTTCGTATTGGAAAGAAGGTCTGGATTGATGCAGGATTTTTTCGAACTCATTTAGGTTTGGAATCTATTCAGCCTCGCGAAAATATTACCTTAAGCATTGCTACTACTACTTATTTTGAACCTTATTACTTAAGTGGAGCAAAGCTTACTTGGGAGTTAAATTCAAAACTAACTCTTCAAGCAAATGTGTTTAACAGCTTCAATGGTTTTGTGGAAAATAACAGAAATAAAGCACTTGGTTTTTCCATGGCATGGCAACCTATAAAAGGATTGAGTTTTACTTACGGAAATATACTGTGTGAAGAAACTCCTGGAGAATTATATGGTAAGAAGACACGCTTCTACAATAACTTATTTGCTGTGTATAAACGGCGACGCATCACTCTTGGTGCAGAAGTAAATTATGGGACACAAAACCATACTGGCATTAATGATTCGCAACATTTGGCCTATATGTTTAGCTCTTTGCTAGCCTTTAAATATCGACTTACACCTCAATTAGCTTTGTATACACGAGGTGAATATTTTGCCGATCCAGATGAAATGTTAACTGGACCAGTTCAAAACGAATATCATCAATTAGTTGGATTACGTGTTGGTGGTATCACACAAGGAATAGAATACAAACCAATTCCCAATTCTTACCTAAGATTGGAAGGTCGTTGGTTAGATGCACGAAAAGATGAACATATCTTTTTATTACGAAACGCACCGTCTCACAATCGGTACGAATTATTAGGTGGACTGGGACTTTGGTTCTAAAAAAAATGCGGATTCCACATAATGAAATCCGCATAATCAGCTAGTTATATATTGTTTATTCTTTTACCAGAACTCCATCTTTTACTTCCACATCCATCAAGTAACCATTGCAAAAACCTTTGAACGTTGCTTGTTCACCCGATTTAACAGCATCGGCATCTTTTAAATGACGTGTGTCTAATGTTACACGTACCGCTCCCATCATGGCATCAGGAAATGTAAGCATAACACGAGAAATGGTGTCCGACTTCTCTATATCGCCCACAGTACCAGTAACTTCAACAACTTTTCCAACATAAGTTGAGTTTGCTTGTTGCTCATTCGATTCAAAAGCCTTGTAAAGTACATCCGCTGTAACCTTTACTCCTTCCATTTCGGAAGCATCAGCATGAGGTTTATTCCACATACGATATGCAACAATACCTCCAATTGCTCCGCCTACAAGCAATACAGCTAAAATTATCTTGATCGATTTTTTCATTGAGTTGAGTTTGAATGAGCAAATGTACTGTTCACTTTTTAATTTATACCAACATAATAGTTAACTGAATTTATATGTAAGTGTAAATAATTTTTCGATTTTAATTAATCGGGGTTACTTACTTG
>DAOOQW010000007.1:0-10931 GCA_035388945.1 Flavobacteriales bacterium
CCGAGGCTCCGAACACATACGGGAAATTGCTGCGAAGGTTCTTATTTATCAGCAATTTACTTATCAGTATTAACCCCCATTTTTCAGTATGGCAATTGAAACAGAATTCAAGTTTTTAGTTCACAAAGACCTTTGGAATCAGGTCATTCCTAACAAAAGCCTAGACATAAGACAGGGATATCTTTATAGTGATGAGAATAAAACGGTCCGTGTGCGGACAAAAGGAGAAAAGGGTTATTTGACCATTAAGGGAAAAACGTATGGCGCCTCTCGTCCCGAATATGAGTATGAAATTCCCCTTGACGAAGCAATTGAGCTATTAAACTTATTCTGTCCCGAACGCATCGAAAAAACAAGACACGAAATATTATTTGCTGGAAATAAATGGGAAGTAGATGTGTTTCAGGGTGCAAATGAAGGATTAATTGTGGCTGAATTGGAAGTAGAATCGGAAACTGATGCATTTGAAAAGCCCAGTTGGATTGGAGAAAATGTGACGGATGATTCTAGATATGCTAATTCCAATTTGATAAAAAATCCTTTCGTTAAATGGAAATCTACTTAACAAACTAAACCATTGTATTAGGAATGACTCATAGCGAATAATTTGAAAAAATGAAACAATCAATTATAAATCGATTTAATAAAGCCCAATATTATTTGCTATTAATTGCATTTATTTTTCTTTTCAAAACTGAACATTCAAAAGCACAGAAGCATGTAATACTTATTATTGCTGATGATCTGGGTGTAGATTATTGTGGATTCCAAGAAGGTTTTGCTGATACTATTTCGCTTCCTAATTTACGTTCATTAGTCAGTAGAGGAATTGTATTTAATAATGCTATGTCGAATCCTCTTTGCTCTCCAACACGAGCAGGAATTTATACAGGACGTTATAGTTTTAGAACGGGAGTTGGAGATGTTGTTACAAGTCCAACTGCTTCTGTAGCGCTAGATACAAGTGAAATGTGTATTTCGAAAATATTAGGACTTGCTGATTCAGCTATAAAAAAAGCGCAGTTTGGGAAATGGCATTTACAAGCAGGTACTCCAGCAAACTTGCTTAATCCCAATTACATGGGTTATGATAAATATGCTGGGAATTTTAGTGGAGCATTGACTAGTTTTTACGATTGGACTAAAATTACTGATGGAATTTCAAGCACTTCAAACACGTATGCAACAACAGAAGTAACGAATGATGCCATCGCGTGGATTCAGGAGCAAAATGCACTTTCCTCCTATTTTGTTTGGTTAGGTTACAATGCACCACATACACCTTATCATTTACCACCTGCCGAATTAATTACAACAACAGGATTAAGTGGAACAGTAAACGATATAAATACTCATCCAATCCCCTACTTCAAAGCATCCATGGAGGCGCTCGATCATGAATTAGGACGTTTGTTTGATTCGCTTCGAGTACTGAATGAACTGGATAATACCGATTTTATCTTTATTGGTGATAATGGAAATGGTTTACGCGTTTCACAAATTGCTGATTCTTCTAGAGCAAAAGGAACCATTTATCAATACGGTGTTCATGTTCCTATGATTATTTCTGGACCATCCGTAATTTCGCCTGGAAGGGCTAGTGATGCATTGGTGAATACGGTTGATTTATTTGCGACAATTAATGAATTAATGGGAGTAAATAATTGGAATCAATTTATTTCACAGGAACGACCGGTAGATAGCAAAAGTATTGTACCCATTTTACGAAATGAAATTGATTCTATTCGACCTTGGTCATTCACAGAATTATTCAAAGTTGTGAGTGATTCTGCCGATGGTAAAGCCATACGTAATAAGGAGTATAAACTCATTCGATTTGATTATGGTGCTGAAGAATTTTATAAAGTAAATGGAGATCCGATGGAATTAACTAACCTATTAGCAAGCTCTCTGGATTCTGCATCACAATGGAATTATTATTATTTGTGTAATGAGTTGAATAACTTAGTTGGTTCTGGTCCGGAATGTCCTGTTATTACAAGCCTTGCAGATGATGATCATCTTCACGAATCAACTATTTATCCTAATCCTGCAGATGAATATTTTAATTTAATTAGCGATCATACTAAACAAGCAATTATTTTATCTATATCGGGGCACGTTTGCGAGAGTATTTCATTAAAAAATGGAATAAATAAAATCTCTGTTAAGTCTCTACATGATGGGATTTATATAGTTTTAGATGAAAATGGAAAAGCTCAAAAACTTATCGTTAATCATTCATCTGAAAAATGAGAAATAAATACATCTGTATTTAATTGCCTAAAATTAGCAAATTAAAATCTAGTATATTCGCTTTTCAACTGCCTCAAAAACTACCCGCATGAAAAGAAATCTACTCCTTATTGCAGCATTTGTCTTAGCATTTCAAATCCAAACAATAGCTCAAACTACCGATCCTGCTCCATATTGCAGTGCTCAATTCGATGATGTAGATGGTACTTTTGATGTGCCTGATCAAATAAAAAGCATGTCATTTGGAACGTTAGAGAATATCACAAATGCCCAATGTGCTTATCCACATTATGTGTTATATAATAATTTAACTGCTCCAAATTTATCAATTGGTTCATCTTTTCCCTTAAGCATAACATTTGAAGTTCACGGTGGATCAGGATACGGTGTTTGGATTGATTATAACCAAAATTCCGTTTTTGAACCGACTGAAAAAGTTGCTGGTTCTACTTTCGATTCCTTTCTAGAAATTTCTGATAATACAGTGGTAACAGGAGATATTACTATTTCTCCTATAGCAATGGCTGGACAAACTCGAATGCGCGTTCGTATTGTTGAAGATGATATGTATACTGCGGTTAATGGTGCTGCAATTTCAGCTTGTAATGCAAGTGCTTCAGCTGAAGATATTATGGATTGGGGCGAAACAGAAGATTATATCGTGAATATTATTTCTACCGTTGGTATTTCACCAGTAGAAGTTTCATCTTCCATTTCGGTTTATCCAAATCCAACTCAGAATACATTATTTGTTCAGTCTGCTAAACCATACAGCTATCAAATTTATAACACGACTGGAGCATTCATTCAACAAGGAAATAATACAGGTGGAAATTCCATTTCAATTGCTGAATTACCAAATGGAATTTACTTCATTCGTTTGATTGAAAACAATCAAATTACTACAAAACGTTTTGTTAAAGCTGCTAATTAGACTCAACATATTTTATAAAAGTTTGTTTCATTCAAAGTAATTTTGATTCCTTATAAAACATGGGATTTAAAATCCGATTCTTCTTTTTTTTACTAATATTTAGTCAAGCCTGTTGGGGACAAATTTCACCCAATCAAACCACACTATTTCTCATGCAATCAGATACACTTAAAATGAAAGTTGAAGTATGGAGCGACATTATGTGTCCGTTCTGCTATATCGGAAAACGCCATTACGAAGCAGCATTAAAGCAGTTTGCCGATAGTAACCGCATTGAAATTGTGTGGAAGAGTTTTCAATTGGATCCAACCATTCCTAAAAATCCGGAGAATAAAAACAACGTGTATAAATACCTCGCCGACCGCAAAGGAATGAGTGAAGCTCAATCGCGCAAAATGCACGACAATGTGGTAGAAATGGCTAAACAAGCTGGGTTAAATTATAATTTCGACCATGCAGTAGTTGCCAATTCGTTTGATGCGCATAAAATGATTCAATTAGCTAAAACGAAAGGCTTAGGTGATGCAGCAGAAGAACGTTTATTCCGTGCCTATTTTATTGAAGGAATGGATTTCGGGGACGCAGCTACGTTGGTGAAAATTGGACAAGAAATCGGTCTCCAAGCAGCTGAAATTGAAGCAGCTTTAGTAAGTGAAGAATATGCAAAGAAAGTCAATGCCGATGTAGCTGAAGCAGCACAATTAGGCATTCAAGGTGTTCCGTTTTTTGTCTTTAACCGCAAGTATGCTGTAAGTGGTGCACAGCCGACAGAAGCCTTTTTGCAAACTCTTCAAAAATCCTTTGCTGAATGGGAAAAAGCCAATCCTAAATCTGCATTCGAAGTATTGGAAGGTCCTGTGTGTAAACCGGATGGAAAGTGTGAGTGAAAATTCAATTACGAATTACGAATTACGAATTACGAATTACGAATTATCAATTACGAATTACGAATTACGAATTAAAAATTTGAATTCGTTGAAAATTGTGGGCTTTGTGAGGTATCCATAAACTACTGAATATTGCTTTTGTCGTAATTCTCAAAGTATGATGCTCTTTCTTGAACTCTATTCCTGCGCCATGGGATTGCAGCCATTACCGCTTTTGAACCGATAGGTGAAAAAGTAGTAGAGGCGTAAAGCCCGGTGCTTTTGAAGCAAAGCGGAAAAAGCAGGCGCCAAGAAAAGTACAACGATATACGTATTACGTATTACGATTTTTTCGGAGGACGGGCATTCGTTTTCAAATGAAATTCACGTAACGGAATCTTTCTTCCTAGCAGTTTTTCTCGTATGTCGTAAAGTGAAGTGATGGTAAATCGTATTATCCTTAAGGGACGCTTGTAATTCAATTCACCTTCACCACTTTGGCAGTTTGTATCGGAATGCCGTCTTTACTCAGGCGACAATAATAAATACCTTTTGCAAGTCCTCTAAGAGAAAGCGTTTGTGTTCCAATTGATGTAAACATTTGTTGTAGAATCAAACGACCTGTCGCATCTAATAATTGAACTGACACTAGGTTCTCAGTGGTTTTTATATCGAAGTTAATACAATCAGTTACTGGGTTTGGATAAATTTTGATTCCTGTTCTATCTTCTGAATCAGTGGAGTTTTCTAGAAAATCAAAAATGACCTGAATTTGAATTCCATCATAATCTCCTTGGTAGGTTGCCAGAATGGAAGTTGGGTCGTAACTCATTGTTGGATTGTCGGTGAAGGTGCCGGTTAAATTAATTTCATTGCTCAAACCAATGCCTATATCTTCAATATCACAGATATAATTTCCACCAATTGCAGTAAAATGATTAATGTAATTTAAATCACTATCAATTATTAAAACATAGGAATTTCTTAAACCAGTTTGCTCAATTAAAATCGTTTCATCAGGAAATGTGATATTTAATGGAGATTTTAATGACCCTGAAATATAAATTCTGTTTTGCGGGTCTAATGTTTGAGCAGAAATCGAGTTGGAATTGGAATCCCCAATTACTAAAATCTTTTCGAAATGCCCCTCTGGATTTACCTTCAAAATAAAACTGTCAAAAAGCCCTTGTGTAAAAATTTGATTAACAATTCCATTTAAAATAACAGTCATAGTATCCTTGAAACGGCCAGATAAAATGATATCTTCTGAGGAATTAATTGACAATTCATTTAAAATACCATCACTCGAACAGTTCATTTTTTTAACCCATTCAACAACATCTAAATCGACCCCAAGCTTGGCCACAAAACCATCTGTATTCGCTTGTGAAGTCAATTGTTGAAGTGGGTCAGAAATCATGCTTGAATCTAAATCCAAATCACTCTTATATGCTCCCGAAATATAAACGGCCTGATTTTCATCGTTCACTTCAATCTGATTAACACCAGCATAACCGGAAGAAAACAGCTGCATAGCATTTTGAAAATCACCATCATTTGATAGTTTCAAGAGGAAGGCATCCTGTCCGGTGTTGGTTAAAATGTGTTCTCCAGGACCCTGATCAAAATCAACGGTTTGATAAAGTGTACCGCCCAAATAGATACTTGATTCAGAGACATCGAAAGATTGGAAGTAGGTGCTTTCATAAGATTTTGCAAATACAAAATCTCCTTCTGGATTGAGTTTTAGTATAAATCCATATGTAAATTCATCAGCAGTTAGAAAATAATCATCCGCACCAGGATCAAAATCCACAGTACCGGCATAGTTTCCAAAAACATATACATTACCTGAGGAATCGGTTTTTACGCCACATGGAAACGGTACAACCTGAAATTCAATGACGACGACTGCGCCAGCTCCATCGTATTCCGTTCCACCAAATGATTTTGCCCAAAGAATAGCGCCAGTAGTATCGTGTTTAATTATATAAAAATCAGTTCGTCCATTGCTTTTAAATTGCGTTTGTCCGTCGCCAAGGACTAATGAATCCGAAAAAACACCTAGTGTATATACATTATTATTTAAGTCAATGCAGTTATTTAGTCCAAAATCATATGATGGTCCACCAATAGGATAAGCCCAATTGGTATAAAAGCTTTGACTAAATGCATTGGACGAAATTCCCAAAAAAAGAATCAAAATACTCCTCAAAATAATTAACTGTAATATTTTAATTTGAAGTTTAATATTCATTTCAATTTGATTATGAATTTACTAAAGCATTTGTATCAAAGTAGAATAAGTATATAGAAAGAGAATTTCTAACAACAATTACTCATTTAACTAAGTATAGAATTACAGTGAGAGTAAATATAATAAGATTAGTACTTCCAACTATTTTTTTCAACCTACTCAATTCACCCAATTTAAACTTATTCCTGCGCCATGGGATTGAAGCCATTACCGCTTTTGAACCGATAGGTGAGAAAGTAGTAGAGGCGTAAAGCCCGGTGCTTTTGAAGCATAGCGGAAAAAGCAGGTGCCCAAGCTCGTATTACGATGTACGTATTACGTATTACGATTTTAGGCGGATATACACTCGTTTCCCAGTGAAATTCGCGAAACGGAATCTTTCTTCCTAGCAGTTTTTCTCGTATGTCGTAAAGCGAAGCGATCGTAAATCGAATTATCCTTAAGTGACGCTCGTAATTCGTAATTGAACATTCGTAATTAATTTATTATTTCATACTTCTCCCTTTTGCCACAGGTGCTGCTGTCCATGGATCTTCGGGCCAGGCGTGTTTGGGGTAACGGCGTTTCAACTCTTTCTTGACTTCGAAATAGGTGTTGTTCCAGAAACTGCGTAAGTCGCTGGTGACCTGAACGGGCTTGTATCCGGGCGATAATAAATGTAGGACTACAGCGGTTTTTCCTTGATTGATGCGCGGTGTATCGCTCATACCAAACAATTCCTGCAAACGTACCGCTAATATGGGTGTGGCGCCATTGGGTAAGTATTCGATACGGATGTTATTTCCCGTTGGTACAGCTATTTTGCTTGGAGCTAATTGCTCCAGGATTTGCTGTTTGTCCCAACCTAGAAATTGCAAAAGCGCTTGTGTGAGTGAAATACGTTGCAAGTCCTCGGGTTTCTTAATGCCGTCGTAAAAGTCGCCCAGCCATATTTCATTGTTTTCGAGCAAGGCAGCAGTGGATACATCGGGCCAATTTTGTTCGGCGTTCCAGCTGTGTAGACTCGAAATTCGGTTTTGCAACTGCGTCATGGATTCGTCGAAATTCAACAATGACAAACCTTCCGACTGAACAGCTTTCGCAATGGCTTTTCGAATCAACGCAGGATTGGGATCTCTCAGTGGTTTCGATTGCAATACGATGCTCCCTATGCGCAGGTCTTTTGTTGCAATGATTCCACCTTTACGCGTATCCCAAGTGAGGATTTCTTTTTCCTTCACTAAAGGCATTAAATCGCGCGGATTGAGTGGTGCGGCAAGAAAAATCTTTCCCATGCCTTCGCGCATATCCATGTGAGCCACAGCAATCCATGCTTGATGAGCTAAATCGTCTTGATGACCCATCATGGCTAGCTTTCCGTTGGCCAGCTGAAATTGTGCATTATTTCCCGGACGAGCAGATGCAATTCGCTCCGGATAAGCATATGCCAGTAATAATCCAGTTTCGAATGAATCGGCTGGTGCATTGCTTTCGGGAATGGAAAGCATACGACGATACGATTCTGCAATTTGTGAAATGCGATACATTTTCTTCCCAATGCTATTGCGTGAACGATCGCGACGAAGCGCTTCTACACGAAGGTGAATATCCACGCCAGCTTCTCGTCCCAAAGGATCGCGTTCTTCCAAAATGGCGGCAATATCGGTGGCTAATTGTTGCGCTGCTTCACCCTCTGCCATGAGTAACATGTGTGCAATTCGCGGGTGACAAGCCAAACGATGCAAGGCTTTTCCATGTGCCGTGATTTTTCCTTCGTCCAAAGCCGTTAACTGATGCAATGTTTCGGTTCCACTGGCTACTGCAGCTTTAGGTGGCTGACTTAACCAAGTAAGTTGCGAAATGTCCTTTACGCCCCAGTTTGCCATATCCAAAACTAAGGGAGCTAAATCGGCATCGAGAATTTCGGGAATGCGATGTTCTGCCATTCGTCCCTGATCAGCCATACTCCACATGCGATAACACACGCCAGCACTCAAACGTCCAGCGCGTCCAGCACGTTGATCGGCGGCATCTTTAGAGATTTTCACTGTTTGCAATTTCGACAATCCCGAAGACGGATCAAAACGTGAAACACGTCCGAAACCTGTATCTACCACTATGCGAATTCCTTCAATCGTAAGGCTCGTTTCTGCAATAGAAGTAGCTAAAACAACCTTCCTTCTCCCCTGCTTGTTCGGCATAATTGCAAGGAATTGTTCGTGCGGAGGTAATTGTCCGTATAGTGGATGAATAGCTACGCCTGGCATCGATTTACTTAGCAATTCCGCACAGCTCCGAATCTCGCCTTCTCCAGGAAGAAAGACCAATAAATCTCCTTCGTTTTCCTGACTGGCTTTGAGCACCACACGGGCAGTTAGTTCGACTAGCATCATCTCATCTTGTGTGCCGGTGTAGCGAATTTCAACGGGATATTGTCGCCCTTTACTTTCAATGACGGGCGCTTGCAGCAATCCACTTAAGACGGGCAAATTGAGCGTTGCCGACATGATAAGAATGCGCAAATCGGGACGTAAAACTAGTTGTGCTTCACGGCATAAAGCCAAGGCCACATCGGCATGAATGCTACGTTCGTGAAACTCATCAAAAATGACTAATCCAACGCCTTCGAGCGCATTATCATCGTGCAACATGCGGGTAAGGATTCCTTCTGTAAGCACTTCTAGTTGCGTGTTTGCTGACACACGGTTTTCGAAACGCACTCGATAACCAATCGTTTTTCCAACTTCTTCACCCATCAAATCGGCCATACGTTGGGCAATAGTTTTAGCAGCCAAACGGCGAGGCTCCAACATCAAGATTTTTTGTCCGTTTAGCCATACTGCATCGAGCAAGGTGAGCGGCAAGAGCGTACTTTTCCCTGCACCTGGAGGAGCTGTAACAATTAGCGTTGTGCGTTCTTGTAACTGCTGTTGAACTTCGTGAATGATATCGGCTACGGGCAATCCAGTAGCAATGGGATCTATTGGCATGTTGAAATTGGGAGGCGAAATTAGTCATTGAATAGCCTTTCCACACGAATAAACAGCAATAAAAAAAGGGCATCTGAAAACAAATGCCCTTTGATTGATAGAGTGAATTGTTTTTAATTCAGCATAAGCTTCGTGTGATGAGCACCATCCACCGAAACGATATAAAGTCCTTTAGCCCAATCGCTAACTGGAATTTGTAGTGAATTAACAGCATTTGAATTCATGCGGAGGATTGATTTTCCAGACAAATCGGTAATAGAAATGAAATGATTTTCGGGGCTAAGTTTGAGCTGTACTAAATCATTTGCTGGATTGGGAAATACTTCAAATGTTGATGTTGATTGTTTTGATGGGATAGCCGTAATTACAGGACTTTGTCGCATCCGTTCTGCATTTCTACAATCACCAAAATTGCGCATTAAATCGAAATACATTCCATCCGTAAAACTGAAATTAGGATTGGAAACAATAACTCCTGTATGAATATCTACGCCAATTAATTGATCACCATTACTGAAATAATACGTGTCGGTAGAAGGGTCAATTGTTGCCC
The DNA here is from genome assembly GCA_035388945.1 of Flavobacteriales bacterium. Taxonomy (GTDB): domain Bacteria; phylum Bacteroidota; class Bacteroidia; order M30B66; family M30B66; genus CALQRR01. The sequence goes on from DAOOQW010000007.1 coordinate 9,836, forward strand.
CAGCATTGAGCGAATAACCGCCACCTAATAATGAAGCATTTGAAATAACCGAAACGTTTCCAGTAGCAATATCAATCTTACCAAGGCGAACAGTTGCAGAATCAAAATATTGACTTTCAAATCCGCTTATAGAATCGATTTCAATGGTGTAGTAGTTTCTCCTAACAAGTCCGTAAAGAGATGTATCGGAGCAACTGTAAGTGAAATTATCGAAAATAATTCCATCAGTATTTTGGATAGGTGTGTTGCTGTATACTTCTCCGGAGTATAGGTCAAGTCCGAGTATGTTGGAACCTATTGAGAAATAAAACACCATTTCATAAGGATTAATAGCACTTCCAGCTAATGCGAAACCTTGAGCAACAGAAGTAGGTGAAATTTGAGTTATAACACCTGTTGTTGTATTGATTTTGGCGAGATATACTTCACCAGTGGATGTTGCAGCGTTGTAGCGACGCGCTAAGCCATACAAAGTTGAATCGGAATTATTGAAACGGAAATTATCGAAATAGCTTTCTGCGATTGGATTCGAAATGGTAACCCGATTGAGGACTTCTCCAGTTGTAAGAGAAATGACAAGCATTTGAGAAGCACCCATGAAAATATAAGTACTGTCGTATGGATTCAATGCCGCACCGGTTAGATTCACCGCTTCATTCATTTGCTCCTCGCCTAAACTGGTCACTAAACCAGTAGCATGATCAATTTTCCCCAAACGGATGCTAGCAGAATCTAATTGCTGGTAGTTAAAATTAGTATCAATTGGATCAATCACATAACTATAGTAATTCTTGCGTACGACACCGAAAGTGCTCCCATTTATTTGAGAATAAGCCACAGAGCAAAGAGCTACAAAGGAGCATAATAAATAGATTTTCTTCATGCAAATAGGGTTAATTTTCTCATAAACACGTGTGTGAAATTTTTGTTTAAAATAATCAATAATTCTGTGCTTCAAATTGTTGTTAGCGAAATAATCGAGTAAGTTTCTGACTTAGTTTGGATAATTTGGTTAGAGTCATTATTTACTTTTAACATCCCAATTCTGTTTGTCTATGATGTTTTATTTCCGATTTCTAATTGCATTTATTTTACT
>DAOOQW010000007.1:11031-29318 GCA_035388945.1 Flavobacteriales bacterium
AATTCTGTTTGTCTATGATGTTTTATTTCCGATTTCTAATTGCATTTATTTTACTTCACTCAACAATCCAAGCACAAGGTCCTGTTATAATTGGTTATTGGCAAAATTGGATCAGTTCTGAAGCCCCCTATATTCCACTGGATCAAATAGATGGCAGATATGATATCGTTTGTGTATCGTTTGCTGTTCTTACTTCACCAGCGGATATGAATATGCAATTTGTCCCCGAATCTGTTAGTCAGAGTACATTTATTCAGCAAATGAATACCATTCAAGCACAAGGAAAAAAAGTCTTGCTCAGCATTGGTGGTGCTAATACGAGTATTTCTATGCCCGACCAAACGAGCCATGATGCGTTTATTAATAGCATGAATTCATTATTAGATACCTATCCATTTGATGGCATCGACATCGATATTGAACATGGAAATAGCATACTCGCAAGTGGCATTATTAGCAATCCTACCTCAGTCGATTGTGTGTATTTAATTGATGCCATCACTCAAATAAAAGCTCACTATGCTGCGACACATTCAAATACTATGATGCTAACATTTGCTCCAGAAACTGCTTACGTACAAGGTGGTATGTCGGCTTATGGTGGAATTTGGGGTGGATATTTACCTATTCTTGATGCCCTCCGAGATGACATAAATTATATTCATGTTCAATTGTATAATTCGGGGACGGTTTATGGAATTGATGGAGAAATATATGCACAAGGAACTGCCGATTTTATTGTCGCTATGACAGAAGCCATGATTCAAGGATTTTCTACTTCAGGTGGAGAATTTGCAGGATTTCCAGAGGAGAAAATAGTAGTTGGATTACCGGCATGTACAGCTGCAGCTGGCGGTGGATTTTGTAGTCCAGTCGTTGTAGCATCAGCCATTGACTATCTCCACGGAAACGGAAATGCGCCTGGAAATTACACCTTAGTTCATTCGCAAGGATATCCTCAATTAGGTGGAATGATGACTTGGTCGATTAATTGGGATGCGGTTTCTACTTGTAATGCAAGTCCTTACGAATACGTGAGTAATTACGAGCAATTATTTGAGACGATATTATCAACCGAAGAAAATGGAAAAGAAATAAAACCGGTACTTTTTCCAAATCCAGCAAACACTTTCATACATATTTCGAATTTAACTGATAGCGATTATCAAATTTCTGATATCACTGGAAAGCTTATAAAAGCAGGAAAAATTGATTCAAATTCAACTATTGAAATTGATTCACTTAATGACGGTTTTTATTGGATATACGTAAATCAATCTTGGATAAAATTCGTGAAGCAGTCGTCAAATTAAATATGGAATAATTAAGCTTTAAACTTTGGAAGAAAATCGTTTTATAGTTTCTAATAATTCGTCTTTCCTTCTACGGGCAACTGGAAGATGATTTCCATCACGCATTACAACTTCTCCGCCTTCTCCACGATGATATTCCTTTAAATGTTCCAAGTGAATAATGTAGGAATGATGTATTCGGAAAAATAATTGGCTAGGTAAAATATCTTCAAATTCACGTAATGTTTTAGAAGACAATATTTTTTGATTTAAGGTGTGAATATAAGTATAGTTTCCATCAGCCGCTAAATAAGTAATATCAGAGAAATTCAGAAACAATAATCCTTGTCCGGTAGTAATAGCGAGTGTTTTAGGTGTTTGTCCTTGTTGTAGATTCTTGAGTAAAAACTCTAAACGTTTATCCTGAGATTGATTTGCTAAACTAGATTTTACTCGTTCAACAGCTGCTTTTAAATCATCTACATCAATTGGTTTAACTAAATAATCAATCGCACTGAAACGAATGGCTTGAATAGCATAATGATCGTAGGCGGTGGTAAATATCACTTGAAAGGAACGATCTATTACTTGTTCTAGAAAGGAGAATCCATTCATCAAAGGCATTTCAATATCCAGAAAAACTAAATCTGGATTATATTTTATAATAGCATCTAAACCTTCTTGAGCAGAGTTGCACATGCAAACTAAATCCACATCCTGACAATGCATTACGATTTTATTCTGTAATGCTTCACGACTGGGACGTTCGTCATCGATAAGTATAGCTTTAATCATGAATTTCTATGTTTGTAGACGAACAATTACACGCGTGCCGGCAGCACTTCCATCAGGTTGATAAAGATCGATTGTTTCAATAGAACTACTTCCTAATCGGGAAGTATAAAAGGCAATTCGCTCCGAACTAATTTGAACACCAAGAGAAGGTCGATCTTTCGAATGAGCTGATTTTATTTTCATAGCAGCATCACGACCAATTCCATTATCTTCAATCGTGTAAATCAGCTCCTCTCCTTTTACTTGAGCTATGATTTTTAAATACTTCTCGCCCGACATTTTATGAAGCAAACCATGATGCAATGCATTCTCAATAAAAGGCTGAATTAACAATGGAGGTACTCGATAATCACCTTGTAACAATTCAGCGTCTGCTTCAAATGTCAAATTAATAGAACCATCCTGTCGAAGTTGTTCTAATTCCAGATATATACGAATAGTTTCCCAATCTTTTCGAAATGGAATTTCAGTTGAACGCGAGTGTTCGAGCACATCTCGAATTAATCGAGCAAATCGATGTAAATATTTGGCTGCATTTAAAGAATCATTTTGTTGAATTAGATTATCAATAGAATTCAGACAATTAAATATAAAATGCGGATTCATTTGAGCGCGAAGTGCTGCCATTTCGGTTTCAGCAATACGCTGTTTTAATTGAGCTTTTGAACGAATTGCAATTAGCCTTCTACGAATAATTAAATAAGCAATAACTGCAATTAAACTAATACATAAAATCAGGAACCAGCCTTTTTTCCAAAACGGAGTTTGAATTAGAAATTTCCACGTCACTGGTTTGCTCCATGTATGGTGAATGTTGGCAGCACGTATTTGAATGGTGTAGTCACCCGGCGGTAGATTAATCAAATTCAACTCCCGTTCATTGGTATTTTTCCAAGCTGTATCCGAATTAATTAAATATTGAAATTGTAGTTTATCTGGCAATGTATAATCGATTGCTCCAAATTGAATGGTGATAGAATTCTGGTCTGAATTCAACATTGCTTTTTGAGTGATAGACATTGAACTATCACCCAATAATACACCTCGAATATATACTTCAGGATATTTAATTCCCGTTGTAAAATGCTTTTCACGAATCTGAAAATAACCATTCATGGTTCCAAAAAGTAGTTCTCCATTTCGCATTCGAGAAGGCTTAAACACTTCTTGATCAGTCCATCCCGACTCCATTCCAAATGATGAAAATGATTGTGTTTGGGGATCAAATAAATTAATCGAGCTTGGACAAGAAACCCACATTCTTCCTTTCTTATCAAATGAACACCAATAGGTAAAATTGGATGAAATCCCATTTTGCTGATTGAAATGTGTCATTGTATTTTGCTCAACTGAAAAATGAGCCAAGCCATTGCTAGCAGTACAAATCCATATTGAACCATCTGTTGCTAATTCCAAATCTATAATCGGATATCCGGGTAATGAATTAGGCTTATTCTGCTGGTATTTTAACCAAAAAGAGGAATTGCTACTGAGATTTAAACAATATACACCTTGATTTTCGGTTGCTACCCAGAGTCGATTGAAATTTGTATCAAATTTTATTGCTTGATACCTACAATCTGTATTAGTGCTTGGAATAGGAATGATTTTCTTAAACTTTAAATCGGGTCCAATTTGAAAAACCCCATCTGTCCAACTACAGGTATAGGCAAACCCATTGTCATCAAAAACAACATCCCAGAAAACTCGATTTTTACTATTAACGGGCGATTCTGGCAGACTAATTCGAATCCATTGAGCGCTAATTGCATCCCGAACGATTACTTCATTCCTCATACAAACCCATAAATTCCCTTTGGGATCTTTTCGAATGGCTGAAATAAAATTGATAGGAAACTGAGCAATTTCTTGGGTTGAATGCGTTTTCAGCAATTGCTTATTTAAAGAAATTAGTTCATTTGTATATATGGATAAAGCTTGAAATTCATCTGTAATTTCATTGTCGATAAACTGCGTATAAAATCGATTTACACCGGGAATTTGGATAGGATAAAAATCAAAAACGGGTTCATCTAAAGAACGTAAAACACCATGTTGACAGGCAATCCATAAGCGATTTGCTTTCTTATCGATAAAAAGAGCTTGAGGAGAAATTGGCAATGGTTCACCTTCTAAACCATTGATGGATAAACTAGTAAACTGTTCATTTATTGGATTAAAAACTATAACATGATTTCGGCTAATTCCTATGATTTTATCGGGTGAAATTACTTGAAGTGAATATACCGATTGCAGGTGATGAGAATCGAGTAATGAATCGGGTAATAACCAAGATTTCCAAGTTTTACTTTCTATATCAAAGGCTACAATTCCATTATTATAGGAGCCCATCCAAAGTTTATTAAATGCACTTATGTATAGACTTAAACCTTGGAACTCTCGAATTAAATCGCTTGGATAATAATTAAATAAATGGGTTTTGGTTGAATAACTAAATAATCCATTGGTTGCGAGTAGCCAATATTCATCACCCGATTTAGGAATAATTGAATTTCCTTGTAACAAAGGTTTAAAAAGTGGAATTTGATTTCTAACATACTGACGCCAACCAGTTGAACGATATTTCCCCGTTTTTAAATCTAACAATAGAAAATCACCCATTGCTCCAATGATGGCTTGCGATTTTCGCGAATCTACATAACAGGAAATAATCTGATTAGATATGAGTGAATCGGGCAAATGATAGGATTCAAAATCAAAACCTTGATTAAGGTGTTTGGATAATTGATTGCCTTGTACAACCCATAAAATACCAGCTTCATCTAAAATAATATCCTTAATGGCACCAGATTGTATGGATAGCTTTTTGTTATTATTTTGAAGTATAGAATTAAATCGATTGCCATCAAAACGTGCTAGTCCGTTTGTAGTTAAAACCCAAGTAAATCCATCTTTATCGGTCAATACTTTACTGACCACATTCGAAGGTAAACCATCGCGTGTTGAATAGGCATACATCCGGTTGCTAAATCCTTGAGCGCGTGCATGCTGACAAGTGGATAAATAAATTATTATCCCCGAGATTAAGCATATCAACTGTCTAATGGACTGCATTGGCTAAATATACCATTTCTTCATGCCAAAATTCACATGTACAAATTCACTTATAATGAAGAAAGTAATTGGTGTTATTGCTTGATAAACTTGAATGTTTTACTAGACTTACTTGTTTGAACATTAACGATATAAATTCCAGTATTCAAAGTCGAAACATCTAAGTGCACAAATTGAGCTTGGGATTTGTATTCGTTAAGCAATTGACCAGTAATTGAGTAAAGCTGAATTAATTCAAAATCTTCATCGGATGTATCATTTCGAATGGTAAGTTTATCAACTACTGGATTTGGGTATAATTGAAAATTTGAATAATCATTAGTTGGAATGTTTGTAATGGCTGATACATCTAATTGTAAAAAACCAAATTCCGCAAATCCACCTTGCGTTTCAAAAGATTGTCCGCCAAATAGTAATTTACCATCATCTTGTATCAGTATATCGGCAATTCCACTGGAATAGGTTCCCATTTTCATTACTAATTTACCATCCGAGCTAAAGGTATTATCAAGGCTTCCATTTGCAGTATATCTAGCAATAGCGAAATCTAAAAACGTATTAACAGAACCATCGTAACCATGTCCAGCAAGAATAATTTTTCCTTGTGCATCAATTTTCAAGGCATAAGCCTTATCTTGATAATCATCAAAATCGGTGGTTATATGCCCATTGGAGCCAAAAGAAGCATCTGAAACACCATCGATATTCATACATAATACTGCAAAATCACCACCTGTGTAACCTGCCGAAATGATTTTACCATTTGGATGTAATTCCATGACTTCAACCACTTCGTTGTAATTTGAATTAATATTTAAAATGAGCTTTCCATTGCTAGCAAAACCGGTATCTATTGTTCCATCTTCAAGTAATCGAATCCAAGCAAATGCGCTATTTCCATCACTATTATAAGCAGTTCCACCAATGAGTATTTTACCATCCTCCAACAAAAGTGCATCGTATCCAAAATCGTTAAATCCATTTACATCGTGGGTGATTAATCCATTTACACCAAATGTACTATCTACAACACCGTTAGCATGGAATCGAGCTGCAGCAAAATTGAAATTTGATCCTCCATATGCTTCACCAATGGCTACAATTTTACCGTCATTTTGAATGAGTATTTTGTGTGCTTTTGAACCATTACCAAGCCCAAACGAGAGTTTTACTTTTCCATCTGTACTAAACGTCGTATCGAAATCTCCATCGGGTAAAAGTCGAGCTAGAACCAAATCTCCATTGGAAGATCCACCAAGTAAAATTCGATCTTGACTATCGATTACAAGTGCATCACAAAACTCATAGGTGAATCCGAATCCAAATGTCAAAATACCTGTTCCTTGGAATGTAGAATCAAGCGAACCATCGTTTTTTAATCGACAAACAACAATTGGATTTAATATATTCTCATTGTCACCTACTGCAATAATTTTATTCGAAGATTGGAATTCCATTTCTTCAAAATAATAAGAAGTAAAACCAAATGAAGCAAAGGCTTTACCGCTATTTCCAAATGTTGGATCTAATTCTTGAGCAGACAGTTGAAATGAAAAAAACAGGGAAAAAATAATTCCGGTGAAAAAGATTTTATTCATAAAAATGCTTGATTTAATAATTAGTGTAACACTTGAACGCTACGTGAATACTGGTCTGTATTGGTATTTACTTGAAGAAAATAAATACCTGAAGGCAAAGAATTAACGGATATTGAAAACGTAGAAATTAAATTCACGATTCCTGTTTGAACTTTATTTCCAAGTACATCAAATAGCGTATAATGAGCATCGGAGAGCTCAGTATCCATTTCGATTGTGATCTGTTCAGTTGCGGGTTGAGGGTATATTTTCATGTGAGTTGAAGAACTATTTTTTATTCCTAAAGGCAAACTCTCTATTCCGAATTTAACTACCCAAAAATCATCATCACCATGATTTCCAGTAACATCCCCATCAATTGAATTGGTTTCTCCTACCATCACCCAAGACGAATCATTCATCCTTCTCAGGCAATACGGACGTTCTAATCCGGAGCCACCATACCAGCTTTCCCATGTAGGAGTTCCATCTGCAGAAAATGCTTTCAAAACCATATCCGTTCCACCATGGGGCGTCAATTCTCCCGGCGATTCAGGTGCATAAATTTCATTGGCTGTCACATAGGAACCATCGCTCAACTGAATTCCAGAAAAACTACCATCGAAACTAATTCCACCAAAACATTGCTGCCATTCAACAATTCCTAACTGACTTAATTTCGCCACCCAGCAATCGTAAAACCCGCTATTACTAGTCAAATCGCCATCAGCCGAAGAGCTTTCTGCTAATAATAAATATCCTCCATCTTGAGTAGGAATAATTCCTCGGGGACGATCCATGGCTGATCCGCCAAAAACTTTAGACCATTCCATTGCACCTGTATAATCGGTTTTAATAACCCAGATATCTTGTTGTCCAAGATTTGTTGGAACATCTCCATCATCCGAATTCGAAATACCTGCAATAATAAAACCTTGATCGTTCGAATTTGCAACAGCATAGGCAGTTTCAGCACTTGTTCCTCCTAATAAAACAATATTCTCAACTGCACCAAAAAAACTTATTCGGGCAATAAAAACATCACTCAATCCATGATTTCCACTTATATCGCCATCGGTTGAATAAGCATTTCCAACTACAATAATATTCTGCCCCGAAATTGTCATCCCAAATAGTTCTTCGTTATCCGATCCTCCAATGGAAAGATCCCAAACTAAATCACCATCAACCGATAATTTCACAATCCATGCATCGTAAGTAAGTCCGTGATTCATACTCACATCCCCATCTTGCGAAATGGTATGTCCGGCTAAAACGTACGATTCGTCGGGCAATTGAACAATATCAAAGCCTTCATCTTGATAGGTACCGCCAAGTGTTTTAGTCCATTCTGGCTCGCCCGATTCATCTAATTTCACTACCCAAATATCACTGCTGCCATGATTTCCTTCCACTTCTCCATCGTAAGAAGTAGTGGATCCAATTACAATTAAACCACCATCAGCAGTTGGTCTTACCGATTTAGCATTTTCATAGGAAGCTCCACCATAGCAACGTGTCCAGAGGGTATCAGGTGCTTGAGAAAATGCTTGAAAAAAGAAACCGAAAAATAAAATCGACACTGAATAACGCATTCGAAAAATGAATTTAGATGCGCTAAATTGAATCGACCTTGTTTAATTAAAATGTCAGAATGAGCCTGTGGTTAAATTGAATGATTAAGTGGTAGAATTAGCTCAATACTTCGAATCCACAACTAATCGAATTTCCTTGATCATCCACTAAAGTGAGTTTGTGTTTACCAGGCATGGGTTGCAATTGAAGCTGATGGATATCGCGTGTTGAACCAATAAATTCGTCATCTAAATGCCAATAAATTACAGCATCTGAACGACGATGATTAGCCTCGAAAATGGTAGCTGTCGGAATACCTTCTAATCCAATTGGAACCGAAATCCGGCTATTTTTCCTTGGATAAACTAATGCGATATTTTGTTCTGGTTCAGGCTCGCAACCCGGTTTCCAAGCAGGTAGTGGAGCATACGTAGGTGTATGTTGAGCGTAATAATTTTCCATCACCGGAGGCAATACAAACCAATTCACATGTCGCATCGAACCAACATCAGCACAGGAACTATTTACGCGCAATGGCTCACGAGCATCTAAATGTATGCGCTGATGATATGGACAAGCTTTGCTATACATGGCCGATTCAGGTAATTTAAGAAATACAGAATCGGAGCAATATTCTGTCAAGCGGAAACCACTTTGAGCACAAATAGGAAGTGTTTTCATTTTATCGACAGGTTTGGTAAACCATCCATCGTATGGAAGTTTGTCGAAAATATCAAACAATACAGGTGCGGCACAATTAATTCCCGTAAGTCCGGGACGCCCTTCACCACTTGCATTTCCAACCCAAACACCAACTACATATCGTGGGGTAACACCAATGCTCCAAGCATCCCGAAAGCCATAGCTTGTTCCGGTTTTCCAGGCAATTTTCCTTCCTCTTCCTAAGTCTTTCCATTGAGCTTCTTCACCCGGACGATTTACTTCGACCATCGCATCCAACATCAACCAAGCAGATGCGGGAGAAAAGCCAGATGTAAGTGTGTTTTTAGCATTAGATTTCCCTTGAATATAAGAAGCTACATGTGGATCGTTGGACTGTTTACGCTCATCGGCACGGAGTTCACGAGCAATTCGAGCATAGGCATTACACAAATCCCATAAACTCACTTCTGCACCACCGAGAATTAAAGCTAAACCATAATGCGAAGCAGGACGATTGATTGTACTAAGTCCTAATCGACGTAATTTCTGATGAAATTTTTCCACGCCAAAATCACCCAGTAAACGAACCATCGGAATGTTTAAAGATCGCGCCAATGCGTCTTTTGCAGGTACAGCACCATCATAGGTATGATTAAAATTCTTAGGCGAAAAACCCGAAAGATGGGTTGGAATATCGGGCAATAAACTGATTGGAGTAATGAGTCCTTCATCCAAAGCCGATGCGTATAAAAGTGGCTTCAAAATACTACCCGAACTTCTTGGAGCTCTTATCACATCTACCACATCGCCCATTCCGTGTCCATCCGAATAATCACTAATATTCCCCACATACGATATGACTTCATTGGTTTTCAAATCCAGAACCAGCGTAGCCATGTGATGCACATCATTTGACTTTTGTCGCATGGTGTGCATCATCATAACCTGCTGAATCTGCTGCTGTAATTCACCATTCACGGTCGAATAGATCACAGTAGCACCATGACCTTCGGCAATTGCTCTATCCAAAAGTTGGGTAGCTAATTGTGGAATTGGAAAGGGTTGTTGAGGCAATGGTTCTTCGAGTGCTAATGCTAAATCTGTATCATCCAAGAAATTCGCGGTATGAAGTCGATTTAATAATCGGTTCCGCTTAGCCAATAATCGATGTTGATTTTTACCAGGAAATATCAAACTGGGAGCATTGGGCAATACTGCTAAAGTCGCCGATTCTGCCCAACTTAACTTATCTGCCGGTCGACCAAAATATCGCCACGATGCGGCATCCAATCCTACTACATTCCCCCCAAAAGGTGCATTAGATGCGTAAAGCGATAGAATTTCTTCCTTCGTATAGCTCAGTTCAATTCGGGTTGCCCAAATACTTTCAATCAGTTTATCCCATATGCCGCGATCCGAATTTTTCCGCGACATACGAGCTAATTGCATCGTCAACGTACTTCCACCGCTTCTAACTTTCATGCTCTGAGAATTCTGCCAAACAGCTCTCCCAACTGCTTTTGGACTAACTCCTAAATGATCATAAAAATCGCGGTCCTCAAACTGTATTAATGCCTGTTTAAATCGATAGGGCACTTGCGAATTATAGGGAAAACGCCATTGTCCATCGGCTGCAATCCTTGCCGATAGCAGATTTCCATTTCTATCCTCCAAAACCGTACAAGCTGGATCGGCAAATAATTGATTAGGCAAACAAAATGTGTACATCCCAAGCAGGACAAAGAAAAGCTCGGGCAAAATGAATTTCAAATAGCGTTTTACTCGTTTCATCGGACAAAATCTGAAACGAAAATGCTTCATCCAATTTTACATCAATGTATGTTTCGAGAATCTGCAACTATCCAATTAGAATTCGCTTGTATATGACTGCGTATGCCATAGCCTCGGCGAAGGCATAAGGCATAAGGCATAAGGCATAGTTCCGGCTCAACCGCTCATGCAAATGCCGTTATAATTTTCTAAATCAGTGCATGATGTATTTAGCATTAATCTATCAACAGCTATGTTAATATTTCGAAAAATTCTGATTTAACAGTACTTTCAGCAAGATTCTTAGAGTGAATTTTTATGAACAGGCTTGTCAAAAACTAACCGATCTTAAATGTTTAACAGACGAATCATGTGCTGCGGATTTTGTTTCTTTCAGCCGGTGGGTGGTTAGTGGTCGGCCCCCGCGTGCGCGAGAAGTATTTCTTGATTAACAAGGTTTATAGTAAATTCTCGTTTTACAAATTCCAAACGTTTTCCCTAAAAAAGACTTTTCCCCCATCACTTCCCTCCTGCTATGTTCCTACATTTGTCGGAATACATGCTGCGCCTTTTCAAAATTCTACTTCTTCTTCTGCTCTTTCCCTTAGGAATTAGAGCTCAGCAGTTTCATTTTCGTAATTACTCGCTTAGTGAAGGATTAGCCCAAAGTCAGGTGTATGCTATCTTTCAGGCTAAAAATGGAACCATTTGGATGGGCACCCGTGGTGGTGGATTGAGTGCTTTCGATGGTATACGATTTCAAAATTATACAACTCGTGATGGCTTGTCAGACAATTACATTCTTAGCCTAGCAGAAGATTCTCTTGGAAAGCTCTGGATTGGTACTAACAATGGGATTTGTACATTCAACGGTAGAATCTTTCAAAAAGAAACTCTACCCGATAGCGGAACTATCGTAGTAGAAAGTATTTTATTGAATCGCCCAAATGAGATTTTAATCGGAACTCAGAAAGGAATTTATTCATACAAATCAAATAAATGGACAAAGTTTAGAGCTGACATTCCTAGTATCCAAGAAAACATTAGTTGCCTATACAACGATCATTCAAACCGATTGTGGATAGGTAACAATAGCGGAATTACATGCATCGATAAAAAAACGGTCTTTCATCTGGGATTGAAAGAAGGCTTGCCAAGTGAAGCAATACGTTGCATAACCGAAGATGCCGGTGGGACAATTTGGGTAGGTACGTATGGAAGCGGAATTGCTTGGATTACTAAAAATGGTATTCGGATAATAAATTCTACTAATGTCCTACCTGATCCAATAGTTCAAAGTCTTTTTCGTGATGTACAAAATAGAATCTGGATTGGTACTCAAGAAGCAGGAGCCGGATTTTGGAATCCTTCCGATAGTTTATTTCGATTTATTAATGAACGAGATGGATTAAGTAATAATCATATTCGCTGTATCATAGATGATTACTGGGGAAATATCTGGCTCGGAACATCTGGAGGTGGTGTAAGTAAATATTTCGGTCAGCAATTCACTCATTTTGATCAACGCAGCGGACTAGCTGGAAGAAATGTTTATGCAATCGCAGAAGATACTTCAGGTGTAATCTGGTTTAGCACTTCTGCTGGTGGCTTGGGGCGTGTAGAAGGAAATAGTATCAAAGATCTAAGTCGTGCCGATGGATTTCCAACAGTAAAAATCAAAAAGTTAATGACCGATTTACAAAACCGTTTGTGGATTGGTACCGAGGGCGAAGGTTTGTACATGTATTCAGGCCAAGACTTTAAACATTTTGGAAATGAAAATGGATTAAAAGGAAATTGGATACGTGATATTATTCAAGATTTAGCTGGGAATATTTGGATTGCAAAAGCCGGTGGCGGAATAGCGAAACTAACAGAAGAAAATACCCAGTTTAAATTCAAACAATTTAGTCTAGAAGAAGGCTTAATTGAAGATCGCATTAATGCATTATTACAAGATAAATCTGGAAGAATCTGGTTTGCTACTACTTCTACCGGATGTGGATTTATTCAAAATGATTCTATTATTAATTTCAGCACTAAAGATGGATTAAGTAGTCAAAAATTACGCTCTTTAGCTTTAGCTCCTAATGGTACAATTTGGATAGGAACTGCTGATCGCGGCTTGTGTGCGATTAGTATGAATGGCAATAAACCTGTCTGTCAAGTTATTTCATCCAAACAAGGACTTACATCCGATAATATTTATTTACTCAATTTCGATAGTGATGGAAAGCTTTGGGCTGGTTCAGAAAAAGGACTTGATCGTTTAACATTTAGCAAGGAAGGCAAGCTCGAAGAAATCAAGCATTTTGGTTATTCAGAGGGTTTTATTGGCATTGAAACATCTCAAAACGCTACGTTACGCGATAAACAAGGTAAGCTCTGGTTTGGTACAATCAACGGATTAACACGCTTTAATCCAGCACTTACCGACATTAACAAAATAGCACCCATTCTTCAATTACGAGATATTCGGTTATTCTTCAAACCACTAACTGAAACACCTTTTGCTTCATTTTGGGAGACTTTAAGTCAAGATACTTCTCAAATTCTGAAACTTCCATTTAATCAGAATCATTTAAGTTTTGATTTTTTCGGGGTAAATCATCGAAATCCAGAACAAGTGAAATACCAATGGAAACTGGTTGGGTTAGATGAAAGTTGGACACCTCCTGGATTTCAACATAATATTACCTATTCTAATCTTCCCCCTGGAGACTATACATTTCTATACCGAGCAGCAAATGAAGATGGAATCTGGAGTGATGCAAAAGCAATTCATTTTCAAATTGCTATACCCATCTGGAAACGCTGGTGGTTTATTGGAGTTTGTGCAGGTTTAGTAGTAATCCTTGTCTGGTTATATTTCCGTTGGAGATTAAGAAGAATAAAGCGTAAAGCGAAGGAAGCACAAGAAAAACTGAAGCTCGAAACCGATGTTCTCAAACTAGAACAAAAGGCTTTGCAGCTGCAAATGAATCCGCATTTTATTTTCAATGCGCTCAATTCCATTCAAGCTTTAATTGGCACACAAGACGAAAAAACAGCTCGTTATTATTTATCCAAGTTCTCCCGCTTGATGCGTCAAATACTAGAAAGTAGCAGAGAACAAATCATTCCGCTTGAATTAGAAATTAGCATTTTAGAAAATTATTTGAGTATCGAGCAATTCAGTCACGGTGTTAAATTCACGTGGGAAATAACGTATGATGAATCACTCTCCCCATCAAACACAGGTATTTTACCTATGCTCATCCATCCATTTGTAGAAAATGCGGTGATACATGGTCTTGTGCCCAAAGGAGCCGCAGGACATATTCACATTCAATTTAGCAAAGTTGATGAGCAACTAATTGTTAGAGTTACAGACAATGGTATTGGTCGCGAAAAAGCCCGAGAACGTCGCTCCCAACAAGACCAACATCATAAATCAACTGCATTATTAGTGGTTCAAGAACGCCTCGAATTATTAGAAGGAAAAACGCATGTTCAAATCATCGATTTAACAAACAGTGACGGAACTTCATCAGGAACAGAAATCAAAGTGATCCTACCTTTTACATCTTTAGATTAAAGAATTATTTGCAGCTATTTTTAACTATTTTCGCTCAAATGTTTCTAAATAAAGTTGTAATTCGTAATTCGTAATTCGTAATTCGTAATTCGTAATTCGTAAATCGTATATCGCAAATCGTAAAAAATGAAACTCCGCGCTCTCCTAATCGACGATATAACTGAAGCTCGCAACAATCTGCGCCGAGATATTGCTGATTGGTGCCCAGATATTGAAATAATTGGTGAAGCTGATGGAGTAATTTCTGGTGCTAAAGAAATCCGTAAACAAAAACCTGATTTAGTATTTCTAGATATTCAAATGCAGGACGGTAGCGGATTTGATTTACTGGACATTTTAGGAGAAATGAAATTGCATGTCATTTTTACTACCGCCTCGGATGCATTTGCTGTCAAAGCTTTTCGTTATGCTGCTGTAGATTATTTACTAAAACCAATAGATCCTGACGAACTGAAAAATGCTGTTGCCAAAATAAATAATCAATCAAATTCTAACGAAAACCTAAGCTTATTAAAGCAGCAATTATCATCTAAAAAACAAACCGATCGTATTGCCCTACATACACTTGAGAAAATTCATGTGGTGACAGTCGATGAAATAATTCACTGTGAATCGGATGATAATTACACGCGTTTTTATTTTCAAGATAAATCCAAATTATTGGTAACAAAAACATTAAAAGAATTTGATGAACTTCTTAGTCCGCTTGGATTTTTGCGAGTCCATCAAAGTCATTTGATTAACCTGAAACAAGTAAAAGAATTCATCAAAGGCGAAGGAGGTTATTTAATTATGAAAGATGGTAGTAACATTCCGGTTTCAACCCGTAAAAAACAAGAAGTAATTGAAAAATTAATTGATTAAACTTCATTTTTAATAACACCTTTTGTGATTAATCTACAACCTACACTTGAAAATGAATTACTTCGCCTTCGTCCCTTAATGGAGAGCGATTATGAAGAATTATATCAATGTGCTTCCGACCCATTAATCTGGGAACTTCATCCCAATAAAAATCGATACAAAAGAGAAGTGTTCGACGTGTATTTCCAAGAAGCGATTGAAGGTAAAATGGCATTTGCAGTTATCGACCTAAAAACAAATAAAATAATTGGTAGCACACGTTTCTACGATTATAAACCAGAACAAAAATCAATAGCTATTGGCTATACTTTCTTAATCCGCAATTATTGGGGAGGATTGTATAATAAATCCATGAAAGGTTTATTGATTGATTATGCCTTTCAGTTTTCGGATGAAATAATATTGCACATTGGAGCGAATAATTTTCGCTCACAAAAAGCCACAGAAAAATTGGGAGCAGTTAAGATTGCAGAAGAATTAATCCCTTTCCCTGGTGAAGCTAATGCGCTCAATTTTGTTTACCAATTAAAAAAATGATATACTCGTTTTTCACCTTTTGATGTCAACTTTTCACACTATCAAATTATGAAACAACCACTTCCTTCCGAATACAAACCCTATTTCCATCGGTATATTAGTTTAGTTGAAGGTGAAAACTTCTTCGAACAATACGATAAAATAAATCAAGATTTCATCCAGTTTTTGAATTCTATCCCAG
Organism: Flavobacteriales bacterium; assembly: GCA_035388945.1. Lineage (GTDB taxonomy): Bacteria > Bacteroidota > Bacteroidia > M30B66 > M30B66 > CALQRR01. The sequence continues at coordinate 26,938 of DAOOQW010000007.1, forward strand.
CAGATAAACACGCTTATCGTTATGCTCCTGGTAAATGGACTATCAAACAAATCCTACGTCATTTAATTGATTGTGATCGTGTGTTTGCTTATCGAGCTCTAGTAGCTGCCCGAGGTGATAATTCCCCACTTCATTCGTTTGACGAAGATTCATATGCTTTAGCTGCATCAGAGGAAACCTGTAGTTTGAATTACCTGATTGAAGAATTTAAAGCAGTTCGTTTTGCTAACCGTTGCATGTTTGAACAACTAAGCGAAAAACAATCGCAAGCTCTTGCAAATACAGAAGAACATCCAATGTCGGTAAGAGCAATTGCTTATATATTAATCGGACACGTAATTCATCACACTAGTGTTATTAAAGAACGTTATTTGAACGAATAAATTCCAAATTATCTTAAATACCCAGTTCAGGAAAATGGATGAGAAAGCGGGATTTGATTTGGTTTTCAGCTGGTTGGTGTTCTCAAAAATAAATCTAGAAATATTGATATGAACTTTAGAAATGCGATCTATTCAACATTCTTTTTATTATTCATAGCTATTACTTCGAATGCCCAAGAAAGTATAAAGGAATATATCCCATTAGATAAATTTCTTTATCACCAAATTGATTCAATGGATAAAGTGTTTTTTGATGCTTACAATTCGTGTAACATAGAAAAACAGGAATCTATTTATTCGGATAGTATTGAGTTTTTTCACGATAAAGTTGGATTGATAAATTCTAAGTCCGAAATTATTCAAGGAACTAGAAATAATATATGTGGTAAAGTAACTAGATACATTATTCCGGGCAGTATTGAAGTATATCCAATTAATAATTATGGTGCTGTTGAAATTGGATTTCATAGATTTTATAATAATCAAGAACCAGATGCGGAGTCAAAACCAAGTAAGTTTATCATTATCTGGAAAAAAGAAGATGTAAATTGGAGAATTACTAAAGTTGTAAGTCTACATTGAAGAGTATGTTAAAAATATGAATAGCAAAGTCGGGTATTTCAGGATTTTAAGGTATTCGTTCATTGAATAAACTCTCCAATCCTGATGCTTTGAGTTTAGCTAACTTGGATCTGCACCTATGTTCGAATAGTAAACTATCTGAAATGGATTGATTTTATCTATTAACGAATAATAATCAAGTTGTTATCTGATCAATATTAACTATGATTTCTATCAGGTAAACTAATAATTTGACAGGTAATTTTGCTTCAAATTTCAAGCAATGAAAACGGTTAAATTCATAAGTGCTGATATAAATCAGAAACAATTTGCAGCGGAAGTCCGAAAAAATGTTTTAGCCTATTTCAAGGATAATAAAATCTCCACCAAAGGTGATGCAGGTCTTTATTTCAGGACATTCCTGATGATTGCTTGTTATGTTGTTCCGTTCATTTTGATTTTCTCTTTAACAATTCCTAATTGGCTTGCATTCGTGTTTTGTATACTCATGGGTGTAGGTATTGCAGGTACTGGAATGTGTACAATGCATGATGCCGTTCATGGTGCATATTCGAATAAAAAATGGGTAAATAATTTAATGGGTGGAACTTTATATTTACTTGGCAGCAATGTGTTTAATTGGAAAATCCAACATAATGTATTACACCATACTTATACAAATATCAATGGCTTAGATCAAGATATAGAATCAAAAGGACCAATTCGTTTATCAGATAATGCACCATTGAAAAAGTTTCATAAATATCAGTTCATTCATGCATTCCTTTTCTATGGATTGATGACATTAGCTAAGTTAACTAAAGACTTTACTCAGCTTGCAACATACAATAAAGCTGGAATCACCAAGAATTACAAATTCAACCCAACTTTAGAATACATCAAAATGGTTGTATTCAAATTAGCCTATATTTCAGTTATTATTGGTTTGCCCATTCTTTATACCCAATTTACTTGGTGGCAAGTTATTCTAGGATTTTTCATTATGCATTGGACTGCAGGAGCTATTTTAAGCACAGTCTTCCAAATGGCTCACGTAGTAGAAGGTGCCGAACAGCCTTTACCTGATAAAAATGGTGTTGTTAATTGCGACTGGACCGTTCATGAATTGAATACCACATCCGATTTTGCACCAAAAAATAAATTACTAAACTGGTATGTTGGTGGACTAAATTTCCAAATTGAACACCACATATTCCCCAATATTTGCCACATCCACTACCCTAAAATTGCCCCAATTGTAGAAGCAACCGCTAAGAAATATGGGTATCAATATAATCTGAAGCCAAGCTTGTGGGATGCATTTAAATCGCACGTTATCAGATTAAAAGAACTAGGTCAACCATTGCCAGCTATCGCTAACTGATTCATTTAAAGAGATCAGCTAGTAATTTCTGAAACGTTATTTTTGTTCTTAAG
>DAOOQW010000008.1:0-2097 GCA_035388945.1 Flavobacteriales bacterium
CCTATGCATTTTCGATGTGATGATGCCGCAAATGGACGGTTTTACTCTCGCTAAAGAGATTCGAAATCACAATAAAGACATTCCCATTATTTTCCTCACTGCGAAATCGATGAAGGAAGATACCATCGAAGGATTTAAAGCCGGAGGAGATGATTACATGACTAAGCCATTTAGTATGGAAGAACTCTTGCTTCGCATAAAAGCAATCCTCAAACGTACCGAACGCGTGGTGGATGATGGTCCTGTTCAAGAATTCATCATTGGGAAATACAGTTTCAATCCAACGCATCAGCAACTAACATTAGGTGACCACATTCAGAAACTTACTTCGCGTGAATCGGATTTGCTTAAGTTGTTGTGTATGAATTTGAACGACACTTTAGAGCGAAACTTTGCCCTTCGTGCGATTTGGAATGATGATAATTACTTCAATGCTCGAAGCATGGATGTTTACATTGCTCGTTTGCGTAAATACCTAACTGGTGATCCAGCACTCGAAATCATCAATGTTCACGGGAAAGGATTCAAACTGGTAGACGGACATACTCCATCATCCTAGTTAACTCGACATCTTGAAGTTTGCCAGCTTTTTATAGTTGCGCAAAATGGGAATCATCCAAAAGCCAACAAATACGGCACATACCGCAAACGCATAAACAATTTGATCGTTCCGATTGAAAAATGGGATTGCGAAAAGAGAGCTGATTCCCGCTCGAAACAAGATGTTTATGGTTTGAAACACGCTGCTTACCCGACCAATCGATTGATTCGGCACATGCTGAAACAACCAAGTTGTTCGTAATACGCGCGTTCCAGCATTGGTAATTCCTACCAATAAGCAAAGGATAGAAAATAATAGTAAGTTAGAACTGCTCGCAAAAAGCGCATAAATTAGCACTGTAATGCCCATCATTACTGTAATTCCGAGTATAAAACCAGATTTTCGGAATGTCCAGACCATAAAAACACCTGCTAGCATAGCTCCTATCGAGTACATGACTTCCGCAAACGCATAAGTACCAGCGCCTGAATGTAAATGCTGATCAATGTATTGAGGAAGTAATTGCTGAAATGTAACCAGCAAAACAACGAAGATTGCGTAGGATGCATTTCCAAACTGGAAAATCAGTGGATTGTCTTTTAGAAATTTCATACCCGTTCGAATTCGATCGAGCGCAGAACCAGCTTCTTGATGACGAATGGCAATCGCTTCATAACGAATCAAGGCGATTAGAAAGAAACCTATTAGATAAGTAATCGCATCCGTCAGGAAAACTTCTTGCAAAGTCCAAGGCTTAATTTCAAAAGGAAAGTTGATCGTTAAGCCGGCAAAATGATGTTCTCCCTCTGAAACACCTGATAGTAAAAGCGCCGCAGCTGATCCAGATAAGATACTCGTTGACTGTCCTATGATTTCTGTCCAGGAAGTGAATCGACCGTAATATTGCTTCTCGGTAATTTCTTGTCCGAATGCATACAAGGCTGGATAATGAATGTTATACACGAGGATGGTTCCAGCAAATACGAGCATTGCTCCCCAAGCTGGCACAGAGCCTTGATAAAATCCGATTGCTGAAACAGAGCCTAGTAATAGCAAACCAAAAGCATTGACAGCCATAAATACATGGCGCCGAGAGAATCGATCGATCAGAGAGCCGGCATACAATCCCCAAAATAACATGATGAATGTGGTGGCTGCATACATCATCCCAAAAAGCTCGGGCTTACCTAGAATTTTACTGAAGTACCAAGGAATAGCTAACATGCATATTCCCTGCGACAGGCCCGATACAGCATTGGCAATAAAAAGCAAGCGATAAGCCCTAGCGTTCTTCACGGAGCAAAGATAGAAAGGCAATTGGGGGTAATTGGATGGGCGCAAAATCTTTCATCCACAATGCTTGTGAAATAAATGGCGCTTACTACCTATTGCTTGCAGGTATATTCCATCTATCTTGTTTTCGAAATAAACGGAGAGATTCGCATGAGTGCACACAAAAAATTATCGCTGTTCGACAGTTCAACCATCATCATGGGTTCGATGATTGGCTCGGGAATATTTATCGTAAGTGCCGATATCGCTCGCCAGGTAAATTC
>DAOOQW010000008.1:2197-28439 GCA_035388945.1 Flavobacteriales bacterium
AAGAATATTCTGCTCGATTTAGGTTTTCTAACTGTAAGCACGCAGCAATTGACCGCCATTTTGGTGATTGTTTTTCTTTCCTTGTTGAATCTTCGGGATGTGAAAAATTCAGCAATCATTCAAAATTTCTTCACGGTTGCAAAGATTGCCGCACTGTTGGGTGTTGTTGCTGTAGGAATTTACTTCGCAGGACAGGGAAAAGGAAACTGGCAAAATATGGAACCCGTTTGGCCCGAGAACATGGGCTTAGGAACAATCGGGATATTCTTGGCTGCTTTAACTGGAAGTCTGTTTTCGGCTGATGCGTGGAATAATATCACGTTTACAGCAGGTGAAATCAAAAATCCTGGAAAAAACCTACCCCTTTCCTTAGCTATCGGGACTGGTATTGTATTGCTGATTTACATCTTGGTAAATGTGATTTACCTGTATATGATGCCTTTAGCGGACATTCAACATGCACCCGAAGATCGAGTTGGGACTGCGTTGATGAATTCCATGTTGGGAAGTAATGGACAGTTTGTAATGGCTGCTATCATTATGGTTTCGACATTTGGGTGTTTGAACGGGTTGATATTCACTGCACCACGAGCATATTATGCCATGGCGAAGGATGGATTGTTTTTGAAACGCGCTACACAACTGAACAAGCATGGTGTACCGGCATTTGCTATTTTAATACAGCTGGTTTGGAGCAGTGCGTTGTGCCTATCGGGCAAGTATGGCGATTTGCTCGACTATTTGATGTTTGTGGTGATGTTGTTTTACATTTTAACGGTAGGAGCTGTGTTTATTCTGCGACGAAAAATGCCTGATGCACCTCGTCCTTACAAAGCTATTGGCTATCCGATTATTCCCATTTTATACATTCTTTTGGCGACTTGTATTTGTGGTGTGATGCTTTGCTTCAAGACCACTTTCGCTTTGTATGGACTGGCAATCGTAGGTGTTGGAATTATTGTCTATCAGTTTAGTTCCAAGAAAGAAATCGAAGACAAGACTGCTCAATAAAATGCCTGTAATTTTTACTGTTACCGAAGCTGTTGAGAAAATGAAAAAGTTCTGTGCTTATCAGGAGCGCAGTCAGCAAGAGGTGCGGCAGAAATTGTATCAAAGCTCCATCAAAGGCGAAGAAGCCGAATTTGTGATTGGGGAATTAATTCGGGAGAATTTCCTAAACGAAGAACGTTTTGCTCGTGCATTTGCCCGAGGGAAATTCCGGATGAAACAATGGGGAAAGATTCGGATTCGCATGGAACTGCAACACAAAGGCGTGTCGGAACCCTGCATTCGAAAAGGCTTGTCGGAAATCAGCGATCGCGATTATCGTAAAACAGCCGAAGTTGTATTGAAGAAACTTTCGGGCGGAGTACTTCCAGATTCTAAAAAAGAAGCATGGAAACTCCTGAGTAAAATGCGTTCAAAAGGCTTCGAGCCTGAATTACTTCAGTCAATCATGAATGATTTCTCCGAAGAATAAAGATTAATTACCTGGAAGATTAGCTAGCAAATCAGGGAAGATTCCCAACAAGAGCGTAAGGAAAACACCCAATGCCAGCACAAAATTGAAGGTCCAGCTAGTTTGAATACGCTCCATTGGTTGTCCATCGTTGTTGAATGCAAAAATCACTGGACGGAAATAGTAGTAAATACCAATCAGCGAACCTGCAATAGCAATGATGACTGCAATGTTCAGGTTGCTTTCCATCGCTGTTAGGAAAACGAAATACTTTCCGAAGAAACCTGCCAATGGAGGAATACCTGCCAAGGAGAACATGGAAACAACAAGAGCAAGGGTCATCATCGGATTGTTCTTAGCCAAGCCTTTGTAGTTATCTACCGGCATTTCGTTATTAAACTGACTAATCGCGATTAGCACACCGAAAGCAGTTACAGAAGCTACCGAGTAAGCAGCAGTGTAATAGAAAATCGAAGAAGAAGAAAGCTCATTCAACGCTAAAACAGGCAATAATAAATATCCTGCATGAGCAACCGAAGACCAAGCAAGCATACGTTTCGCTTCGCTCTGCATAACAGCAGAAATGTTCCCAAGTAAAATGGTCGCAACAGCAATCACCCAAAGGATATTGTACCACACGCCATCAATTCCGCTGAAACACGTATCGAACAAACGATAAAATGCTGCAATACCAGCCGTTTTAACCACAGTAGCCATGAAAGCTGTGATAAGCGTTGGAGCTCCTTGATAAACATCTGGAGTCCAGAAATGGAACGGAACTGCACCAATTTTAAAGGCGAAACCAATTAGAATCAAGACAACTCCTGTGTTGAAAATCAAAGGAAGATTGTCGGTGCCGTTAGCGTAATCGGAGATTGCTGCTAAATCGAAACTTCCGGTAACACCATACATCAAAGTAATTCCAAACAATAAGAATCCGGATGCGAATGCTCCCATGAGGAAGTATTTCAAAGAAGCTTCATTAGAGGCAAGATTCAATCGACGACTTCCTGCCAAGATATACAAGGCAATGGAAAGGATTTCGATACCTACGAATAGCATGACCAAACTTGAATACGAAGTCATGACTAAAGCACCTACCAGTACAAATATCATCAACGCATAAATATCGGCCACATGGCTGTCTTCGTTACGAAAGTGATAGCTGGCAATAAGCAGAATCAAGATGAGTGTTACGATCATCAATCCGGTAAATGAAACCGCATAGTTATCGTACAGCATCATGTTATACCAAAGGTGATTGGTTCCCCAATCAAGCGCATTGGTAATAAATGCTGCCACTAAGCCTAAAATGGCTACCGGCAGAAGCAATTTTTTCTGATGAAAGGCTCCAAGAAATAAAACGAGGAAGCCAAGAAGCGACAGGAGTACCAGTGTAGACATATCAGAGATTCGGTACCATGTGATTAGAAATCTCGGTGAGTAAGTACTTTACCGACTCATCTGTGAGATTGAAAATAAACTGAGGGAACAATCCGAAGAAAACGATGAGTCCAACGATTGGGAACAACACCAGTTTTTCGGAAATGGTAAGGTCGGCAAACACCGTGATTGCAGGATTCTCACCAAGCATCGATGTTTTGTAAGCACGTAACATATAAACAGCTCCAAAAATGACGGCTAAACCAGCAAATGCGGCAAACACATAACTGTAATCGTACAAAGAGCTAAGCAGCAAGAATTCTCCAATAAATCCATTGGTTAGCGGTAAAGCCACACTAGCAAAGGTTATCACCATAAAGCAGGAAGCAAACACTGGAGCTAACTGACGAATACCGCCCAACTTGGCGATTTCGTTTGTCCCAGTCCGCTGTTGAATGATTTCGGCTACGAAGAACAATCCAACTACGTTGACACCATGTGCCAGCATTTGAATCATTGCCCCTTGGAAACCTGTGCGTGAAAGTGTGAAAATACCTGCTGTTATTAGTCCAACGTGAGCAATCGACGACCAAGCAAACAAACGCTTAAGATCTTTTTGCCCGATGGCAATCCAAGAAGCGTAGATTATTCCTACCACACACATGATTAAAACCACATCGGTGTAGGAACTAACAGCCATTGGTGTGATAGGTAGAATCCAACGGAAGATGGAGTAAATACCCATTTTTAACATGATACCTGATAGTAACATCGAACCAGCATTGGGTGCGGTAGTATAGGTATCGGGCTGCCAAGAGTGAAATGGTAGTAAAGGAATTTTGATCGCGTAGGCGATGAAGAATGCCCAGAAAATCCAACGTTGAGCAACTGGATCAAGGCGTAATGCATAGAAAGCATCAATTCCAAAGCTACGATCGGTTGTTTGAAGATACAGCCAGATAATTGCCGCCAACATGAGTAGCGATCCAAGTAAGGTGTAGATAAAGAATTTGAAGGTGATTTTCACCCGATTTTCTCCACCCCAAATGAGGACGATGAAATAGATTGGAATAAGCGCTAATTCCCAGAAGATGTAGTAAAGGAAGGCGTCTAATGATACGAACACGCCAACTAGTGCACTTTGCATCATCAACATGAGGAAATAGAAAAGGCGCGGATTGCGGAATTCTCGGTTCCAAGTTGTGAGGACGATAAGTGGTAGAAGGAAATTGGTTAAAATAACCATGAGCATACTTAGTCCGTCGAGCCCGACGAAGAAGCGAATTCCCATGGTAGAGATCCAGTTTTCGGACAGAATAAACTGTTCGTTAGAAAGCAAGCTTCGGTGTTCGTTGATGTCGAACAGGAAGATGACATAGGCCGTAAAGGCTGCCTGAATAAGGGTGGCAACGAGGGCGCCTTTTTTTGCCGCATTTGCAGGAAGCAAAAACAGCATTAGGGCAGCCAGGAACGGAAACGCGATGAGGGCAGCTGTTATCATGCTCAGTTCAGAAAGCTGTTAGCCGCGAGGATGACCAAAACTCCGATCACCATTGCGAAAATGTAAAAACCGACATTCCCCGTTTGTAAGAACCGAGCTGTGCGGGAACCCAACACAACGAGTTGTCCAACACCGTTCACAATGCGATCGATGACGTTTACTTCGAGGAATTTATATATGCCTTTTGATGCAGAAACTACCGGATTAGCTACGACAGAGTCATAAAGCTCATCGATGTAGTATTTATTCACGAGTAGCTTCTCAAATGCCGTAATGTGTTCGCCTTCGGCAGCAGGAATATGTCCGTTCTTTTTATACCGAATCCAAGCATACCCAATAACACCAAGAACTGCAGAAACAGATATCACCATTAAGATGATTTCGAGCGAATGAGAAAGATGATGCTCTACACCAAAATCTTCCAAAATAAGAGATGATCCAGCTAAAATTGGTTCGAAGAAACGATCTAACCAATGTGTGCCACCCAATACTTCAGGGATATTGACAAATCCAGCAAGGCAAGAACAGATGGCTAAAATCACCAAAGGAATGGTCATCGTTTTAGGCGACTCATGCAGGTGATGTTCTTGTTCGTGCGTTCCGCGGAATGAACCAAAGAATGTGAGGTAATACAAACGGAACATGTAGAATGCAGTCATCAATGCTCCACAAACACCTAGAATCCATAGCACTGGATTGTGTGCAAATGCAGAAGCCAAGATTTGGTCTTTCGAAAAGAATCCGGCAAGAGGAGGAATACCAGCAATGGCGATAGTTCCAATGAGGAAGGTGAAATGTGTTATTGGAAGAGCCTTTTTCAATCCGCCCATTTTGCGAATGTCTTGTTCGCCGCCCATTGCGTGAATAACCGAACCAGATCCAAGGAACAACAAGGCTTTAAAAAAGGCGTGGGTAAACAAATGGAAATAGGCAGCAGAATAAGCTCCTAATCCAAGTGCGAAAAACATATAACCCAATTGTGAAACCGTTGAATAGGCTAGCACTTTCTTGATGTCGTTCTGCTTAAGGCCGATACTCGCAGCAAAAAGCGCCGTGCATAAGCCAACAATCATGATGATTTCTTGCGTGAATGGTGCTAACGTAAATAGCACATTGCTACGAATAATCAAGTAAACACCTGCTGTTACCATGGTTGCAGCGTGGATGAGTGCTGAAACAGGCGTTGGACCAGCCATCGCATCCGGAAGCCAAGTGAATAATGGCAATTGAGCAGATTTACCAATAGCTCCTACAAACAATAATAATGTTGCGTTGCGGATAATTGGATCACCCGACATAATATCTAAAGCTTCAAGCGAAATGCGGTTGTATTCTAAAGTAGAAAAACGCAGATACAGTAAGAAGATACCTAATAGCAATCCCAAGTCACCAATACGGTTCATGATGAAAGCCTTGTTCGCAGCTTTGTTGTATTCGGGGTTTTTATACCAGAAACCGATGAGTAAGTAGGAACACAATCCAACTCCTTCCCAACCGATGAATAGCATGATGTAGTTGCTTCCCATCACCAAAATCAACATGAAGAATATGAAGAGATTGAGGTAGGCAAAGAATCGGCTAAAACCTGGATCGTCATGCATGTATCCAGCAGAATACACGTGTATGAGGAATCCAACTCCGGTAATAACCAGCATCATCATTAAAGAGAGCTGATCGAGTTGGAAGCTGTAGTTAACAGATAGTTTTCCGATTTGAATCCATTCACCTAGCAGGATGCGGATAGGCTCTGCGTCAAGTGTATTGACAAACGGAATGAAGATCGATACAGTAAGTATGAATGGCACTAAAACGGCCACAGAAGCAACAGATGCTACAAGATTCTTCGGAAGACGTTTTCCAAAGAAGATGCTGAACAGGAATCCGATCAGCGGGAGTGCGGGAATCAACCAGGCTAAGTCTTTCATATTCAAGCGTGCTGCCGGTGCGTTACCATTTCAAGTTTCTCAATGCATTAATGTCGGTCGATCGGATGTTCCGATATATCATTACCAAGATGCCTAAACCAACAGCAACTTCGGCTGCGGCAACCACCATGATAAAGAAGACAAACACTTGTCCCGACTGATCTCCGTGAAAACGAGAGAAAGCAGCAAGGAGAATATTTACAGCATTCAACATGAGCTCAATAGACATGAAGATGATGATAAAGTTTCGGCGGAGAAGAACGCCCATCACACCGATCGAGAATAGAATCGCGCTCAGGAAGAGGTAGTGATGAATGCCGATTTCGCGGAAGGAGTTCTGTAGTTCTTCCATGATCAGTCGTTAACGTGTTTTTTACCCAAAATAACTGCACCTACCATGGCTGAGATGAACAGGATAGAAGCTACTTCGAAAGGAAGGAGAAAATCTTTGAACAGCACTTTACCGACACCTTTTGCTGTACCAAATTCTTCGGTAATCATTGTTGCAGGTCGAGTGTCGTATTCACGAAGTGATGCAGCCAAAATAATCATGAGCAAGCATGCTGAAAAGACAGCTGCCACTTTAAGCAACATGGGTTTATGTGGCTCTGTTTCTTTATTGAGATTGAGCAACATGATTACGAAAAGGAAGAGCACCATGATGGCTCCTGCATAAACGATCAAGTTGACAATCCCGAGAAATCCGGCGTCAAGCAGGATGTAATGTCCGGTGATGGAAAAGAAACAGATCACCAGCCAAAGCACGCTGTAGATCGGATTCTTGGAGAATACCACCATCAGCGCGGAGCCAATGGTAAGTGCTGCAAGAATAAGGAAGGCGATCGGTGTCATAGCTTAGTATCGGGCGCGAAAATAGCGGAATTTTATGATTTAGGGGAGGAATGATTAGCGGTCCTGGCGTTTCGTGATATCAATTCGTTTAGAAGCGTCAACACCTTCTACCAAACGGTCTTTTCCAAAGATGAAATCATCCCGATCATAATCAGATGGAACAATCTCTTTGGTTAGGAAAATGGCTTGTTTCGGGCAGGCTTCTTCACACAATCCACAGAAAATACAACGCAACATGTTGATTTCATAAATCGCTGCGTATTTCTCTTCGCAGTAAAGTTTCTCTTCGCCTTTCTTGCGTTCATCCGCAACCATCGTAATGGCTTCTGCCGGGCAAGAAACTGCACATAAACCACAAGCAGTGCAACGTTCAGCTCCATTTTCATCGCGCTTCAACACGTGTTTTCCACGATAAACTTCGCTGAATTCACGTGTTTGTTCGGGATATTTAATGGTGGCAGGACGTTTAAAAAAGTGTTTCAGTGTAACCGCCATTCCCTTTAAAACCGCAGGTAGGTAGCTACCTTCGGCTAGGGTCATGTTTTTATCGGATACGACTTTCGATCGGTTGGTGAGTTGCATGTTTTTCTGTCTTCAGAAATAAATGAACAGTCTTATTTATCAGCCCAAAGCAAAACTGCTCCGGTAGCAAATAGGTGAATCAAAGCGAGTGGAATCATGTATTGCCAACCCAAACGCATCAATTGATCGTAACGGAAACGAGGTAAAGTCCAGCGAATCCACATGAACAAGAAGATGAATGCGAAAATTTTGAGGAAGAACACGAATACACCTATTATGGTGATGATGTTTTGATCTAATCCCAAGCTATCCATGAACGGGAAGTTATATCCTCCAAAGTACAAGCTAGCCATGAACGCCGATGAAATGAACATGTTGATGTACTCAGCAAACATGAAGAATCCCAATTTCATGGATGAATATTCGGTGTGATATCCACCTACCAATTCCGTTTCACATTCAGGTAAATCGAAAGGAGTACGATTACATTCTGCAAAAGCACACACCACAAAAAGCAAGAAACCGAATGGTTGGTAGAAGATGTTCCAATTCATTCCGTGTTGTTGATCTACAATTTCCTTAAGACTTAAAGTCCCAGTCATCATAATCAAGGCAATCAACGCCAAGCCCATACTCAACTCGTAGCTGATCATTTGCGAAGAAGCACGAATAGCTCCGAGTAGCGCGAACTTATTATTGGAAGCCCATCCGCCAATCATGATTCCATAAACCCCTAAGGATACAACACCAAAAATGTAGAGTACACCAATGTTTAAATCTGAAACTTGAAGCGAAATTTCACGTCCGGCAATGTTCAATGTATCACCCCAAGGAATAACAACACTGGTCATTAATGCCGTTAACATGGCGATTCCAGGACCTGCGATGAACAAGAATTTGTCGGAAGCATTCGGGATAATTTCCTCTTTGAAGAAGAATTTACCCGCATCAGCTAATGGTTGAAGGATTCCGAATGGCCCCGCACGATCAGGTCCTACACGGTCTTGCATGAAAGCTGCAATTTTACGTTCAGCATAAGTGCTGTAAGTAGCGATGAGCAGCGTGATGGCAAAAGCGATAAACGCAATGACAGTTTTATCGAGTAAAAACAGCATGTCCATATCAGCTCAGTTGTTTGGTTGGAAGGGATTCCGGAGAAGCCACATACTTAGTTCCTTTTTCATAGTGATTGGCCGAAATAACCGAATGACGATCAATCATGCGCGGTCCTTCTTCTGTCCAATCGCTTAGTTCTTTCTTATCGTAACGACAGGTGTTGCAGATGAAATCTTCCACTTCTCCCCATTGGTCTTTACGTCCCGTTACCCGGTAAATAGCGTTGCCATATTTCCAGATAACTGCTTTACCGGTGCATTTTTCATTGTCGCAATTGCGGTGCGCATCAAATGGTTTAAGGAACCACACACGACTTTTAAAACGGAAAGTTTTATCAGTAAGCGCTCCTACCGGACACACATCCACCATATTACCGGAGAATTCGTTTTCGATGGAATTTTGGATGTAAGTACTGATTTCAGCCACATCACCTCGGTTGATTACACCATGAACGCGACCCGGAGTGAGTTGATCGGCCACTTTCACACAACGGAAGCACATAATGCAACGGTTCATGTGAAGTTGGATTTTCTCACCAATATCAATACGTTCAAACGTACGACGCTCAAACTCGTAACGACTTTTACTTTTTCCGTTTTCGTAGGAAAGATCTTGCAAGTGACATTCGCCAGCTTGATCGCAAACAGGGCAATCGAGCGGGTGATTAATCAATAGAAATTCAACAACACCTTTACGTGCATCAACTACTTCAGGTGAAGTATAATTCTGAACTTCCATTCCGTCCATTACAGTGGTACGGCAAGAAGCAACCAGTTTTGGCATCGGACGCGGATCTTTTTCCGAGCCTTTGCTCACTTTTACAATACAGGTACGGCAGTATCCTCCCGAAGTTTTTAGCTTCGAATAATAGCACATAGCAGGCGGCGCCACTTCTTTCCCAATCATGCGGGCAGCCTGAAGAATCGTTGTTCCCGGAGGAACCTCGATGGTTTGATTGTCGATCGTTACTTTCAGCAAGTCCATAGATACATGCGTCAAATTAAGCGTTGACCGGAGCCGGAGCTACGGGCATAATAGGTTCACGTTGTCCGTGTTTCGGATCTTTCACTTTATCAGGGAAATTCACGTGGTATTCGAATTCGTGGCGGAAGTGACGAACGGCAGCAGCAACAGGCCAAGCAGCAGCATCACCCAGCGGACAAATGGTATTTCCTTCGATTCGGCGAGCTACATCAACCAAAAGGTCGATATCGTCCATGTTGCCTAAACCTTTTTCCAAGCGGTGAAGCACTTTTTCCATCCAACCCGTTCCTTCGCGGCAAGGGCTGCACTGTCCACAACTTTCGTGGTGGTAGAAACGGCTGAAGTTCCACGTGTTACGAACGATACATTGATTTTCGTCGTACACGATAAATCCTCCAGAACCCAACATCGAACCTGTTGCGAAACCACCATCCGAAAGTGATTCGTAGGTCATTAAGCGAGGTTCGCCAGCTGCTGTTTTGCACACCAGGTTATCGGGTAGAATTGGAACAGATGATCCGCCCGGAACACATGCTTTCATGCGTTTTCCATTGGCAATACCTCCGCAGTATTCGTCAGAGAAAATAAATTCTTCTACAGGTAAACCGAGTTCAATTTCGTAAACGCCCGGTTTGTTAATGTTTCCAGAAGCAGAAATCAATTTAGTTCCGGTTGAACGACCAACTCCAATTTTCGAATAGGCTTCTCCCCCATCGTTCACAATTGGAACAACGGCAGCAATGGTTTCTACGTTATTTACAACTGTTGGACAACCATACAATCCAGCAATAGCGGGAAAAGGAGGTTTGATACGCGGATTTCCACGTTTCCCTTCGAGTGATTCGAGTAATGCGGTTTCTTCACCACAGATGTATGCTCCGCCACCTACTTGAACGTATAAGTCGAGGTCGTAACCTGAACCCAAAATGTTTTTTCCTAGCCAGCCATTCGCATATGCTTCGGCGATGGCGTTTTCGAGGATGCGAGAAACATAGAAATATTCTCCGCGGATATAGATAAATGAGGTGTTTGCACCTAAAGCGAAGCTAGAAGTGATCATTCCTTCGATGAGCAAATGAGGAATATGCTCCATGAGGTAACGATCCTTGAATGTTCCCGGTTCGGATTCGTCAGCATTGCAAACGAGGTAACGAGGAACACCTTCGGGTTTAGCGAGGAAGCTCCATTTCATTCCTGTAGGGAAACCAGCACCACCGCGGCCGCGTAATCCAGAAGTTTTCACTTCTTCTACGATGGCTTCAGGAGTCATGGTTTTGATGGCTTTCTCCACCGAAGCATATCCGCCTTTGGAGCGATATACCTCATAGGTTTGAATACCTGGTACGTTTTCGTGTGTTAACAGCAGTTTTCTACCCATGATGCGCGCTATTACTTACTGTTTTTGTAATCAAGATCGGTGTAGTTGTGGCGCTTGTTTTCGCTTCTAAAACGATCGAGTAAAGCATCCACTTTTGCTTCGGTGAGATTTTCGTGGTATTCGGCACCACACTGAAGCATCGGTGCACTTCCACAAGAACCTAAACATTCCACAGTTTTAAGTGTGAACATGCCATCGGGTGTGGTTTCTCCAACTTTTATGTTGAGTTTTTTGCTGATGTAATCAACGATGTCTTCCGCCCCGCGTGACCAACAAGAAGAAGTACGACATACTTCGAGGTGACATTTTCCTACTGGTTGTAGGTTGTACATCGAATAGAACGAAGCAACTTCAAACACTTCAATGGCTTGAATTCCTAGAATTTGAGCAACCAAATCCATTGCCTCAGGACTTAACCAACCTTCATTCTCTGCTTGTGCAATATGAAGAATAGGTAATAAGGCTGATTTGCTTTTCCCTTCGGGATAGCGACTGATGATTTTCTGAATAGTAGCCATCGCGTCCTCGCTGAATTTCAGCTGAGAGCGGAGGGCTGGGTCGAAGGAATGCGTTCCTGTTGGATGTGCTGACATTCGATAAATTTTAAGCGTCGAGTTCGCCGGCAATGACGTTCATACTCGACATAGTAAGGATGGCATCGGAAAGCATCGAACCTTTGATCATTTCCGGGTAAGCCTGATAGTAAATGAAACAAGGACGGCGGAAGTGAAGTCGATATGGAGTTCGGCCACCATCAGAAATGAGGTAATAACCAACTTCTCCATTTCCTCCTTCAACCGAATGGTACACTTCCCCCTTAGGAAGATCTACTTCGCCCATCACAATTTTGAAATGCCAAATGAGTGCTTCCATGCTGGAATACACGTCTTTCTTAGCAGGAAGATAGAATTCGGGGCAGTCGGCAACAAATTTCCCTTCGGGCATATTGTTCAACGCAGCCTCGATAATTTTCAAGCTTTCGCGGATTTCGGCTTGACGCACACAAAAACGATCGTATGTGTCTCCACTCGTTCCAACCGGAATGGTGAAATCGAAATCGTTGTATGAGCAATATGGATTCATCACCCGCACATCATAATCAACGCCAGCTGCACGTAAATTCGGACCGCTGAAGCTGTATTCTAAAGCACGTTCACCCGAAATAGGACCAACATTGATAATACGATCCATGAAAATCCGGTTGCGTAAAAGCATCCCTTCAAATTCATCGAAACGTTTCGGAAAACCAGAAAGGAAATCACGAATCATTTGAATGGTCTTCGCACTGAAATCGCGTTCGAAACCACCAATACGACCAATGTTTGTTGTTAAACGTGCACCACACATTTGCTCGAAAATATCGTAGATGCGTTCGCGCTCTTGGAACATGTAAGTGAAGCCTGTTAAAGCTCCAGTATCAACACCAATTACGGTGTTGCAAACGATGTGATCGGCGATACGTGAAAGTTCCATCACAATCACACGCATGTAATCAACTTTCTTTGGCGTTTCTACACCAAGAAGTTTTTCTACAGTCAAGTGCCAACCTATGTTATTGATCGGTGAAGAGCAATAGTTAAGGCGGTCGGTAATAGGAGTTACTTGATAAAAAGGGCGGTGCTCGGCCAGTTTTTCAAATGCACGATGGATATAGCCAATAGTAGCTTCGGAGCTCATGATGATCTCTCCGTCCATTTGCAAAATATTCTGAAAAACTCCGTGAGTTGCCGGGTGAGTAGGTCCGAGATTAAGCGTGTTGTATTGCTTATTCTCCGATTGGATGTTCTCTTCGCCGAAAATCGATTGTTCTGCCATGAATTTCGTGTTAACGTCCAAAGAAACGGTCGTCTTTATCTTCGCGGGAAGAATCTTCCAGCGGGTATTGTTTCAACATGGGGAAAATCTCCATGTGATCTACATTGAGAATGCGCTTTAGGTTCGGGTGACCGAGGAAACGAACACCAAAGAAATCGTATGTTTCGCGCTCCATCCAATTAGCTCCAGCATATAATCCAGTAGCCGAAGCGATTTCAGTATTGGATTCAGGAAGCCAGCATTTGATGCGGATGCGAACGTTGTTGGTTAGGCTGTGCAGGTGATATACCACTGCGATTTCACGTCCTTTTTGATCAGGCATGTGAACAGCACATAAATCGGTGAGGTACCCGAAAGCTAAATCGGACTCATTTTTCAGAAAACCGATTACATCCAGATTACGATCAGCAGGCACTTCGATGGTAAGTAAACCATAAGGCTCGTCGTGACTGAGAATCGCGTCTCCAAATTTATCCTGAAGTCGACTCAGGGTTATTTCTTTGGTCAGTGCCATATTATTCGATGCCGTAAGAGGCAAGTAAAGCTTTGTATTCGGGTTGATTGCGACGACGCAGGCTTTCGTTTTTCACGAGTTCCTGAATTTTCATGATACCATCGATGATTTGTTCTGGACGAGGAGGGCATCCTGGTACATATACATCAACCGGAATTACTCGGTCGATACCTTGAAGAACGCTATATGTATCGAAAATTCCACCACTTGAGGCACAAGCTCCAACTGAAATCACCCAACGTGGTTCAGCCATTTGCTCGTAAACGTGTTTTAGAACTGGGGCCATTTTTTTAGCAATGGTTCCCATCACCATCAATAAATCGGCTTGGCGAGGAGAGAAACTCAAACGCTCTGATCCAAAACGAGCTAAATCGTAATTGGAAGCCATGGTAGCCATGAACTCAATTCCACAACAAGAAGTTGCGAAGGGCAAAGGCCAAATCGAATTTGCACGAGCAAGACCTATAACCGAATCCAGACTAGTAGCAAAGAAACCTTGTCCTTCTACACCTGCTGGTGCTTCCACCATCTTCAAATCACTCATATTGCTTTGTGTATTGTTGGATTATTCCCATTTGAAAGCGTCTTTCTTCCATAGATATAGAAAACCAAGTAGGAAGAAAGCAACAAAAATTAGCATGCTTATAAAGCCATCCATTCCGAAATCGCGGAAATTGGTTGCCCATGGATAGAAAAAGATCACCTCTACATCGAACAAAACGAAAAGAATAGCGGTGAGGAAATACTTAATGGAGAAAGGCAAACGTGCGTTTCCTTTAGATTCGATACCGCACTCAAAGCTTTCGAGTTTGCGATCTCCTTTACGTTTTGGACCGATAAGGTGAGTAACTACGAGCACCAATAGTACAAAGCCCGCGGCAAAAACCAATTGTATCAGTAGCGGGATGTATTCGCTTGTTCCGTTCATGAGCGTTAGTTTTGGCGAATAGATGTAACACAGTTTTAATGAATGTGTTCAGCGATTCCGCCCGAATTTTGCGCCCAAATGTACAAACATTTGTATTTGGAAATGAGGTAGAATGATTACAAATAAATCCCTTCTTAATTGTGGATTCTCAATCCTGTAAAATTCAACCGAAAGTCACGATTCTAATAACATACATTGAAACTTCTCAAACGCATCAAATCCATTAATATAATACCTTTATAGCATGATGAATGACCCAGACAAATCCCGATTTTTCGCCGATTTGCGCGATTTATTGGTTGACTATATTCAAAACCGACTCGATTTAACACGAGCAATTGCCTTTGAAAAAATTGCCCGAATCGTTGCCTACTTAGTGATTGGAGTTATTCTAGCGCTCCTTTTCTTTTTTGGCTTGTTGTTCTTGAGCTTTATGTTAGGATTCTACCTAAGCGATTTGCTTCACAGTCAGCTAGCAGGTTTTGCGATTGTGGCAGGATTATATTTCCTAGCATTGGCAATCGTTTTCGTATTCAGAGAAAAGTTATTTGCCCGCACGATTGTCGATTCGATAATCCGGATTTTATATGAACGTCAGCAAACGGATGAAGATGAAGAAGCGTAAAATCGAAAACCTCAACGATTTGCATTTGGAGCAATCACGTTTACGAATGGAAGTGCGTAATTCCGAAAAAGCAATTGGCGATCGGATGGAGTATTTAAGACGAAACTATCCTTCCATTTTGCTCATGCAAGTCTTGCCATTTGAGGACAGAAAAAAAGACCTAATTATAAGCGGGTTGGGACTTGCAGCGAGCTTGTTGATGGGACGAATTGCCGAATCAGGAAAAGAGCTCCTGGAAAAGAATCTCCAGAAGCTCCTACAATGGGTAAGTAAAAAATTTGGTGGTTCAACAACTGAACCTCAAGCCGAGGATTAACCTAGTGCTTCGATGATATCGTACTTGGTAATAATATGAACTGCGCCGAGCATATCACGCACTAAAACAGCTTCGTTTTCGCGGTTAATTTGCTTCGATACTTCCTCCAGTTTAGATTGAGGATTTACGAATGGAAATGATTTCTGCATTAAATCACTTACACGCGCTTGCTTCAATTCGGGATTATCGCAAATACTTGCATATAAGTGACTGTCGCTTAAAGAACCCACGAACTCGGCTCCCGATTTCACAGGAATTTGAGACACGTCAAATTTGCGCATGATAGCAAAGGCTTCACCTACTGAATCTTCAGCATCAACTGTGACTAATTTCAAATGTTTATGGCGTTCAATCAGGTCGATTGCTTTCGGAGATTTCTCCTCCAAGAAACCGCGATCACGCATCCAATCGTCGTTGAACATTTTGCCTAAGTAGCGTGTACCATGATCGTGGAAAATAACCACAACCACATCGCCTTCCTTAAACATATCTTTCATCTGAAGTAATCCTGCCATAGCTGAACCAGCCGAGTTTCCTGCGAAAATTCCTTCTTCACGCGGAATACGACGAGTCATCACCGCTGCATCTTTATCGGTTACTTTTTCAAAATGGTCGATCACATTAAAATCGACATTCTGTGGTAGAAAATCTTCCCCAATTCCTTCGGTGATGTATGGATAGATCTCGTTTTTATCAAAAATGCCGGTTTCTTTATATTTCTTGAAAACCGAACCATACGTATCGATACCCAGAATTTTGATGTTCGGGTTTTTCTCTTTCAGGTAGCGACCTGTTCCACAAATAGTTCCGCCAGTTCCAACACCAACAACTAAATGCGTGATTTTTCCTTCGGTTTGCTCCCAGATTTCGGGACCGGTTTGCTCGTAATGTGCTTGAGAATTACTAAGGTTGTCGTACTGATTAGGCTTCCAAGAATTTGGAACTTCTGCAATAAGTCGACTAGAAACAGAATAGTATGAACTTGGATCTTCCGGTTCTACGTTGGTTGGACAAACAATTACTTCCGCTCCAAAAGCGCGTAAAGCATCCACTTTTTCTTTGGATTGTTTGTCGGTAGTGGTGAAGATGCATTTGTATCCTTTGATAACAGCAGCAATGGCGAGACCCATTCCGGTGTTTCCGCTTGTGCCTTCGATTATGGTTCCGCCAGGTTGAAGTCGGCCATCTTTTTCGGCATCCTCAATCATCTTCAAGGCCATACGATCCTTGATGGAATTGCCCGGATTGGTTGTTTCGATTTTAGCGAGAACGGTAGCCGGAATATCTTTAGTAATTCGATTAATCTTTACCAAAGGCGTATTGCCGATAGTTTCGAGGATGTTTTTGTAATACATGCGGCAAAGGTAGAAATTACGGAAATTGCGGAACTATCCTACCCCATATTCTCTGAATTAATTTCATCCTGAATGATTCAACCTGAAAACACCATGATTACCGACATGCTCGGTCGAACCATTACCCTGTCGAAAACTCCTACCCGGATAGTTTCGGTTGTTCCTTCTCAAACAGAGTTGCTGTATGATTTAGGGTTAGCTGAGGAAGTTGTGGGAATTACCAAATACTGCATTCATCCTGATGATTGGTTTCATTCCAAAACACGCGTGGGCGGAACGAAAAAAATCAATCAGGAAATCATCTTAAGCCTCAAGCCTGATATCGTGATTGCAAACATGGAAGAAAATACGCAATCGGAACTGGAAGAACTGGCTAAACATGTTCCCGTATGGATTTCGGATGTGCGTAATTTGAATGATGCGTTACGGATGATTGAACTTTTAGGTGATTTGGTAGACAAAAGCGAAGAGGCGGAAAAAATCATCCTCAAAATTCGAAGCGACTTTGATTTATTAAAGCCGATATCAAAACCTCGGAAAGCCTTGTACCTCATTTGGCGAGAACCTTTTATGGCTATAAATTCCGATACATTTATACATGATATGATGATGCGTTGCGGATTGATTAATGTGTCGTCGGAAGCACAAACACGCTATCCCCAGTTAAGTCCGGAACAAGTTCATGCGCTAAATCCCGAATATGTTTTGCTGTCATCGGAACCATTTCCATTTTCAGAAAAACACATAGCCGAAATACAACGACTACTACCGAAAGCACGAATTGGATTGGTTGATGGGGAAGCATTTTCTTGGTATGGTAGTCGACTTACCCAATCGGCGCCCTATTTCAAACAACTCATTCGATTTTGGGACAAATAAATTCTGTATTTCTTTATTAGGTGCTTATTTTCCGTTTCTCTGAAATAATGTAGGTTTGAA
Source organism: Flavobacteriales bacterium (assembly GCA_035388945.1). Classification (GTDB taxonomy): domain Bacteria; phylum Bacteroidota; class Bacteroidia; order M30B66; family M30B66; genus CALQRR01. Next base: position 19,810 of record DAOOQW010000008.1, read on the forward strand.
GAATAAGAACTCGCATTTTTCCGTTTTCGATAGTTGTGCTGATACTTCGTATACTTTTTTCCAGTTTTCTGCTTCTCGTTTCTACTTGTGTTTTCGGACAAAAAGTGGGCGTAGTGTTGAGTGGTGGCGGGTCGAGCGGATTAGCGCACGTGGGTGTACTTAAAGCACTTGAAGAAGCTCATATTCCTATTGATTTTATTGCTGGTACTTCAATGGGAGCTCTTGTTGGTGGAATGTATGCCATGGGATATTCTCCTGCTCAAATTGAACTTTTAGTTAAGAGCGAGGAGTTTGAAGGTTGGGTGTTTGGTAAACCCGTCGATCGCTATGTTTATTTTTTCAGAGAACGAGAACCCGACGCTAACTGGGTAGGCATCAAATTCCGGATTGATTCGGTAATTCAAACGCGCTTTCCAACCAATATCATTTCTCCAGCGAATATGGATTTTGCTTTTCTTGAGCGAACGTCCGCCATTAGCGCCGCAGCAGGATATAATTTCGATAGTTTGTTTGTTCCCTATCGTTGCGTAGCTGCCGACATTTATAATAAGGCTGAAGTCGTATTTAAGGATGGAGATATTGGACAAGCGATGCGCGCTTCATCCACTTATCCGTTTTTCTATAAACCCATTGTAGTTGATGATAAACTATTGTTCGACGGAGGTTTGTACAACAATTTTCCGGCTGATGTGATGTATCGTGATTTCTTGCCGGATGTTATTATTGGAAGCACGGTTGCATCTGAAATTAGACCTCCTCAAGAAGATGATATTCTTTCTCAAATAAAGAATATGTTGATGGATAAAACCAGCTATGGCGAGGTGTGTGAAACCGATCACATGATCATCATAAAACCACTCATTCCTAAGGTTGCGATTTTAGATTTTAATCAAACCGATGCCATGATAGAAGGTGGTTATCAAAGTACGCTTGCTCGTTTACCCCAAGTGAAAACAATGATTTACCGCAGGCAAGATTCGCTCGAATTGGCTAATCGAAGAATTGCTTTCAAGGAAAAACAAAAGCCTGTTGTGATTGACGATATTAACATCGAAGGCTTGAGTAAAAATCAGGTTAACTATATAAAACGAGCTTTTGGAGAGAAGGCATTCCCTTTACCAATTGAAAATATTCGTCCTTATTTCTACCGAGTTGCATACGATGAACGCATTAAAAAAATATATCCAACAGCCCGTTATGATTCAAAAGACGGACATTTTCTGTTGAATCTAAAAATGAAGGTTGACAAAGATTTACAAGCACAATTTGGGGGCTTGATTTCTTCTCGTCCGATTAATACTGGGTTTGTAGCCTTGCATTTAAAACGAATCAATCGGATTGGTTTAGCCTTAGATGCCAATTCCTACTTTGGAAAATTTTACGGTTCATTACAGGTTAAAGCAACGCTCGACTATCCGTTTAAACTTCCCTTTCAAGTTGAAACCGATTTTACCTTAAACAACTTTGATTATTTCTACAGTTCGAGTACATTTTTCGAGGATGTAAAACCGTCCTACCTTATTCAATACGACCGTTCCATAACTGGAGCATTAGTTTTCCCTTGGAAAAATAAATCTCGCATCAAGATTGGACTTACTGGCGCTCGTTTGTTTGATGATTACTACCAAACTCAATCTTTCACGACTGCCGACACAGCTGATCGAACCAACTTTAACCACGGTTCGTTTTGGATGAATTTCGAGCGTAATACGCTAAACCGAAAAATGTACGCTAACAGTGGTTCCCAGTTTTTTGTGAAGTTTAGGTATTTGGCCGGACAAGAATTTAACAATCCGGGTAGTACATCATTGCAAAACATTGAATACCGAAGGATACACGATTTCTGGAGAATGAAAGCTGTTTACGACGTGTATTTCAACAAACGCGGTCGGTTACATATCGGTTTTTATGGTGAGGCTGTCGTTTCGAATCAGCCATTGTTCAATAATTATACTGCTAGTTTATTGCAATCGGCAGCATTTTCTCCCATTCCGGAAAGTAGAACATTGTTCCAATCTCAGTTTCGTGCACATAATTATGCAGCGGCAGGATTAAAAACAGTGCTCAGTTTCACCTCTCGACTCGACTTAAGGCTCGAAGGATATATTTATCAGCCTCATCGAGTTATATTAGAAAACCCAGACCTCACAGCGAGTTATGGAGATGCTTTTTCGAAGCGATACTTTATGGCATCGGCGGTTTTAGTGTTTCATTCACCAATTGCACCCATAGCGGTTAGTGCAAACTTTTATGATCAAAGTAAGAATCCAATATCCATTTTGTTTACTACTGGATTCCTCATTTTCAATCGTAGAGCTTTCGATTAATTAGTTGGGACCCAATCCTCCCGTGTGGATATAAATGATACGTTTTTTATTCCCGAGCTTCTGTTCTAAGAAGAGAGCATACAATCCAAACAATGCTTTTGCTCCGTAAACTAGATCTATTGGAATTCCTGTTTGTTCAATCCACTGTTGCTGAAATGCTATTAATTCAGGTTTCGACTTGGCATATCCACCAAAATGAAAGTCGGCGTTAAACACCAAATTCGGATAGTAACTTGAATCAAATCCGTGTTTCCTTAGTTCTTGTTGTAAAATCTGTTCTCCTTTCAACACCTGGAAACACAACACTTTACTGAGACTTTTTTCAAGTTTCTGAGCTATTCCAGCTGCACTTGTTCCTGTTCCTCCAGGAAGTACTATCCAATCGAATGGCTCATCCGACTGAACCATTTCTGCAGCACCTAAAATTCCAGGCAATCCAGCTCCACCTTCTGGTACAATTCGACACGAACCCAATTTATCGGTCCAGTTTTGCAGAAATCCATGATCGGTTTTCTGTCGATAGGATTCACGACTAACGAAATGAATTTCCATTCCATTCTGCTTCATAGCTTGTAACCACGGGTTTTCTACGATGTCGCCCCGTACAATTCCAATGGTGCGAATTCCCGTTTCTCTTCCAGCTGCTGATAATGCCAATAAATGATTTGAATACGCACCACCAAAGGAAACGACAGCTTCGTAGGCGGGTAAATCTTTCAACCAATGAATCAATTTAAACCACTTATTACCACTAATTTCAGGGTGAAGCTTGTCGAATCGCCTCACTGTTAATTCCATTTCTGGCTTACCTGGTAAAGAAAAGCAAGTGACTTGATCGTAATGTGATAGCGGTGCTAATGAAATCATCCTGCTAAGCAAACAATTTCTGCCGTTCGAGCATTCTATGCCTTCTTTAAATTTTGCGAACTTTGAAGCCCAATGGAAAACGAAGGATTCTCAAGACTATCTAATCTCGATAAAGACGAATACTATTATTCGCCCGAAGGATACGTCGTTTTCACTGCCAAATATCTGCTCAAACGCGGCTACTGCTGCAAAAATGGATGCAGACATTGTCCCTATAACTACAACATCCGCACAGGAAAATTCGATAAAGACGCACATGGCAACTCTTAGCACAACCGAATTAGAAGCATTTCAACACGATTTACTTGCTGGAATTCCTACCGAACTTCCTCCTACTCGTAAACCCAATCCAGCCATCAGTCATGCGCCTAGGAGAAAAGACATTCTTTCTGCCGACGAGAAAAAACTAGCATTACGGAACGCATTGCGTTATTTCGAACCACGTCATCATGCCGTTTTAGCTCCCGAATTCATGGAGGAATTGAAACAATACGGTCGCATTTACATGTATCGTTTCCTTCCCGATTTTCACATGCATGCGCGACCAGTCAAGCATTATCCGGCAAAATGCAAACAAGCTGCTGCCATTATGCTCATGATTCAAAATAACTTGGATCACGCCGTGGCACAACATCCCGAAGAACTCATTACCTACGGTGGAAACGGAGCTGTTTTTCAAAACTGGGCACAGTACCGCTTAACGATGCAATACCTCTGTCAGATGGAAGAAGATCAGACTTTGGTGATGTATTCGGGACATCCGATGGGGCTTTTTCCTTCTCATAAAGATGCGCCTCGTGTTGTGGTAACAAATGGGATGATGATTCCCAACTACAGCAAGCCCGACGATTGGGAGAAATTCAATGCGTTGGGCGTTACGCAATACGGACAAATGACCGCTGGATCATATATGTATATTGGTCCGCAAGGAATTGTTCATGGCACAACTATAACTGTGATGAACGCGGCGCGGATGTGTTTACGTAAACGTGGTGATTTGCAGTCGGATGTGATTGAAGGAAAAGGACTACTATTCGTGACTGCCGGTTTGGGTGGAATGAGCGGAGCACAACCTAAGGCTGCAAAAATTGCTGGATTGGTGAGTATTACTGCGGAGATAAATCCTGCAGCTGCCCGAAAACGACATGCTCAAGGTTGGGTTGATGAGTTACATACCGATTTGGATGTTTTGATTTCTCGTTGCGAAGAAGCACGTGAAAAAGGAGAAGCTCTTTCGCTAGCTTACGAAGGAAACACGATTGATTTGTGGGAAGCTTTGGTTCGACGCGGAATTCGAGTGGATATTGGTTCGGATCAAACGTCATTGCACAATCCTTTTGCGGGTGGATATTATCCTGCTGGATTTAGTTTAGAAGAGTCGAATCGTATGATGGCTGATGAGCCGAAACGCTTTCATGATGAGGTGTATAAGAGTTTGGTTCGTCATGCAGCAGCTGTGAATAAGCTTTCGGATACGGGCATGTACTTTTTCGATTACGGAAATGCCTTTTTGTTGGAATCTTCCCGTGCTGGTGCTGATGTGAAAGGAGCAACAGCTGAGTTCCGCTATCCATCGTATGTTCAGGATATATTAGGACCGATGTGTTTCGATTATGGATTCGGTCCGTTTCGTTGGGTTTGTTGTTCGGGCGAGGCAGAAGATCTCGATTTGACTGATCAACTTGCTGCTGAAGTATTGGAAGAGTTGCTACAAAATGCTCCCGATGATATTCGTGGACAAATTCAAGATAACCTCAACTGGATTCGTGCAGCTAAGAAAAATCAATTGGTAGTTGGCTCTCAAGCACGTATCCTATATGCCGATTCTCAAGGTCGAATTCAAATTGCTTTACGTTTTAACCAAGCTATTGCTGATGGAACGATTCGCGGACCGATTGTTTTAGGTCGTGATCATCACGATGTTTCGGGCACCGATTCTCCTTACCGCGAAACCTCTAATATTTATGATGGAAGTCGCTTTACTGCTGACATGGCTGTTCAGAATTTTGCCGGTGATGCCTTTCGTGGTGCCACCTGGATTTCGTTGCACAATGGCGGCGGTGTTGGTTGGGGCGAAGTAATAAACGGTGGATTTGGGATGGTGATCGATGGCACGGAAGACAGTGCTCGTCGAATTAAATCGATGCTCCATTGGGATGTAAATAACGGAATTGCTCGTCGCGCTTGGGCTCGAAACAAAGAAGCTGTTACAGCCATAAAACGAGCGATGGAACTCGAACCCAAACTTAAAATTACTGTTGCAAGCGAAGTTGATAATAATATTATTGATTCGCTTGATTAACAAATAGATATCATAAATTATTATATATATTAACCTTGCAATTTGGAATTTACGTTTCCAATTTGAAAGGTTATTTATATATTTGTTGCATGATTATAAGAAGGGCAATTCATGAGATTCACGAATTGCTGGAAGATTTTCCGGTAGTTGCGATTATTGGTCCTCGACAAGTTGGGAAGTCAACCTTGGCGAAAGCGCTTGAGGGCGATCGCGAAATCCTCTATATTGATTTAGAAAATCCCGCAGACCGAGTTCGATTAGGCGATCCTGTTTTGTTTTTTGAAAGCAATCGAGATAAGTTGGTCGTTTTGGATGAAATTCAGTTTGTGCCAGATTTGTTTCCTGTCATTCGAAGCATGGCAGATAAATATCCGGAGAACGGACGGTTTTTGGTGTTAGGTTCTGCATCTCCCGATTTGTTGAAGCAAAGCTCCGAAACCTTGGCTGGACGAATTGCCTATGTTCGCTTGTATCCCTTTTCGTATGCTGAATTGGAGAATGAGCCGGATTTTACTTGGCAACAATTGTTGCTTCGGGGCGGGTTTCCAAAAAGCTATTTAGCACGTAATGATAGCGCTAGTTTAACTTGGAGAAATCAGTTTATTCAAACGTTTTTGCAGCGTGATTTAGCCACATTGGGATTTAATTTGAATCCAGCTGGGATGTACAATTTATGGATGATGTGCGCGCATTATCATGGTCGGATTCTTAACCATAGTTCCATAGGAAATTCGCTGGGCTTAAGCAATAACACCATTCGAAACCATTTGGAAATTCTCAAAGGAACCTTCATGGTTGATGTCTTGCAACCTTGGCTTCCGAATCTTTCGAAACGACTGGTAAAATCGCCCAAGCTTTACATTTCCGATTGTGGGATATTAAATGCTCTTCTGTCGGTGCGAAATTTTTCAGATTTACTAGGGAATCCAATTGCGGGTTTTGCCTGGGAAGGACTGGTTTTACAAACGATGCGGGCGCAATTACCTGCCGATTGGAACATCTATTATTTATCTACTGCAGCTCAGGCTGAAATTGATTTTATCGCCATTCGTGGCAATCAAGTGCTAGGAATAGAATGTAAATTTTCGACAAGTCCGGCTTTGAGTCGTGGTGCAAAAGAGTTGATTAAGGATTTGAATCTGGAAGAGGTGATTGTTGTAAGTCCGGTGGAAAATGATTTCCTAATGAGCACGGGTGTTGATGTGCTGTCGCTGAAGAGTTTTTCGGCTCGATTGGTAAATGTAAAGTATCAGTAAAGCAGAACGTCGCGCCAGCGATTGAAGCCATTACCGGTTTTGAACCGAAGGTGAAAAAGCTGTAGAGGCGTAAAGCGCGGTTCAGGCGCCCAAATCAACGAAGTTTTAATTGTTGTCCTTCGCTCGGTTGAGCTCCTTCTTCGAGTTGATTTAGGTGATATAAACGACTCAGCTTTATGGCGTGTTCCTGTGAAATGGATTGCATGGTTTCGCCAGATTTAACGGTATGTGAATCGGTAAAAGCCTTGCGACGCTTGGGTTGTATGTAAATTACATCGCCCGCTGCAAGTTTAGCCGAAGGAGGCAAATCGTTGTATTTGGGAAGCTGCCAACGAAGCATATCCAATTCGGTGGTGAGTGCTTCGAACGTGTCGCCTTGCTTAGCTACCACATATTGCACCCGATTACGCACCATGATTGGCCTTCCGCCTTGTTTTTTCAATTCAAAATCGGGCAAATCGGTTTCGTTAGATTTTCCTCTTGGTGTTCGCGGATTGGATATTTGGGTTGGTTTTTTATCTCGGTTTCGAACTGGTTTTGACTCCACGACAGCTCCACCTTTCTGATCAAACTCATACAAGCGATTATCCTCAATCGTTTTGATTAACAATTGCGCATATTGTGGATTGGTAGCATATCCTGCTTTTTTTAAACCGTGTGCCCAGCCTTTGTAATCGGTTATTTCGAGTGTGAATAGTTCGGCGTAACGCGTGCTGTTTTTAAGGAATTGTGAATGATCCTCATACGATGCTAGAACCGTTTCGTATTTACGGAAACACTCATCTTTTGCATCATCGTCTTTGTGAAAGGATGGGCCAGTCCAATCTTTTTTGCATTTAATTCCAAAGTGATTGTTTGCTTCAGTGGCCAAGTCACTATTCCCGGCAGATGATTCTAAAAGACCTTGTCCGAGTTTGATAGATGCAGGAATTCCATACCGTTCCATTTCGGTTATGGCGATATCTTTATAAGCTGCAATATATTCGGAAGCTGTTTGTTTACGCTGTGCAGAGGCTAAAACGGGCAAAGCGAGCAGCGTAAAAAGGAAAAATCTAATCATGTGGCAAAGAACGTATTTGTTCTGTTTTTTCGTTTGGGTGCGACATGGAGTTTTTAACGATTGAGCGTTTACAGCGAAGCTTTATCAATTCGGCACATGCTATCCCTTTTTTTCTACCTTTGCCCGCTATTTTTACTTTGCCCCTTCTATGAAGTTATCCCAGTTTAAATTCAAACTGCCACCAGAACTGATTGCAGAACGCCCTACGGATAATCGTGATGAGTCGCGTTTGATGGTTCTAAATCGTAAAACAAAAACTATCGAACATCGCATGTTCCGTGATATTCTGGAATATTTTGACGACGGCGATACCTTCATCATCAATAACACCCGTGTTTTTCCTGCTCGTATGTACGGGAACAAAGAAAAAACCGGAGCTAAAATCGAGGTTTTCCTTCTTCGTGAACTCAATGCCGAAAGTCGCCTTTGGGATGTGTTGGTAGATCCAGCACGTAAAATCCGTATTGGTAACAAACTTTATTTTGGCGATGATGATTCATTAGTTGCTGAAGTAATTGATAACACGACTTCTCGTGGTCGTACCTTACGTTTCTTGTTTGACGGTCCGCACGAAGAATTCAAAAAAGTATTGTATTCATTAGGAGAAACTCCTATTCCAAAATACATCAATCGCAAGCCGGATGAAGAAGACGAATTGCGTTTTCAAACCGTATATGCGAAAAACGAAGGTGCTGTAGCGGCTCCAACTGCTGGACTTCACTTTAGCCGTGAGCTAATGAAGCGCATGGAGTTAAAAGGCGTGAACTTCGCAGAAATCACCTTACATGTTGGTTTGGGAAGCTTCCGCACAGTTGAAG
>DAOOQW010000009.1:0-27640 GCA_035388945.1 Flavobacteriales bacterium
GTTCGGGAGTAAATAGTGCAGAAGTTTCTCCAGGAATGGCTGTGTACGTAGCATCGAGCCATTGTAATGTACCGGAAGCATTAGTTGTTAGGCTATTTCCGCTTAGGGTGATGATGGGAATTTCGGGAGCTGGAATCGTTGATATGTCCAACTGATTGGTTCCAGAAGCTTCGCCACATCCATTCCAACAATTTGCTGTGTAAACTCCTGCTTGATGCACATAAATCTGAGCCGGACCTTCTACCAAGAACACATCATTCAAAAACCAACGAATGGATACTCCAAACTCAGCTTGTGCAGTGATGGCAAGACTATCGTTCGAGCAAAATATAGGATCACCAGTTATATAAATTTCGAAATCGGATGGAGGATCGCCCGGACCGAGTGTTACCGAAGGAGATTCTGCCGATGTGCCACAGGCATTGTTAGTTTGTAGCGTGTAGGTTCCCCATTCGGTGGCTTGTAAAACAGCAGATGTCTGATTAGGGATTTGAATTCCATCTAAGTACCAATGATACAACTGAAAAGGAACAGGAGCAGCATTGAGTAACACATAACCACCCGGACAAAGAGCCGTTCCCGGTTGAGCTACAATGGCAGAAAGAGCTGGCTGAATAGAATCGATATTGAGGTAAACCGAATTGGAAGCTGGAGTTGTGCCGCATGAATTGCCTAGAACGATGGTATAACTTCCTTCCTGAAAAGCATCTATGCTATTGGTGTTTAATCCAACCGGTTGATTATTCCGGCGCCACTGATAACTCACACCCGGAACAACAGGAATGCTGAGTTCTAAACTATCACCCTGACAAATGCTGTATTCGCCAATAGGGTTAACTTCGACTTGAATAGGAAGAGGTAGAACGTTGACGGGTAAGCTTGCCGTGGAAACCAAGGTGTCGCATGCGTTAGAAACTTCAACAGTATAAGCACCACCTTGAGTTGCCTGCATGGAGAAAGATTCATCGCCAGTTGGAATTCCATTGAGTAGCCAACGATAAATAACTCCTTGTTGTGGCGGTGTAGTAAGCGTTACCGACAATCCTTGACAAAACGTTGTAGTCCCTCCCGCGGTAATAGTAGGATTCACAGGTGCTGAACCAGAAATTACGCTGATCGTGTTTGTGCTTAGTAATGTGCCACATCCATTACTCACCGAAACGGTGTAAACTCCTTGTTGTGAAGTGGTGATGCTATTAGTTGTTCCGGTATAAGCCGAACCATTCCGTTTCCAAGCATAGGTAACACCCGTTTGTGCTTCGACAGCAATGGTAACTGAACTTCCATTACAAAGTGCAGGAGTACTCAAGCTATAAAGTGTTGGAACAAATGGCAGCAGATTGATGGTAACTGGTATGTTATTTTGGGAAGTAACCGATCCACAGGAATTGCTCGTTGTTAAACTATAAACACCCGTTTGATCGGCACTCAATTGCAGACTTGAATTGCCAGTTGGTTGACCATTGAATAGCCAAGAAACTTGTTGTCCATTAGCTACTTCAGCTAAAAGCAAAACGCTGTTTCCTTCACATAAGGTAGTTGGACCTGCAGCACTCAACAAAGCGGGAACTGGATTGAGCTGTACACTTATCTCAGTGGTATTGATGGAAGGCGTTGTACCGCAGAGATTACTCAAGGAAACCGAATAGGTTCCCGACAAACTAGCTTCGAAAGATTCTGCGCCCGTTTGAATTAAGATCGAATCCCGAAACCATTGAATTTGGTTATTGTCGGCATTTGGTATGTTCAACTGCACAACTCCACTTTCACAAAAACTGAGCGGACCGGCAGCTTGGATGAGCACAGCTGGAGGAAGTGGAATGGCTTCAATCAAGAGCGTGTCGGATAAGCTGCTGCCACATTGATTGCTGCGAGATAACACATATTCACCTGGAATGGTAGTTTGAATTTCTTCCGAAGTAAAACTCAATTGCAAACCGGATCGAATCCAAGTAAAATCCGAAGTATCGCCATCGGCTGTATAGCTAATGGAGGCCTCTTCTCCCGGACAAAGTTGACTATCTGTCGTTTGCAAAACAGCCGTTGCAGGTAATTGGATTTGAGTTAAAATGAAAGAGGAAGAGGAAAGAGTTCCACAACTATTTGAAGCTGTAATCACGTAAGTCCCCGCTTGATTTGTGTTTAGGTTGATGTTGGTAGCAGATGGAATGGAATCGGAATTAAGAAACCACTGAAAATCAATTCGAAATTGATCTTCGGTGCTGAGTGTTATTGAGTCACCGCAAAAAGTTGATAAGCCTGATATACTTGGCTGAAGTGGGACAGTATTGATGTGTAGTGGAATATCTTGATAAATTAATACACTATCGGAAAGGTTTATTTGAATCCGAATTTTGTAGCTCTCGCTAGCTGCTAAATTGGCTGCAAAAGCCAAGAATAGCGTTGTATCGGAATTAGATGTTTCTCCTATGGGTATTGGACTTGAAAAGTCGCCATTAGCATCACTAAGAATCGCTTCGATGTATAAATCTAGAGGAAAGTTTGCAAGAAGGGTGAAATCTGTTGTCCCTTCCCATCCGGCACAAATCGTATCGGTAGGAAACGTAAGTTGAATAAAATTAGCTGGTTGACAATTTACAGTTGCTTCCCATCCTTCTGCCTCAAAAGCTTGATCACTGCTAAAGTTTAGAATCAAGGATGAGCTGAGAGATTGAATACTATCGAGCGGACTTCCGGCAGTAAAAACGGCGAGTTCATTCAAAAAAACTCCATCATAAATACGCAAGGTGTCGCCCTCGGCTAAATCGATAAGTGAAAAGTCAAGTGTAAGTGTTTGGTTGGCATCCCCCGAAAGTGTGTCTAAAAAAACAAGATTGGGTAAATAAGAAACACCTGCTCCTTGTGGATCGGCAACAACTTGATTACAAGGAGAAACCTGAGCATTACTAGAACAATTCAGGATAAAAAGGCAGATAAAAAGACTAGTCAGAAAGCGAAACATAGCAGAAAGAAGACGACGAAACTACAAAGAACTACAAAAGGAGTGTGTTAATTTGTGGCAAGGCTTAACTTTGCCGCCGCTTAAATAGAAAATACTATGCTTCAGGTTCCTTATCTCCGTGAAAATAAAGAGGCCGTCATTGCTGGATTGGCTAAACGAAATAATCTGGATGCACGCGAACGTGTGGATCAGATTATCGCATTGGATGATATGCGCAAGTCGGTACAAACCGAGTTGGACAGCAAATTAGCACGTGCGAATCAGATTGCACGTGAGATTGGTGAATTATTCAAATCGGGAAAAGCTGCCGAAGCCAATGTATTGAAAGAAGAAACAGCAACGATTAAGGAAGAAAGCAAGAATTTGGAAGGGAAATTAGCAGAAGCTGAAGAAGCTATCCGCCAGATTTTATACACCATCCCGAACGTACCTGCTACAGCTATTCCATTTGGTCGCGGTTCGGAAGAAAACGTTACCGTTGAATCGCATGGAGAAATACCTGTACTGCACGCTGATGCACAACCACACTGGGATTTAGCCAAGAAATACGACATTATCGATTTCGAATTAGGGGTTAAAGTAACAGGAGCTGGCTTTCCGTTTTACAAAGGAAAAGGTGCTCGTTTACAACGTGCGTTGATTAATTTCTTCCTTGAACGAGCTACAGCAGCTGGTTATACCGAATACCAAGCACCACTCATGGTAAATGCTGATTCCGGTTTTGGAACGGGTCAATTGCCAGATAAAGAGGGACAGATGTATTATATGCAAGTGGATGATTTTTATATGATTCCAACAGCCGAGGTTCCTATTACCAATATTTTCCGCGACACCATTCAGAAAGCCGAAGATTTTCCGATTAAAGCATGTGGATATACGCCATGTTTTAGAAGAGAAGCAGGTTCATACGGGAAAGATGTTCGTGGGTTGAATCGTTTGCATCAATTCGATAAAGTAGAAATCGTTCAAATTGCCCATCCAGACCAATCGTATACTTTGCTAGAAGAGATGCGAAATCACGTTACCGGCTTGTTGAAAGAGTTGGAACTTCCTTACCGAGTATTACAATTATGTGGTGGTGATATGGGATTTGCTTCTGCGTTCACCTACGACATGGAAGTATATTCTGCAGCTCAAGGCAAATGGTTAGAAGTGAGCTCAACATCCAATTTCGAGGCATTCCAAAGTAATCGTTTGAAATTACGTTTCCGTGAAGGAGATTCAAAACCACGTTTGGCGCATACACTTAATGGATCGGCACTGGCTTTACCACGTATTGTGGCTGCCTTGCTCGAAAATCATCAAACACCAGAAGGAATTCGAATCCCGAAAGCATTAGTTCCATACTGCGGATTCGATTTATTGAACTGATCAGATAGAAAACAAGAAAACCGTCTTTTCCTAGTAGTTTAGGAGAAGACGGTTTCGTTTTTTTAGGGGATGATTAGAAATTCCCGAAGTTAAACAGGTGACCGTTAACTGAGTTCATATTATCCACTGGATTCAAGGTCATCACAGGAATTTGAGCATCATTTGCGATTACATTTTGCTCATATGGCCCAATGATGAAATCGGTTAATGATTTGCCTTGGTTGGTCATAATGATGATCAGGTCGGCTTCCACATATGAAGCAAAGCGGATGGTTTCTTTTGAGAAATCACCTTTTTCGGCCGTAGTAACTTTGAAATCACAATCGCGACTTTTAAGGTAATTCTTCGCGTAGGCGATGTTGTTAGATACCGCTTTTGCTGTGTATTCGTCGCTCTCGTAAGCTGCTAAAATGTGAAATGTAGAATTAAACACTTTAGAAAGTTCTACAGCCCAAACGAGTTTTTGCTTGGTTTCTTTGGAGAAATCGAATGGCAGAACAATGTTTTTATATCCATGAAGGCGTACATCCTTTTTCTGAACCACCACAAATGGGCGATTTGAATTGGTGATTACTTTCAAGGCTTTGCTTCCTGTAACATGTTGCATACCTGTAACACCGTGTGTTCCCATCACGACAAGCGCAGCATTTAAATCTCCCGCAGCATCTGCAATCGTGTCGAAAATATTTCCGGAACGAAGTTGATGACTCGTTTCGATTTTCTGGTCTGCTGTATTGGTAGCAGCTATTCCCTTAAGTTTCTTATCGGTTTCCTTTTCGCTGAGCGTATTAGGCGTTCCTGCTTTGAAAAGTCCTTTTTCGACTACGTGAAGCAAGACGATTTTTTTATGAAATAGCCGAGCGAGCAAATTGGCGTGAGCGACAGCATTCTGGGCAGCTTCGGTAAAATCATACGGTACTAAAATGACTTCCGAATCGATGGGTTTAATGGTATTGAGCTTCAAGGTATCGCGTTTTAAAAAAATCGGTTACGAAATTAAGATAGTAATTTAATATTCTGGTACAGGCCAATAATTATTCGCATATGCATGTAATACAGCAAGATGCGACAATTTAGATGATTCAATTTAGCTAATTGAAACGGAGAAAAAAGCACTAAAATTTTGTGTCCAGAATATAGGGTAACATTTTCCGCCAGGTTGGCCAATCGTGAGTTATATCTGGGCCCCAAACGTCAAGGTCGTGTGGAATTCCTTTGCTCGCTAGCACATTTGAGAAACGAATATTGGCATTAGGATCTTCATAATCGCCACTTCCGGTATAGATGTGAATATGTTTGCTGGAACAGATTTGATCTAGATAAACAGGATCGTTTATGTTTTGAACATAGTGTTCCGGACTGTTAAAGTAAACTTGGTCATCCCAAAATCCTTTGGTGTATTCGGCTAAGTTATACACGCCACTCATGCTTATTGCCCCGTTAATTTTGTCGGGATATTTCATAAACAAGTTCATCGCATGAAGCGCTCCGAAACTAGCACCACAGGTGTAAATAGGAGTTTCTTCGCTACTAGTTTGCTTAATGAATGGGATGACTTCATTTATCACATAATCGTTAAATTGATTGTGACGGATAGCTTTATGAGCTGGTTCCATATCGTTATTGAGCCAGCTTTCTTTATTGATACTATTGATGGAGTAGATTTTACATTTTCCACTTTCTAGAAATGGCGCAAGTGAATCCATCATCTGAAAACGCTGGTATTCAAGAAAATCGGCAGCTGCTGTAGGAATTAAAAGAATAGAAAATCCATAATGGCCATATATAGCAAGAGGCATCTCGGCATTTAGAGCCGGACTATACCAGGAGAATAATTCGTGTTTCATGAAGATGGGTTAGCAAACTTCAATAATAAGAAAGGAAATTGATTTTATTCTAAAAGATTGCCCAATCATTCAATTGAACCATTCTAGTTCTAGAAACCCTATAGAGCTATTTAATATTCTCCGTTTGAGAGTTAGTTCTGAATTGAAATTAGATTTTCTAGTGCCGATTCTAGTTTAGTGTAATTGAATTCGAAACCTGCATTCTTGATTTTTTGATTCGAAATTCGACTTCCTTCCAACACCACAACGCTCATTTCTCCTAAAATCAGTTTTAACACAAAAGAAGGAACGCTTATAGGCAATAATGGACGATTCATGGTTTTGGCTAAGGCTTTAGAAAAATCACGATTCGAACATGAAGTTGTTGCTGAAGCGTTATAAGCGCCAGTCCAATTAGTATTCATGCATGCTTCAGCAAATACGCGTGCAATATCTTCTATGTGAATCCAGGGGATTTGTTGCTTACCTGAACCTAATGGAGAACCTGAGTAATATTTAAACGGTTTCATCATCTGTGGCAATGCTCCCGATTCGCGAGCTAAAACAACACCAGTCCGAATCTTTACAACTCGATTACTAATCGATTCAAAAGCATCAGCCGATTGTTCCCAAAGTCGACACGTTTCACCTAAGAAATCCTCAGCTGCAGATTCAACTTCTGCATGCAAATGATTATCAGTAATAGCTCCATACCAGCCAACAGCCGAAGCGCTAACATAAGCTTCCAATTGCTGGTTACGTTTTAGTAGTGCTTTCAAAAGCATTGCAGCCGGTTTAACACGACTCGATAAAATCTCAGCCTTTCGCTCGTCAGTCCAGTGTTTTTCGGCAATTCCAGCTCCGGCTAAATGTATAATATGCGATACACCATCGAATGCTTGTTCATCTAGTTCACCAGATTCGAGATTCCATAGAAATACAGCATCTGCATGAGCAACCTGATTGGCTGAGCGACTAAATAAATGAATTCGAAAACCCTGTTGCTTAAGAATAGGTAAAATATGTGAGCCGATAAGTCCGGTAGCACCAGTGAGGAGAACTGTTTTCATAGAAGTTAAACTCCACATGGGCAGGAATGTTCGATAATTCACAAGTAGAATTTACCTAATTCTTGACGATTCATTTATTTAAGTATTTTACCCTAATGTATTTTACCTAAATAAAAACCTCCACTGGAGTGAATCAATTACTCTTTATCGAAACTTTTGTGCTTGGATCGGCTGTGATTGCCGCAATCTATCACTTGGTGTTGTTTATTCAGCAACGCGATAAATTCTTGCTTTTTTACAGTTTATACCTTTTTTCGCTTTCGGTATATATTGGCTTCAAGCTCATTAGCAACAATTACGATCCGTTTTTACCTACCGATAATGTTTGGTATTACATACTAGAAGAAGTTCTTCAGGTGGCGATGGTTACCGTATATGTATTATTCGCTGCACAAACATTGGAAGTTGTTCAGGAAGAGAACATTGTAAGGTCGTTTATGTATGCATTTTTTGCTTTGTCGGCTTTTTCCATTTGTTATCATGTGTTTGATGCAATACAAAATGGACCGGGTGTAAAATCGACTTTTGAGTATGCTTTTTCACGTATTTCATTAGTCGGAATTGCAACAATTGCATTGATTTCAGCCTGGCGGATACGAACGACTACTTTTCAACGCACCATCATTATTGGATCTTTAGTATATGATTCTTCGGGATTGCTTAGTATCATATCCTTCACCCAAAAAACAGATATCTTAGGATTGAATGGTGTAGAACCTTATTTAGCTGGTTGTTTATTGGATATTATCATATTCTCGAGTGCACTTGGTTACCGATTAAAAACTATTGCTGTTCAAAAAAATGAATTACTCATAAAAGAGTCACAAGCTCGCTTAGCTATTGAGCATACACGCACTCAGATTGCGGTTAATTTACATGATGATGTAGGCTCAATCTTAAGCAGTATGAGCATTTACAGTGAAGCAGCGAAACAATCGGTACGAGAAAACAATTTACCGCGTGTAACTGAATTGATTGATAAGATTGGAATTAGTGCACGCGAAACGATGGGGAATATGAGTGATATCGTATGGACCATCAATCCCATTAATGATAATGGAATTAAATTATTTAATAAAATGGAGGATTTCGCAAGTCCGCTATTTCACTCGAAACAGGTTAATTTTAGCTTTTAGGTTGCCTCGGAATTATTTGATGTTGATTTTCCAATGCCTGTTCGACAACATGTTTATTTCATCTTCAAAGAAGCCATAAATAATTGCATTAAACACGCAGAAGCACAACACGTTAAAGTGAACATTGACAAAATCCAAAACGATTATGTTATGCGAATTGAGGATGATGGGAAAGGCTTTGATAATGAAAAAGATTACAATGGAAATGGCTATAAGAGTATGAAACAGAGGGCTTCTGAGTTAAATGGGACTATTTTATTTAAGTCGGCCAACCCGGGAACTATATTAGTTCTCATGTTTAAGTTGTAATAAAAACAAGTTCACCATTTTAGGTGATAGTTGTACAAATACTAATTCTCTTTATTTGAACTCTTAAATTGAATATTCCTATGGCAGTTAGAGTGACGATATTTGATGATAATCAGCGATTGTTAGATTCGCTAGATGCATTAATTGGGGGAAGTCCTGGATTTCAAATTGCCGGAATTTTTTCGGATTGTTCAGATATACAATCAAAAATTGAGAAAAGTCAGCCGGATGTAATTTTAATGGACATAGAAATGCCCGGGATAAATGGGATTGAGGCAGTTAAACTGGTGAAGCGGTATTTTCCTCGAATAAATGTATTGATGCAAACTGCTTTTGAAAATGACGAATTGGTTTTTGAAGCCATCTGCGCAGGAGCTCAGGGATATATTTTAAAGAATACGCCTCCAGCGAGGATTTTAGAGTGTATTGTGGAAGTTTATCAAGGAGGAAGCCCGATGAGTCCAAGTGTCGCTAGAAAAGTGCTTGGTTTTTTACAGAGGCCTGATAAAAAAACGGAGGAAACTATTTCCCCCAATAATTACAATTTATCTCCGAGAGAGAAAGAAGTTTTAGGAAGTTTAGTGAATGGAATGAGTTATAAAATGATAGCAGATCAACATGGTATTTCTTATGAAACGGTTCGTTCGCATATGAAGAACATTTATGAAAAGTTGCATGTAGCAAGCATGACAGAAGCAGTTGCAAAAGCTATTAATCAGAAATTAGTTTAAAATTAATCAGTAGTAGGCTATCCCCCTTTTTAGGGATTTACATTGGGGTCTATTTTATTGAATTTTGAATTCAATAATCTAAATATCCTATGAAAAACCTATTTGCCCTTTTTCTAATTCTCTTTTATCACGTTTCCTTTTCTCAAACACTCATTACCGACACCTTATTTGGTGAAAGTGGATATGTATCCGCTTTGAATGTGGGTAATTCAGAGGTCATGACCATTCTACAACAGCCTGATAATAAAATTATAGTAGGTGGACATAATTATGACTTCGGTTGTAATTGTCATTATATCGACATGATTCGCACGGATGCATGCGGTATGATAGATAGTACATTTGGAATTAATGGTATAGTCCATTACACCTTTGAACAAAGAAATTTAGGTTTTAATTATAAGCTACAGCCCGATGGTAAAATCTTGGTTGTTGGTGTACAATCGGATGGAAATAATGGCTCTCAGCAGTATCCATTTATTGCTCGTTTTAACTCAAACGGCACACCTGATACAACATTTGGAGATCATGGTAGCAGGAAAATCAATTCCATAGGAGCATGTGAATTTTTAAATGTATATCTATTAGATGAAGGAAAACTGCTTTGTACGGGAGGTCCAACAAATTACTCAAACGTAATAATGCAATTTGATTCAACAGGAAATGTGGATCCAACTTTTGGTAACAATGGAGTTGTACAACATAGTATACCTGCAGGAATTAATTTCTTCAATAGTTTCTTCAGTATGATGAGAACCGATGGTAAAATCATTTCCGTTGCACCAGCGTGGATGGGAGGTGATTTTAGACAAGCAGTATTAAGTTGCTTTGATACACAAGGTGAACTAGATACCACATTTGGAAACCAAGGGTTCTTTATCGATTACGACTTTTATATTGCAAATGGTTTTAAATACGCTATTCAAAGTGATGACAAAGTAATAATTGCCCAGCAAAACACTACTGAAACAGCTATGAATATTCGTAGATATAATACAAACGGAAGTGTTGATACCACATACGGAAACGGAGGAACAGTATCAATTCCAGCACCTAACAGTCCTTCAAGAATTCAATTTCTTACACTATTAGCGAATGATGATGTAATTATTGGTTATCAAGAAAATGGAGATGTGCCCAAATACAAAAAAGTTGATGTTAACGGATTAGAAGTGACTGATTTCACCTTGAACGGTGGAAGCTCATTTCAATTTCCAACAAACGATGATAAAGGAAGGGTTGCTCTTACTACCTCAAGTGGTGAAATGGTGATAGCTGGTAGTCAAAACTCTTTTTCCCTTACACGTTTTATTGCAAATACTTCTATTCCCAACATTACTATTTCGGGTGTTACACTAAATTCAAATGTGGGGAATTTAGAATCCACATTTCAATGGTTTCTAAATGGGAATTTAATTGCTAACGAAACATCAAGTTCTATTGAAATTAGTCAGAATGGTATGTATACTGTTGAAGTTACAAACGCCTGGGGCTGTAACACATCCGATCAACTTGAAGTTATAAATCTTGGGGAAGAGTCAATAAGCTCAATTAAATTTTCGGTCTTCCCTAATCCTGCGGAGCAAATACTAACAATTCAATCAAAAGATAATACTCTTATTTCAATTCGAATTTTCGACGTTTCAGGGAAATTAATTAAATCAGAAACATCTAATGCAACCTTTACTAATATTAAGGTAGATGAGTTTACAAGTGGTTTGTATTTCTTGGAAATAAAATCTGAAAATCAAATTACCCAAACTAAATTCATCAAGAAATAAAGGAATTAATTTCATTCCATTATAATAAGCACGACGTTTAAAAATGTCGTGCTTATTTTATTTAATACATGCTTTAATCTTTATTCCTCCCCAGTTTAGGGGATATCTATTATAGTTTTTAAGACTGAATTTTGAAAATAAAAATCATGAAAAAAATAATTCTGTATTTATTCCTTATAAATGCACCTCAAGTATTTTCCCAAGCACTTGTCCAGGATCAACTTTTTGGTACAAATGCTGAATCCTTTTCACTTCCTACAGGAACCACGAGTGAAACAAATGTTCTGTTTCAATATCCGGATAAAAAGGTAGTTGCTTGTGGTTATACCTACGATATCGGATGTAATTGTTTCTACAATATTATGTTTCGAGTAGATGCCTGCGGTCAAATAGATTCCTCTTTTGGAGTAAATGGTTTAGTTCGACACACGTTTGACCAACGAAATGCAGGTTATGGCTATACGCTATTACCAAATGGAAAAATGATTGTTGTCGGTATGCAAAGCGATGGCAATTCGGGTTCTCAGCAATTTCCATTTATTGCGCGTTACTTCTATAATGGACAGCCCGATACCACTTTTGGTGATCATGGAACAAGAAAAATTAGCACCATAGGACCTGCCGATTTAACCAGTGTTTATCAATTAGACACCGGTAAACTTTTATGCACCAATGGACCATTAATGATGCGGTTCGACAGTTTAGGTGTATTAGATCCAACCTTTGGCAACAATGGGATTTTAATTCAATCGGTTCCTTCACCATTTAATTTCTATTATCAGTCGAACAGTGTGATGCGAAGTGATGGGAAAATTATTTCTGTCTCGAGTGTATATACTGGAGTTGATAATGATAAATATGTAACACAAATGTGTTATGATGCAGAAGGATTAATTGACTCTAGCTTTGGAGTAAATGGGTTTAGTATTGATTACAATTTTGTGGTTGGTTCTGCACCACCTAGGTTGATTTTACAAAGTGACGATAAAGTAATTGCCATCCGCCAGAATATAACAGAAACGGCCATTATAATAGCTCGATATAACACTAATGGTTCATTAGATACCTCATTTGGCTCCGATGGTTATTTAAGTCTTCCTAGCAATCGATTGGTATATGTTTCGAATTTTAATGATGATTCATTTTTAGTTGGGGTTTCACAAGGTGGAGTTCCCATTCAATACTTCCGTGTATCTGCAAACGGTATTGTTGATCCAAGTTTTACCCTGAATGGAAGTGTTTACTTTCAAACGATGGGGAACAATGGTCCTTCACCGCAAGCAGGATTGGCTTTTGGAAATAATGAAATCGTGATGGCAGGATGCAACAGCGGCGGAAATGGATCTACAGCAATTGCGTTTACAAAATTTGCTTTGACCTCCGGAATTGCAACTATAACACAAATCGATAACACCCTGAATGCGAATCTTCCAGAAGATCAGTTTACGTTTCAATGGTATCGTGATGGTGTTTTAGTTGCGGGTGATACTACAGCAGCTATTACCGTTTTCCAAAATGGAGAATATCGGGTTGTTGCAAGCAATTTAGCTGGTTGTAGTAGTACTGATACAATCACTGTTTTATCAACTGGTGGTCAGACACTTCGTCAAGCTTCGGATGTAAAAATATATCCAAATCCAAGTACTGGTTATTTTCAGTTGAAATTTAATTCAGAAATAAAATCAGGTATTATATCGGTAATTGATATTTCAGGGAAACTAATTCTTGAAAAACAATTCAATCATTCCTCCACATTAAATGTCGATTTGACAAGCCTTTCGAAGGGAATTTATTTTTTAAAAATAAATACTGATAATGGAATACAAATTCACAAAATAATTATTCAATAAATCTAATCCATGAGAATATTTCTCTTTTTTATTGCTATTTGCTTGACAACCGGATTAAATGCTCAATTCACTAGTGACAGTTTGTTTGGTATAAATGGAACAGTAAGTGCAACACAAGTGGGAGCTAAGGCTACTGCAATACTTAGACAAACGGACGATAAAATAATTGTTTGCGGAAATCTCGATTATAATTTCAACGATGCCAATCAAATGTTTAGAGTTACGGCATGTGGAGAGATTGATTCAAGCTTTGGAGTAAACGGTTCTGTGCAGCATACATTTGAATTTCAAAACTTAGGTTTTGATTATGTATTACAGCCTGATGGGAAAATCCTTTGTTGCGGAATTCAATCCTCCGACAATGCAGGTTCACAGCAGTTCCCTTTTATTGCCCGCTATAATAGTGATGGCTCTGTTGACACGACATTTGGAACTCATGGCAGTACAAAGATTTCCAATTATGGATCTAATTCATTTGGAAATATTTTTTTGATGCCAGATGGTAAAATTATTTGCAGCAGTGGTCCATTTGCCATGCGCTTCTTAGCTGACGGAAGCGTTGACTTCTCCTTTGGAAACAATGGCATCTTATCAATGCCTACAGCTCCTAATGGTTATTATGAATCGCGAGGCTTAAGTAATGTTTTAAGATCAGATGGAATTATTGTAGGAGCGAACACCGTTTTGGACTTTAATTTCAGTTACCCATCATTAGGAGTTGTTGCTTACGATACATCAGGTGTTGTTGACAGCACTTTTGGAAATAATGGTTACTTGCAAGATTTTGCAGGGGGAATAGCAGCTTATTCGGTAAGAACCATATTACAAAGTGATAATAAAGTAATCATCGCAGGAAACAATCCTAATGGCATTCACATTACTCGAGTAACCACATCAGGACAAATAGATACCACCTTTGGAATATCTGGTTATTTGGATTTCAGCCCGGGAGGAGAATTATTTGCCTTAATTAAATTAAACAACAATCATTTTTTTGTAGGATATCGCTTAGCAGGGACAGGGAATTTCTTTCGAGTGTTTGATAGTAACGGTGTTTTAGATACCGCCATTAGCCTCAATGGCAGCAATAACAACATGGGTGATTTGGGTATCCTCAATGTTGCGCTTGTTGAATCAAATGGTGATATAACTTTTGGTGGCACTTCCTTAGGTTTTCCTTATCGGATTTCTAGGTTGGTAAAATCATCTGCAATCCCAACTATTACTCTAAATGGAGACACCCTTTTTTCGAATGTAGCAGATAATAGTTGTACCTATCAGTGGTATATGAATGGCAATCTGATTGAAGGGGCCAATAACAGCAACTATTCCATTACAGCTAATGGTAATTATTCCGTTCAGGTAGCGAATATCTGGGGTTGTTCGATATCTGATGAATTTAATGTGACAACTGTTGGTATTGATAGAGTGGAAGATTATTCAGTCTCCGTTTTTCCAATACCAGCAACGAATACGCTAACAATTCAGTATTCGAAACCCCTCATGCAAGCCTCCCTATTTATAACTGATTTAGCAGGGAAAATTGTTTTAGAAAAACGCGAAAACAACACCTCAACGACCTTGCTTAATATCGCTGGTTTTGCCAAAGGAATTTATATCCTACAGATAACTTCAGATCAGGGTAATTCCAGCCATAAAATTATTCTTGAGTAATTCTAGCCCTTCCTATTTGAACAAATTTATTTCCGTGTTGATTTGAATTAACTTATCTAATTCGAATAAGGGAGCATAAATTCAGAATATTCAAAACCTTTTTAAATAATGAATTAAAATGAAAAAAATAAAATACACATTTCTTTTACTCGCTATTTTTAGTTTGAGTATATCTGTCACATCACAAACATTTCAGTGGGCTGCTCAATATGGAGCCACATTAAACTCTGATGGAAAAGCCATAGCAACTGATTCTGATGGTAATGTGTATACTACAGGAAGCTTTTTAGGCACAGCAGATTTAAACCCGGGATCAGGAACATTTAATTTAACCTCTGCAGGTCGAGATATTTTCATTTCTAAATTGGATCCAACAGGTAATTTTATCTGGGCAAAGAAGTTGGGCGGTTCTAGTATTGATGATGTGTATGCTATAGCATTAGATGATGCAGGTAATGTTTATACAACGGGTACTTTTTCTGGTACAGCAGACTTTGATCCAGGTACAGGTACATTTAATTTGACTGGAGGAGCTCAAAACTATGGAGTCTTTATTTCGAAATTAGACCCCTCAGGAAATTTTGTTTGGGCTAAAAAAATTGAATTAACAGACGGCGGAAATAGTTTTGAGAATACGCCTTCATCTATTAAAGTAGATGCTATAGGAAATGTCTTAATCATCGGTAACTTTAATATCCCAGCAGATTTTGACCCAGACGAAGGTGTTTTTCTTTTAGATCCAGACATTACAACAAGTGCCATTTCGGATATTTTTATTCTTAAACTAGACGCTTCGGGTAATTTTGTTTGGGCTAAGCAGATGGGTGGAACTTCTTTCGATTATGGAAATTCCATCTCAACCGATGCGGATGGCAATGTATACACTACTGGATATTTTAATGCCACAGCCGACTTTGACCCAGGTGTGGCTACTTTTAATTTTACCTCGGTGAGTAACGATATATTTATATCAAAATTAGATGCAGCGGGTAATTTTGTTTGGGCTAAGCAAATATCAGGACCAGGAGCCGACAGAGGCACTGAGTTAACTATTGACGAATCAGGCAATTGTTATGTTGCCGGTTTTTTTAGCGGTGTAACAGACTTTGACCCGGGAATTGAAGTGGTTAATTTAACTTCAGCAGGATTGTATGATGTTTTCATTTTAAAATTAGATTCATCAGGAGATTTTCTTTGGGCAAAAAATATAGGAGGGGCTGGTTATGATGAAGTATACGCACTTGCCATAGACGATTCAAATAATGTTTACACCACCGGTATTTTTAATTATTCGGCCGACTTTAATCCTGGTTCAGGTGTATTTAATTTAACTTCAGCAGATGTTGAAGATATATTCATTTCTAAATTAGATTCTTCCGGAAATTTTATAGGCGCTAAGAGAATTGGTGGCCCCGACTCTCAAAAGGCTAATTCGCTTGTGTTAGATAACACAGGTAAAATATGTCTTACGGGATATTTTCTGGGGGGAGGAACCGATTTTGATCCGGATGAGGGAGAGTTTATTTTTACTTCGAATGTAAACAGAACTGCTTTTACATTAAAATTAAATGATTTTTCATCCAGCTGTTCCTCAAGTTCCAATTCAATATTTCAATCCTCATGTGGAACCTATCTGTTTAATAATCAACTATTAACAGAAAGCGGAACCTATACTGATACTTTGGTAAATGGAGCGGGCTGCGACAGTATCCTAACGTTAAACTTAACTATTAATGCAATTGATAATACGGTTGTACAAGATGGGAATACGTTAACAGCGAATGGATCTGGGACGTATCAATGGGTTGATTGCAATTCTAATTTTTCTGCAATTTCAGGCGAAACAAATCCAAGCTTTACGATTTCCTCTTCCGGCAGCTTTGCTGTTATCGTAAATAACGAAGGATGCATAGACACCTCTGCCTGTTTTTTGGCTTTAGGAATAATTGATTTTAATCACCTCCAGAGTGTATCTGTTTATCCGATGCCTGTTTCTAATATGCTAACCGTAGAATTTTCGAAGAAATTAACGAACGCCTCAATTGTGTTAATTGATTTAGCGGGGGAAAAGGTTTTTGAAGGGAAACAAAGTAACACCTCAGTGATTGTGCTGGATATTAGCGGATTAGCGTCGGGGATTTATGTGCTTCATGTAAATTCTGATCAAGGTAATTCAACTAAGAAAATTGTCATTCAATAAATGGAAATTTCAGATTGATGACAAATCCGATTGCTTGAGAATATCAGATTCATCCAAATTCAACTTAAACTTTGTCGACAGATTCAAATTATAATTCAAGTGAAATGAACTCCAATGTTAATTATCTTAAATTGTTATTGTCCAGGCTTTTGATGGCATTATATGGTGCAATTTTTCTTGCAATTCAATAAATATTTACTTGAATTCTGATAAAATAATTCAACGTTTTAGTAGCGATTTAACTTAACAAAATAGTGGTTTGTGATTTGTGTTGCACAGATTAATTCTCAGGATTAGTCTGTGCTTTTTTAATTTAAACTCACCATTAAATTTAATTATGATTGAGGTATAAAAATTAGCACATCACATTTTTGCTCCTTAGTTAACTAGCGTCGATGTAAATAAAATCTTGTTCTCGAGGCTTTTGAGATATAGAATAAAAAAGGTGGAAGCCTGCTGATCTCCACCTTAAATCTTACTTATATATGAACTTCTATCCAAGATTTGAACCCTAATAAGGGATCAATATCAAGTCTTATACGTGTTATAGATATTATTCCTTGACGAATTGTACCGTTGATTTTCTACCATCGGCAGTGTTTAACTCAAGAATGTAAACTCCGGGACTGGTTAAATGCGAAATATCTAGCGTGAAGTTATTTATCCCTTGAAATAAAAGTTGTTTTTCAATATAGGTTCTGATCAATTTTCCACTTACATCAAACATTTTAATTGACCCTATTTCTGCGTTTGGAAGTTCAAATGATAGTTGAAGTATGTCTTGAGCAGGATTTGGATAAACGCTTGAATTGACTACAAAAGCTTTTTCGGAAATACTACTAATCAATTCATCGGGCAATATACGAGCAATCAAAACAGTCTGCATATTGTCGTTTTGATTCGTTCCAATGCCACTTATAACAATTTTATCATCTGATTGTATTGCCATAGCATGAATTGCATCACCGAATGTCATGTTCAATTGAATGAGACCATCTACACCAAATGACTGATCAGGAGTGCCATCGGAGTTCAATTTTTTGATCATAAAAAAGCTATTCTGAGCTGGGGGTAATTGCGGTGTAGCAAAGGCAACTACAATTTCTCCATCCGATTTAATTTCAACTCCATAAGGTAGCTCTTCATGAATTGGATTATATTCAATTTTTACCAAGCCATTAGCGCCAAAACTCGGGTCTATTTCACCCTGCTCACTAATTCGGATAACACTAGTGCAATAACCTCCTGTGGCAAGCCCTGCATAATAGAGACCAGAACAAACTATTTTACCATCGCCTTGAAATGAAATGTACATCAATGAGCCATAAAGTGGCCCCGCATCGAGTGTCACAACTCCACCATTTCCGAACGAATTATCCATAACTCCATTTTGGTCAAAGCGCATGATTAAATAATCATTCTCAGATAAGCTAGGTTGAACAAGCAAATCACCACAGACTACAATCATCCCATCAGGCTGAATTTTAACCCCCATAATTCCATTATATACTTCTTGTGGATAAGGATAAAAAACACCATTGATACCAAACGTTAAATCCAACTGCCCATTGATATCTAAACGTACCGTGGTTCCCCTGTCATATCCAGTTGTATTAGTTTCGCCCACCAGCAGCAACTTATCGTCAGATTGCACGGCGCTGTCATAGGTCTTCAAGGGTACGAATTCAGCAGAGCCAATTAATGCCGCGCCTGAAACTCCGTAGGACGTATCCAATGTGCCGTCCTGAAGAAAACGCACAGCAAACCACTTCGTAGGATTGATATCTCCCTCTGAGATATACATATTTCCTCCTGCAATCAACTTACCATCCGATTGCAAGGCGACTGATGTAACACGTTCCACCATACCTTGTTGGTCATAAGACACAAATCCTCCAGTGCCAAATGATTCATCAAGTGATCCGTCAACATTATATCTAACCACTACTAAATCTCTTCCCGATGAGGTAAAACCTTCACACACGACAACCGACTTTTGATCTGGCTGAACAAGCATATCGTATGCAATGAGCATTGGATAATCTGCAGATATAGAAAGATTAAATCCTGTATTGTTGAAGGTATGATCAAGATATCCGCTTTGTGAAAAGCAAAAATTTGATGTCAGTACTATCGCCAAAAGACTCAGGCAAGATTTCGAAATCATATTACTAGTTAACCTGTTCATAATGAAATGTTTTGATGAATCACGAGAATTAAATACATGGAACTTGTATTAAAAATGTGATTGATAAGAACCCTATTTAATAATGATTGAAGTTGAATGGGTTTGGTCTTCAGAAACAAGAACAAGTTTGTACATCCCAGGGACTATCTTTGAATTTACCTCAAATGGAACAGTGTGTTCTCCACAATTCATTGCTTTGTCGAGGAAAATGGTTTCAACAAGTTGTCCCTTAAAATCAACTAGGAAGAGTGATCGTAGACCTTTGCTTTTTAGTGAAATATTGACATAAGCCCTTTCGTCCAATGGATTGGGAAATAATGCCAATGAAGTTTGTACATCAAGCTTATCCATGTTCACGGTTGACGAAGGCAATAATCGCACAAGAGAACCTTTGTAACCTCCTGTATCAGCAGCAATTCCGGCCAAGAGGATTTTACCATCATCTTGAAATTCAACATGAGAACACACCTCATCATTCGATGTTAAATCGGTGAAGTGGAGTCCATTCGTTCCAAAAGTTGGGTCAAGTGTTCCATCTTCTTTCAATTGAACCAAGGTAGCCTTTGAAGGGAAATCATTAAATGGGGTAGCAGTTCCTTGTCCTGCAAGAAGTATTTTACCATTCGAATTGAGTTTCATGTCCCATAGTAAATCATTGTGTAGTCCACCCAATTCATCCATTCTGAAGATTCCATCCGAGCTGAAGGTATTGTCAAGATTACCATTCGCATCCAAACGAATACACATGAAAACACTATTGCTCGAGTTGGTATTGTTATTCCCTGCCGCTAAAATTTTACCATCGGGCTGTACTTCAACACCAAAAAACTCTGCTAATAAGGGCGCTTGGTTTAAAATAAATATTCCAGCATCAGCAAAAGTAGGATCTAATTGCCCATCAGGTAAAAAGCGAAAAATAGTAGCGGGAGATTCATCAGAACTGATAATTAATGTCCCAGCAGCTAGTATTTTCCCGTCTTCTTGCAATGTCAAACATCTTCCCGTTTGTAGTTGCTGATTGTAATCTTGAATAACTAATCCATTGTTTCCGAATGTTACATCGGGAGTACCGTCGGTATTGTATCTCGCCATTACCAAA
The DNA here is from genome assembly GCA_035388945.1 of Flavobacteriales bacterium. Taxonomy (GTDB): domain Bacteria; phylum Bacteroidota; class Bacteroidia; order M30B66; family M30B66; genus CALQRR01. The sequence continues at coordinate 20,198 of DAOOQW010000009.1, forward strand.
TCAGTTTGGCCTAAATAGTAAGAAATGCCCACTTGAATCGACTTCCCATCAGGTTGTATTACCATTTCTTCTGGAATAAATGCTTGTCCTTCAAAAGGAATAATAACAGACATTCCGTTTATGCCATAAGTTAAATCAGGAGTTCCATCGTCATTATATACAGCCATAAAGGCGTAATTGGTGTAAAATGGATTGTTTTCGTAAAGCCTATATGTTCCCGATACGGCAATTTTCCCATCAGGTCTAAGACGAATGGTGCGAGCAAATGTTGCAGCTTCTGCCAGATTAACCCGCACGACTCCATCTATTCCAAATGTACTATCCACAACCCCATCCGAATGATAACGGATAAGTAAGAGCTCATTTCCCTGAAATGAAGGAGAGGAAATAGTAATGTTAGTTCCTCCTGCTGCAATGATTTTTCCATCGTTTTGAATGACACAAGAATAGAATTGAGCTTCATTACCTAAACCTTCGGGAGTTATAACTAATCCACTCTGATTAAAGCTTAAATCAACCAATTCATTTTGTCCGAAAGCCCTTGATGAAATTATCAATAATGCTAAAAAAGAATTCAAATAGCGAAATCTAGAAACTCCTGCGTTCAATCGATGTGAAGTAAAGAGAAAGCTTCTTATCCATTTACTATTCCCGAATTTTTCCATTTCAAATCTGTTTTTATTCTTATTAGATGAGGGAAATAATCTCTCGAAATAAACAAGACATAATAATTTAGTTTAATGCCAAAGATTAGCTATTCAACTATTGGCATCAATAACCTATGTTGGTGATTTTAGTAGATTGTCTCTCACCAATTATGGTGGTTTTTCAATTATTCATTAGCTATTAACTATTCGCATAAATCGATATGATAAAGCTGAATTGCTGAATTGACTAAAAAACCTATGAAATATAATTACAGGGGTTATCCTAATAAAACACCATTTCCATCTTGATTTCTATGTGTTTAGATGAGATTGTGTTTATTAGAGGATTTTTAATATTCTTCTTTAAATTAACTAAGGAACCTGAACCACTTTCTTTTCCGACATGGGAGATTCTCCTCCATCGGTATAAATAACTTTTACAGCATAGCTATATTCTCCTGATAAAGAGACAGTTTTATCTTCAAAGCTGCGGTCGGTTCCTTTCAACATTTTGTATTTGGTGAGTGGTTTTCCTGGCATAGCCCGATAAATTAAAAAGGAAAAATCTCCTGAATTCTTGTATTTCCAAGTTAAATCCGTTGACTTTTTCTCTTTATTAAATTCAACCGTTAATTCTGCAATTCTTTCTCGCAAACCTGAATCATATGTGCGAATAGAGACTAGTGAAGAGCTATCAGACTGCAAATCACTACTATCGACTGCAATTAACAGGTATTCAAAAAACTGTTTCTTAGGAAGATGGCGGTCGGTAAAAGATGTTTCTGCGTCTAGAAATTTCCAGCGTTTTAATTCCAACCAAACGGAATCTTTAGCTGGTTTTCGATAAAGAATCTGCTCTTTCACATCATCACTGCTACTGTTAACCCAATTCAAATGTACGGTTGTATCAGTCACGCTTACCTTACCAAATACAGGTGCTACAGGAGGAATAACATCCAATCGGCGGACTTTGATCCAATCAGAATAGGCCGAGTGATTATAGTTATTATCGACTGCTACAATTTTGTAATAAATGTATTTAGTCAAGGTGCGTTTGGTAATTGTATCTAAGAAAATAGTGTCGCCCCAAATGGCAGGTGTAATATTGCTGAATTCGTGATCAGAAGCATTTGCTACATAAACCCGATAGCCTTGTAAGTCGGGCTCTTTCCCTAAATTCCAAGTCAGATGGACAACCGAAGAAGAATCAATATAACCAGCTAATCCAATTGGAGTTTCTGGCGCATAATTATCTTCCACAATTCCATAAAATGGGAGCGATTTAATTTCATTTCCAGCCGTGTCTTTACTAATTACCACATAAAAATTACCTCCATTTGGATTGGGAATTGAATCTAAAAATGAGTCTACATCCTTAGCTAATTCGCCAGATATGGTTTTGAATGGGCCATCCGTATCATATCCGCGCGCAACAAATAGGCTCTTTAAATCAGGATCAATTTGTTGGATTTTCCATTTAATTCGAATTGTTGTTTTATTCTCCGAATTAACTCCAGTAATAACAGCTTGAGAAGGTGGCGTTAAATCTCGGCCCATGACTGTAGTAACAGCCGAAGGAGAGCTTAATTCACCAAAAGCGGTTACTCCAATAATTCGATAATCATATAAAATATAATTCTCAACTGAATCGGTGAAATAAGCATTATTTTCTTTTGTGAATTCTGGTTTAAAACTGACAAATGGATTTTTATTTAATCGAATAAATTGTTTCGTTCCTGAAGGAGCACGTTCGATATGAAAAGCGCTAAAACCACTATTCTGACTAGCATCCCAACGAAGTTCAACTTTTCTATCTCCACCTATAATGGCAGGTGCTCGAGCAATTTGTATTTTAGATAATTCACTGGAATTAATATATACTAATGCGGTGTCAGAAAATAATCCTTCAATGGATTTAGAATAAAATACTCGATATAAATAATTCTTTCCTTTTTCAAAAGAACGATCTACGTAACGAAGTCCAGAAGCATCGGCCACTTTAGGTGAATTATCGGCTGCAAACAAGGCAAAGCCATGTCGCGTTTGAAGCTTATTCTGGTTTTGTTGAATTAAAATCGGATCAGGATTAGCATAGGGCGTAAGTTCAGGATACATCTGGGCTGCAGCAATCATAGCCATTGCATTATCTTTCCCAAAATTCTTAAGCCATTCTTCTTTAGCTAAGGGTTTTAATGGAGCATTTGTTAGTAGAACTTTAACTACTGGTTTACTTGTATCATCTGGTATTTCAACACGTTCAACAATGAATCCATTAGCTAGTTGCATTTCCCAAGTATAAGCATGATCGGGTGCCCAACGGAGGACAATGCTATCTGATTTAACCTGTGAAATTATCTTTATACGACACGTGTCAATTCGGATAAACGTCGAATCTTTTTGAGCAAATGTTGATGAACAAATGCCCAATAGCAAAAGACTTAGAATCTGTATGTTAATTCGAGTTGCTTTCATCAATTTGTTCTTAGAAATAATAGGGTCACTACTTGAGGATAATTGAAATACTTGAATGTTCCTGACATGGAAATAGTGTATGGTCCATAATACATAAATTGATAAGGAGTATTCAGAAATGAAGTGACTTTAGTACGAACCGCAAGTGGAACACCAGTACGGTGATAATCATTTGAATACGTTTCTCTTTCATTTGGATCGTAACCCCTTAAATTATTCCCAAACCTCGCTTTCATATCAGCAATAATGACTTTCATCCTTTCATAGTCCATTTGAGCATAATAGGATGTTGTCAAAATAAGTTGTTGTTGCGGAACATAATCAGCAGTATGAATATCTGCAAATGCGTATGGATCATTTGCAAGTATATAGCTAGTAGAAGAAGAGCTATTTGAAGATGGGTAAATCTCATCATTCGTTATTGGTCCCTTCATTCTTATGGTTCCACTAATTCGGTTGGGAGGCAAACCAATATCATCGGGAGTTGGTCTATAAATAGACAAGTGATTATAAACTTGTGCATCACAGATAGCAGAATAGGTATTGTATATTTTGTCCATTAGAAATGAGCTGTGCCATGAATTTGAATAGGAGTCTATAATATCCATAGACCTCACAATATTGGTTGTAAAACCGTCCAAATACCTGAAGCCGTCTATTTCAAACCTTTCAAATCCTTCAGGCCCTTTGAAATTCAGAATTAGATTTTCACGAGGATCAACATATTCTCTCTCTACGTTATCGACTTGTAAGGAATTGATTTTTGCTGATATCGTTCCAAATTCAGACGTTCTGAAAAAGTATTCGTAAATCAAATGTTCATTTGAACGAAGAACTGGGGCACCTTCTAATTGCCTGTCTCTAAGAAGTACAGCACCATTGTTAAATGATATTTTATTTAATGATACTGTTTGAAAGCCCGCGTTTTGTACCAGTAAATTACCAGATGTAGCAGTAGTTCCAGAGACTCTAATGTCTCTATGAATAATCCTTAGTCTGTATATTGTTTTAGGAGCCAAAAGAGCTGGACTTCCAATTGAAATAAAACCTAATGATCTTGGAGTTCGGTTATCGACTTCAAATGTTCCATTGGTATAAGAAACAGGTGTTTCAATTATTTGCCCTCCGGCAACAGGCTGGAACTGTGCATAAAATGAACGTTCATAACCTTGTCGGGCATTTTTATCGAATAAATTAGGAACATTGGTGTTCAAACGAATTCCAAGTCCTCCTTTATCAATGAAATACCGTTGACGGTTTAATGGATATGAGAATTTGATATATTCTTCTCTAAGAACATTTGGAAGCTCTCCTGTTTCGAAACTATAAACTAAACGTTCGGTAATTAAGCTTCCATCATTCCTTGTAGCAGGAATTACTTCACCATTTGGCAAATATTCACGCGCCTGAACAGCTATAATTATTCTATATTGATTGAAAGGTGATAATAAATTACTCGTGTTATGCATCGCCTGAGATCCATCAGGACTTAGTAAATAATCATCATATACATCTAAAACAGTTCTGTTTCTGGTTCGATCAAAGAGTGTAAATTCAGTGATTACAAACTTGAAACGTCGTGTGCGTTTTTCACCATTGGCCCCTGTTTCTTGGAAAGAAATCAGTTTGTCAATTTCAATATTGAATACTACAGTGGGTTTAACTCCACAATCAACATTCGTTTGAGAAGGATTCGGACTTACATCCGAAATCAGCACAAACCCTCCTATTGGGCTTTCGGGTGGTGGTTCACAGAAATCTCCTTGTTGAACTTCAAAACGACAAACCCCTTCAATTAATCCCCCAAGAATGCTATAGTTTCCACCTAGGGTTCCTTTAAACCATTTAGGATTGGGAGTGCCCTGTTGCAAGAGAACAGCTGCATTTACATCAAGAATAGGGTAATGAGTATTGTCTTCAAATAAACTCGCAACTACACCTAAGCTTCCTCTCATGTATCCCCAACCAGTTCCAGTAGAATACCAGCCATTAACTCCCATTTTTTCGTTGGCTAACATGCCATCGCATCGCTCCGATCCATGATCAAAATGGGTCATGTCGAATCCTATCTCTGCATCGAGATTACAGTAGAAAGGAGAATAGTCCTGATTAATTTTAGGAGGAATAAAAGATGCCCCAAAAGCATATCCTTGTCCGGTACCAATTTTTGATGTTCGCTGGGAAGGAACCATTCCAAGTAAATCGGTCACTTTTGAAGGAACAGGAGCTGGCGCAGGTAAATCCATACCTGTCATCAAATATCCTTTTGCATTAAACACTCCACCAATCAACAATCCCACTTGAGCCGTTTGAGGTGTTGGTTCTCCCAACTTCAACTGCCATTTAGGCTTACTTATATACAAAAAAGCATTTCCCGCCATATTCTTGGCTTGAGTGCCTTTCAAAGTCATTGGCACATCCACCATAACTCCAAAATTTCCTGTCAATATCTTATTTGGGAAATCATATTGAAGAACAACATCTGCTCGAACATTAGTAAAGCTCCGGTCCATCACGGAAGTCATAAAATACCCACTTCCACTAAATGCAACCTGACTAAGTCCACCACTATTACTGAATGTTGCTCCTAAAGTAAGGTCGGCATTAAATGCTGTTCCTCCTCCAGTCGTACCAAGTACTACGGTTGCTTTCAAACCAAATCTTGAACTAGCATCAGGTACCAATCTAACATTCGACAAGGTCGTTCCAGGCACTGGCAGTTCGCTTGCAGAGGCATTGGTTAGCGTGCTTGCCGGAGGTGGAATACTCATGAATTTCATCTTGTAAAATGCGCCACCACCAAAACCATAAATGTCCATAGGTATTTGATAAGGCGCTATTCCCATAGGAATTCCCGGAACAAACTTCGCCATCGCATCTACATACCAATAACGCATGTTATTGATTTCTCCAAAAGAACCGATTACCGATACGTTTACTGTTTTAATAAATGTGGCATCAATTCCTCCAATAAAACCCTTTCCATAAAGCGGATCTTCGGCATAAAAACTCACAAACCCCTTAGCAGAAACAAATCCTAAATCACCATCGATGTATATGCTTTTGAGATCGATACCAGTTAAGTTCAAACTTGGATAAACCACTGGCTCTCCGTCTGCTGCAGTTAGCAAATTACCTGGATTCAAGCGACCTAAAATAGCCATCGTTGTGCTACCGCTGAAAGAGTTCGCCTCTCCAGTAAAGTTGACTTCTACTGTAAATTTTAACGCAATGCGTGAACCGGGAGTATCGTCCCAACTAAAGAATCCATGATCCTGTTGAACACCTAATTCGATCTCCCCTATTGTTACTGGAAATCCCGCCATTCCCTTTTGTGGACTAGCAAACGTAAAAGCTGAACAAGTCAAGTAAGGTTCTGCGGAAGTAAGTCTGAGAGCTTGGAATTGCAACCCTGGAAAATTTACAGGCACTTTCCCTATGGTGGTTGTGATACTCACACTTCCGTTCAAATTCAATTCGGGGCGGAAATTAGTAGCGTCCACATTGACAATGATTCGTGAAGTGGGCAAGAGCTGAAGTTGAGCAGCCCAAATAGGAACCGTAAGTGTATCTAAGGATCGCACATTAAATTGATATACAATTCCAGTAGCTATCGCACCTTGTGAAAGAACCGATTCGTACTTTAACAAAGTAGGAGAAAGTGGTGTTTTGATCCTTCCATTAAATCCTCCACTTACAAAGCTATTAGAGACAAATCTCAAACTCATCGTGTCGATTGCAAACGACCAATCACCCAATAAACCATTCTCCATTTCTAAAACTCGAAGCGCTTCTAATTTTCCAGAGATTCCAGTTCGGTCGATAATCAGGTCATTAATCGCAACTACTACCCGATCTTTTAGCACACTATCGGCAAGGGCTACATCGGTATCAGGGAAACGGATTTTGAATTTTTTCGGTAAGCCAACACGTAAACTTTTTAAATGAAAACCATTCCACAAGACAGAACGTTCACCCACATAATTGTCGGGATATACAATGTTTTCGGGGTTTTCAAGGTCGCTAAAATCGAGTGTGGCTTGATCAACTTTGAAAGTCCAATCATCCACTCCCGGTATCATAAATGGGCTAAAATCAAGTGCTGCTAACCAATTTCCTGAGCGGCGTACATTAAATCCAAAAGATGCCGTTACCGGCTTGAGAGCAATGCTTCCATTGGCTGTAGCAGGCTTGAGAACGGATTCGTCAAAAGTAAGTTTCCCACTCAAATGCAGAATTCTAAATCCTTGACAATCCCAGCTTACATAAGTACCCGAATCGGCAACTACACCAGCTGTTACACGTGTATTATTTAAACGGAAAT